>NZ_CP132911.1:3387660-3716880 GCF_036320485.1 Dyella sp. A6
TCGCGATGCCGCATCCGCGCGCACCCTGCGGCGCCAGCCCCAGCTTGCCGAACATGAACACGTAACCCAGCGGCACCAGCAGGAACAACCCGCCGAAGCTGAAGTACATCGACGGCCGCGTCAGCGAGAGTCCCTCGGACAGGCCGCGCAGAGCGAAATAGCAGGTCAGCGCCGGCGCTCCCCAGCTGATCGCATGCAGGAACTCGTTCACCGACACGTCTAGCGTTGGCGTCACCCCGATCAGCTGGATCAGCGGTTCGGCATGTCGCACCGCGAACCACAGCAGCCAACCCAGCGTCAGCGCCAGCCACAGCGCCTGACGGAATACCGCGCCGATCTCGTGTCGCCGCCCCGCACCATCCAGCTGGGACACCGACGGCGGCACCGACATCATCACGCCGATACCGCTGACCACTACCAGCGACCAGATGCTGGCACCGATCGCCACCGCGCCCAGCACATGCGCACTGTAGTGGCCGGACAGCATCGCATCGATCACGTTGCTGCCGATCGCGGCAAGCTGGGCCAGCATCAACGGAAGCGCGAGGCGCACGGTGGCGCCGATCTCGCGCACCATGCGGGTACGATCGGAAAAAATGGAGGTCATGGCAGCCGGCTCTTGAGCTGCGCGATTGTACCCGACCGGCGGTCCAGGGCTGCCTCCGCCGGACCCCTTGTGCCAAGATCGCGCGGCACGTCGCATGCATGCAATGGGGAAAAGGGAATGATGGAGCCGACGACGATCGAGGGTCTGCACTGCGCCAACTGCGGCGAGTTGCTCAAGGGCGAGTTCTGCCATCACTGCGGGCAGTCCGTGCACAGCGTGCTCAAGCCGGTGCACCACACCGCCGAGGAGATCGTCGAGACAGTGCTGCACGTCGACAGCCGCATCTTGCACACGCTGCCCGCACTGTTCCTGAAACCCGGCTTCCTCACACTCGAATACTTCGCCGGCCGGCGGGTACGCTACATCGCGCCGTTCCGGCTGATGTTCGTACTGTGCCTGCTGACCTTCTTCGTGCTGCATCTGGTCACCAACGAGAAAATATCGCGGACCTTCGAACAGCGGCAGACGACCGTATTGCTCGACCATGGCCAGGCGTTCGCACAGGCCAGCAATGCCGACGACGTCCGCAGCATCCTGCAGAACAAGCTCGACGCACTGAATGCCGTGCAGACTTTCGGCGACAGCAGCACATTCGCGCAGGCCGCCAAGGCCAAGCAACAGCTGCTGGAGGCCGCCAACCGGCGATTGGCCGAACTGCACGCTCCGCCCCTGCCGCCGTCTTCCGTTGCCGCGGAAGGACACCAGACATCATCGTTCGACCATCCGATCAAGCCGATCCAGATCGGCTGGCTGCCCGGCTTCGCCAATCAGCGTCTGACGTCCATGCTGCAGCACCTCAGGGACAACTGGCACACCTATCAGCACGGCGATCCCGTCAGCAGCGAGGCCGCCAAGGAGCGCATGATCAGCGGCGTGTTCGGCAAACTGCCTGGTGCCATGCTGGTGCTGGTGCCGGTATTCGCCTTGCTGCTGAAGCTCTTCTATCTGTTCAAGCGCCGGCTGTACATGGAGCACCTGATCGTGGCCCTGCACAGCCACGCGTTTCTGTTCCTGTGGCTCTTGCTGTGTACCCTGCTGGCCCTTCTGGCAGGTTGGCTGGAGCCGCATGCCGCCTGGACGGCCTACCCGTTCAACTGGCTAGAACGCATCCTGGTGCTATGGGCCCCCGTCTATCTGCTGCTGATGCAGAAGCGGATCTACCGGCAAGGCTGGTTGATGACCGTCGTGAAGTACTGGTTCATCGGCTGGCTTTATTTCTGGTTGTTGCTGGTCGTGCTCCTGGTCGCCGGAGCACTTGGCATCGCGCACTGACAAACAGCTGTTCGAACGCCGTCGCCGCGCCAGGCGAGATCGTTCGACACCAGGCTGCATGACTGGGAAGCCTCCGCTCCGGACCAGGGTTTTGCACAGCGAAACCTACTTGACACACGGGCTTGTCAAGCCCTGGAAGCATGCATGACGTTGTTTTGATGGCCCATGCAAGTCATTGATTGAAAAGCTTATTCATGAATGATTAAAACTTGCGCAAGCCGTCCCCGGGACCGCCCCCATGCGCCTTGGGACATGCTCTCCCCGTTACATCCACAGACTTATCCACAGCTTTTGTGGATAAGCTGAAAACCTGCGGAGACAGAGTGACTTATCGGTCTTTCATGAATTCGTCACGAGCTATCGGCGGCAAGCGCCCGCCGAGTGAGCTGGTTGCATGCTGACAGCGCCGTGCAGCGGCACGCTACACTGAGCCCTTCCGAGGTTTGCATGCCAGCCGTACTCCGCGTCGCCCTGCCGGTCCCCCTGCCCACCCTGTTCGACTATCTGCCGCCCGCCAACGGGCAGGCGGCTGTCGGCTGCCGTGTACTGGTGCCATTCGGCCGCAGCCGCATGGTCGGGGTGATCGTCGAAGTGGCCTCCGGCTCCAGTGTCGGCCATGCGCGTCTGAAGCCCGCACTGCGGATCCTCGACGACGAGCGATTGCTGGACAGCGAACTGATGCAAAGCCTGGCCTGGGCCGCCGAGTATTGGCTGGCCGCGCCTGGCGAAGCCTACGCCAATGCGCTGCCGCTGGCGCTGCGCGAAGACAAGCCACTGCCCGCCATCCACCACGAGGCATGGCAGCTGACCCTGGCCGGACGCAGCGCCATCGATGCCGGCAGTCGTCGCGGCGGCAGTCTGGCCTTGTTGAACGCACTGGCAACCGGGCCACTGGCAGCCGAGACCTTGACCGACCAGTTGCCCGGCTGGCGAGCTGCCGCCCGTCGTCTGGCAGAGAGTGGCCTGATCGAGCGCATTGCGCAGCACGTCACGACTGCCACGCCGACCGCACCGGGGCCGCCCCTCAGCAGCGAGCAACAGACCGCGGTCGACAAGGTCGCATCCGCCTTCGGTCGCTTCCAGCCGTTCCTGCTGGACGGGGTCACCGGCAGCGGCAAGACCGAGGTCTACCTGAGCCTGATCGCCAAGGCCCTGGCACAGGGTCGGCAGGCCCTGCTGCTGGTGCCGGAGATCGGGCTGGCGCCGCAAACCGTCCGCCGCCTGCGCGAACGGCTTGGCGTCCCGGTCGAAGTGCTGCATTCCAATCTCTCCGAAGGCGACCGCGCGCGCGCCTGGTTGCGTGCCGGCCAGGGCGAAGCGAGGGTCATCCTCGGCACCCGTTCGGCGATATTCACCCCCCTGCCGCAGGCCGGGCTGATCGTGGTGGATGAAGAACACGACAGCGCCTACAAGCAACAGGACGGCTTCCGCTACCACGCACGGGACCTGGCCATTGTGCGTGCACGGGCATTGGGCATACCGGTAGTCCTGGGATCGGGCACGCCATCGCTGGAGTCGCTGGCCAACGCCGACGCCGGCCGCTATCGCGCACTGCATCTGCGTGCCCGTCCCGGTGCCACGCGACCACCGCAGGTACAGATCGTCGACATGCGCGCACAACGGCTGGAACACGGGCTTTCGCCGACCCTGCTCGCGGCCGTCGCCGAGACCGTGGCGCGCGGCGAGCAGGTGCTGGTGTTCCGCAACCGCCGGGGCTATGCGCCGGTGCTGCTCTGCCATGCCTGCGGCTGGCACGCCGAGTGCCCGCGCTGCGAACATCCGATGACCGTACACGCCGGACGACGCAGCCTGATCTGCCACCACTGCGATAAGCGGATGCCTTTGCCAGAGCACTGCCCCGCCTGTAGCGCCGGCGAACTGAAACCCCAGGGTCAGGGCACCGAGCGACTGGAGGAGGCACTCGTCGCACGCTTTCCCGACGTACCGGTCCTGCGCATCGACCGGGAAACGACGCGCCGCCGCGACAGCTTCGAACAACTGCTGCAGAACCTGCGCGACACAGCCAGGCCGACCATCCTGGTCGGCACGCAGATGCTGGCCAAGGGCCACGACCTGCCCAACCTGACCCTGGTCGCCATTGTCGGCGTGGACGAAGGCCTGCACAGCCTCGATTTCCGTGCAAGCGAACGCCTGGCGCAGACCGTCGTGCAGGTGGCCGGTCGCGCGGGACGGGCGTCGAAACCCGGCCGGGTGCTGTTGCAGACCCACCACCCCGATCACCCGCTGCTGCGCCAACTGCTCGCCCAGGGTTACGCCACCGCCGCCCGCGAGCTGCTGACCGAGCGGCAGCTAGCCCAGTTACCGCCGTACGGCCACCAGATCCTGCTGCGTGCCGAGGCCATGCAACGTGCCGCCGTCGACAGCTTCCTGGCCGAGGCGGTCGCGATACTTCCGACGAGCCACGGCCTGCAACTGGCCGGCCCCATGCCCGCGCCGATGCCATTGCGAGCCGGCCGGCACCGTGGCCAGCTTTTGCTGGAATCGCAGAGCCGACAGGCCCTGCACGCCACGGCACGCCCCTGGATGATCGCGCTCGCGCAATGCCCCGCCTCGCGCAAGGTGCGCTGGTCGCTGGATGTGGATCCGATCGATCTTTACTGAAGCGGGGGTGCCGTCTCGCCACAACGGCCATCAAAAACGGAGACGGCCCGCATGCGGGCCGTCGATGGAACGTCTGCTGCAGAAGAAACGGCTCAGGCGGCGAACAGCCCGCGCATCTTCTTCATCGCATTGGCTTCGACCTGACGGATGCGCTCCGCCGACACACCATACTCATCGGCCAGATCCTGCAGCGTCGCCTTGTCCTCATTCAGCCAACGGCGCTGGATGATGTCACGCGAGCGGTCATCCAGATTCTGCAGCGCAGCCGAAAGCGTCTCCATCTGGTTGTCCGCCTGGTCGGCATCGGCCACGTTGTCGTAGGGATCGGCACCTTCGTCGATCAGGAACGCTTCCGGAGCCGGCTTGGCGTCGTCGTCGGCATCAGCCGGCGCCTCGAATCCGATATCGCGGCCGGACAGGCGCGATTCCATCTCGCGCACCGTGGCTTCCGGCACGCCCAGGTCCCTGGCCACCACGCGCACTTCCTCGGCATTCATCCAGCCCAGGCGCTTCTTGCTCTTGCGCAGATTGAAGAACAGCTTGCGCTGCGCCTTGGTGGTGGCCACCTTGACGATGCGCCAGTTGCGCAGGATGAACTCGTGCATCTCGGCACGGATCCAGTGCACGGCAAAGCTCACCAGCCGGACACCCTGGTCCGGATCGAAACGCTTCACCGCCTTCATCAGGCCGATGTTGCCTTCCTGGATCAGATCCGCCAGCTGCAGGCCGTAGCCCGCATAACCACGCGCGACGTGCACCACGAAACGCAGGTGCGACATCACCAGCTTCTTGGCTGAAGCCAGGTCGTCCTGTTCCTGGTAGGTGCGCGAGAGCGACTGCTCTTCTTCCTGGCTGAGCACCGGAATCCGGTGCACGGCCGAGATATAGGCGTCCAGGCTCCCGACCACGCTGGGGATCGGGAAATTGGCGGTCATCAGGGCTTGAGACATGTACGGAACCTCCTGAATGAGGGGTCAGCTTAGCACTCTGGTACTTCGAGTGCTAAAGGTCGCGAAAGTTCCCGCCACCCATTTAATAAACCAAATAGTACACGAAATGTATCTGCATGTCGAGATGTCCGTCGGCGCAATGGAGCAATGGCTGACGAACTCCAAACGCAAGCTCTCGCGACATGCCCTCAGACACATGTTTTACGGGTAACGGCCACGGGCAGATGCGTGTCGAGGAACGCGTGCACTCCCCCGCACTGATCCGGGAAATGCCCGCTACGCCGCTGGGCGCAAAGCGAAGCGCTGATCCGGCCAACTAATGGAAAGCGCCAACAGATTTTTCCGGTTTCACCATTGTCGCGCGCCACACCAAGCCCTCGGCGGACTTCGCGGACAGGTCCCGATTGACTGGACCTTGGCAGAACATGCCAAACTCCAGGCATCGGGGCTGCGCACCGGGTCGAATCGGTCAGTGACTGGAATCACTGCTGGCCACGGGTGCGCAGAGGAGTTCCAGGCAGCCGACCGAGGGGGTTTGATGATTGGGTACTATCTGGACTTGGCGCTCAACAGCGTCAAGCGCACGCCGATCCTTACTGCTTTGATGGTGCTGGCGATCAGTCTGGGCATCGGCGCCACCATGACGATGCTGACCGTGCTGCATGTCATGACGGACGACCCCATGCCCGGTCGCAGCGCGCATCTGTATACCCCGCATCTCGACCCCTTGCCGCTCAAATTCACGAGTATCGCGACAGGCCGTGATGTCTCCGCGAACCTTACATGGCCGGATGCCATGGCCTTGCTCCAGGCGCATCGCGCCACGCGGCAGGCAGCGATGGCGGGCGGCCATCTGCTGGTACGTTCCGCAGATGACGGCGCGAAGGTCCGCCCGTTCTATGCAGACGGCCGTTACACCACGAAGGACTTCTTCGACATGTTCGGTGTGCCGTTCGAACACGGTACCGGCTGGACATCGAACGACGACGCGTCGAGCGCGCATGTGGTTGTGCTGGCGGACTCGCTGGCACAGAAGCTGTTCGGCAGCCATGACGCCATCGGCAAGATGGTGCAACTGGGCGACAAGGATTTCCGGGTGATCGGCGTGACCGCGGACTGGCAGCCTTCGCCGATGTTCTATGCCGACGTCTCGTCCGACCACTACAGCAAGGGCGACCAGTTCTTCCTGCCGCTGTCCACCGCTGCCGACCTGGACCTGGACATCAACGGCAACATGGACACCTGGGTCGTCAGCCCTAGCGACGACTACATGCACAGCCCGACCGCGACCTGGCTGCAGTTCTGGGTACAACTGGACACCCCGGCACAGGTCGCCGCGTACAGGCGGTTCCTGCGCAACTATTCCGAACAGCAACGGTCGCTGGGCCGCTTCCAGCGACCGGCCAGCAATGCGAAGCTCTACAGTCTGATGGGCTGGCTAGCGCACGAAAATCTGGTTCCTGACGACGTCCGCCTGCAGCTATGGCTGGCGTTGAGCTTCTTGTTCGTCTGCATGGTCAATATCGTGGCGCTGCTGTTGGCCAAGTTCCTGCGTCGCAGTGGCGAAATCAGCGTACGCCGCGCACTGGGTGCCAGAAAGCGTGACATTTTCGTGCAGTTCGGCATCGAATCGGCGCTCATCGGCCTGGGCGGCGGCATGCTGGGCGTGTTGATCGCAGAACTGGGCCTGTGGAGCGTGCGGCATCGCCCCGACGACTACGCCCACATCGCACGAATGGATCTATCGATGCTGCTTCTGACCCTGGTGCTTGCCGTTGTCGCCAGTGTGCTGGCCGGCTTGTTGCCTGCGTGGCGAGCCTGTTCCGTAGCACCCGCACTGCAATTGAAGAACAGCCACTAGTCAGCTCGCACAGCACAGGACAATCATGGAATTGCGTCCGATCATCTCCAGCCTCAGGCACCACGCGCTTACAGCCGCCCTGTTGACACTGCAGGTTGCCCTTACCTGCGCCATTGTCTGCAACGTGGCCTTCATGATCGCCAGACGCATCCAGCAGGTGTCGATACCGACCGGCATCGCGGAAAACGAGCTGTCCGTCATCCGCAGCCATGGCACCGGCACGGACGATAATGCCGTTAATGCCGTTGCCCAGCACCAGACCGACCTGGCGGCGCTGCGCGCGATTCCCGGAGTCAGGTCGGTGGCGGCGGTGAGCTATGCGCTGCCCCTGAACAGGCAGGACGGGTTCGGCCTGGTCTGCACCACCCCGCAGCTGTCCCTGCACAGCAAGAGCTGCCAGATATCCAGCTTTTACGACGGCACACCCCACCTGATCGACACACTGGGCCTGCATCTGACCGCAGGCAGGGATTTCCGATCCGACGAATTCGTCTCGAAGGACAATGATCATCCTCACGTCGTGATCATCAGCCGTGCACTGGCCGACAGGCTGTATCCCGGCCAGGACGCCGTGGGCAAGATGCTTTACATGGGCAGGGGCCCCAACGCCCTTCAGGTGATCGGCATCGTCGCCGACTTGTTGCGCCCCCGACTGCGCGGCCCCGGCCAGAATCACCTGAGCCTGATCACCTCGCAATTGCCCAACAGCAACCGCGATACCTATGTGCTGCGAAGTGCGCCCACGGATCGGGAACGCATCCTGCAAGCTGCAACGAAAGCACTGTTCAAGACAGATCCCACCCGCATCCTCGATCCCAAGTATGTGCGGACGTTCACCCAGATTCGCGCCGCCTACTTTCAACGCGACACCACCATGATCGGCCTGTTTGTCGCGTCCGCCCTCGGCCTGCTGTTCGTCACGGCGCTGGGGATCGCCGGGCTGGCCAACTTCTGGGTACAGCAGCGACGGCGCAGCATCGGCATCCGTCGTGCCGTCGGCGCGACACGCAAGGACATACTCCGCTATTTCCAGACCGAGAACTTCCTGATCGTGACGACCGGCGTGGTGCTGGGCATGGCACTCGCGGTCACGCTGAACCTGCAGCTGATGAAGCACTACGAATTGCCCCGCCTTCCGCTGTGGTACCTGCCCATCGGCGCACTCGCACTGGAAGCGCTTGGCCAGATGGCTGTGTTCTTTCCGGCACGACGCGCCTCGCGCGTGCCGCCGCTGGAGGCCATCAGAGGACAGTGACCGGCCGCCGACGTGGTGGCCACACTCGCAAGCATGGGGCTGATGCGATCTAAGGCCGCATCTCCCCGCCTGATGCCCACCACCCTACAATGGGAAAACGTATTGCGCCCATCATGGGCTGGCCCAGCAAGGGGAGAGCGGCTTGATCATCTGTGTACCCAACGTCCTTAGCGCCCAGGAGCTGGCCACCATCGGCGGCGAACTTGAGCGTGCCAGTTTCGTGGACGGCTCGACCACCGCCGGTTGGTCGGCCCGCGAGGTCAAGCGCAACCAGCAGCTCGACTTCAGCTCCGCCGACCACACGCGGCTGGCCACCATGGTGCGCGAGGCATTCATGCGTAATGCAATGCTGCAGGCAGCCACCCTGCCCTCGAACCTGACCCAGGTACTGTTCAACCGTTACGCCAGCGGCATGCACTATGGACCGCACGTCGATGCCGCGGTGATGGGTCCGATGGAAAACGCGGTCCGCACGGATATCGCCATCACCATCTTCCTGTCTGATCCCAAGTCCTATTCGGGCGGCGAACTGACCGTGCTGAGCAACGGGCTGGGCTACGAGTTCAAGCTGGAAGCGGGTTCGGCCATTGCCTATCCGGCAAATACACTGCATCACGTCAAACCGGTCACCCACGGCGCACGCAACGCGGCCATCATCTGGGTACAGAGTCAGGTACGCGACCCCGCCAAGCGCGAAATCCTCTGGGACCTGGCCAATGCGAAGCACCAGGTCTTTACTCGCGAGGGCAAGAGCCCGACCTTCGACGCCGTCAGCAAGTCCCACGCGAACCTGATGCGCATGTGGGCGGAAACCTGACGCGGTTCCGGCAGATCCGGCTCAGGCGCTGCCGGCCTCGTCGGCCAGCGCAGCCCGCGACGGCAACGACCAGTCGATCGGCTCGCGGCCTTCCGCCTCGAGATACTGGTTGGCCGCCGAGAAGTGCCCGCAGCCGATGAATCCGCGGTGGGCCGACAGCGGCGACGGATGTACCGATTTCAGCACGCAGTGCCGGTTGCGGTCGATCAGCTGCCCCTTGCGCTGCGCATAGCTGCCCCACAGCATGAACACGATGCCCTCGCGCTCACGGTTGAGCGCGTCGATCGCCGCATCGGTGAAGCCCTCCCAACCCTTGCCCTGGTGCGAAGCGGCTTGCCCCCGCTCCACGCTGAGCACCGAGTTGAGCAGCAGCACGCCGCGATCGGCCCAGGGCGTCAGGCAGCCATGGTCGGGCGGCGCAGTACCCAGGTCGCGCTGGATCTCCTTGAAGATGTTCACCAGCGACGGCGGCGACGGTACCCCGGGACGCACCGAAAAGCACAGGCCATGCGCCTGGCCGGGGCCGTGGTAAGGATCCTGCCCCAGGATCACCACCCGCACCGCATCGAACGGCGTATGCGCGAAAGCACTGAAGATTTCCGGGCCCGGCGGATAGATCACCTTGCCGGCGCGCTTCTCGCTCCGCAGGAATTCGGCCAGCGCCCGCATTTCCGGGCGCTCCAGATAATCGCCGATACGGGCTTTCCAGGAAGGCTCCAGACGGATGTGGTCGCCGCTCACGCCGCCAGCTCACGCTTGCGCAGATGCTGCGCGACGCGCAGCTGGAACAACAGCTTGGTGATCAACAGCGTCTCCTCCACCGGCTTTTCCACCAGATCATTGGCACCGGCCTTGAGCAGGGCCGCCTGGTTGGCCGGATTCTCGTCGCCGGTCATGACCAGCACCGGCAGCTTGCCCTTGCCGTAGTCGAACTGGTTGCGCACGTGTTCGAGCAGGTCGCCGCCGGTCAGCTCGCCTTTCAGGCTGACGTCGGTGAGTACCACGTCGGCACCGACCCGCCCCTGCGCGCGCTCGGTCTCGAGCAGGGCCAGCGCGTCCTCGACGCTGACCACGTGGCGAACGGTCAGGCCGATCTTCTCCAGCATGCGCCGCGTGGCCAGCGCGACCACCCGACTGTCCTCGACGTAAAGCACCGTGCCCTCGGCCGAGTTGTCCGGCCGCACATAGCCGCGTATGAATTCGGCCAGCGCCTGGAAGCCCAGCGACTTGTCGAAGTAGTCGGTGACATCCTCGCCGAGGCTGCGTCGATGCAGCCGCGCGTCCACGTCGCCGGACACCACCACGATCGGCACGTAGACCTGCGGCGCCGACTCGCGCACGTAATGCGCCAGCTCCAGCCCGTCCATGTCGGGCAAGCGCAGCGCAACGGTGATGAAATCGAATGTGCCCTCACCGAGCAGGCGCTTGGCCTCCTCGCCGCTGCCACTCTCGACGACCTCGGCCTCGGGCAGCTCGGCGCGCAGCACACGCACGATGAGCTGCCGCACCACCCTGGAACCATCGACCACCAGCACCTTGGGTGCGGCACTGGCCATGTGACTGCTGATACTTCCGCCCATCCCCTATCCACCCGCCTGTTACGGACGTCCGTGCTGACCTGCCCCGCATCGACGTCATCCCGGCGTCGGCGCATCTCCACCGGCACCGCACACGGCGCCGGCGAACGTGCCTATTTCATGCTGCCCGGCGCAATTGCCAGGCACTGACCAGTCGCGCGCCCAGCCAGCCAAGCACGCCTGCGGCGACCGGCACGGCCAGCAGCAACCATGGCGGAAGTCCGCCGATATGCAATGCACCGCCGTACGCCTGGCTCAAGCTGGCGACCGGCCCTGCCAGCGCCAGCTCGACCAGCAACGCCAGCACCACGGCCAACATGCCACTGAACAGGCCATACCAGATGCCGGCGTACAGATAGGGACGGCGCACAAAGGCTCGGCTGGCCCCGACCAGCATCAGCACGCCGATCTCGTCAGTGCGGCTGGCAATGTCCACGCGCACCGTATTGCCCACCACCAGCAACGCTGCCAGCGCAAGCAGACCGGCGAGGATCAGCACGATGCGGTTGCCCACGTCCAGCAGCGCATCCAACCGCTGCCGCCAGGCCCCGCTGTCCTGCACCATGTCGACGCCGTGCAGTCCGCGCAGATCGGTCGCGAGACGACTCACGCCTGCCGCGTCCAGACTGTCCCTGGGCTGCACCTTGAGAACGTATGGCAAGGGATTGTCGTCCAGCGACTGCAGCGCGCTGGAGAAACCCTGCATCCTGGACAACTCGTCCAGGCCTTGCTGCGGGGTTTTCACCGTGACCCCCGCGACGTCGTCGTTCGCTTCGATCTGCTTGGCCAGCAACTGCGCCACACTGCCGGGCTGGCCGGGCTGCAGGAACACGCTGATCGCGGGGTTGCGGCCCAATGCGTCACCGAGATGCTGCACATTGCCCAGCAGCAGATAGAAAGTCAGCGGCAAGGCCAGTGCCAGACCCATCACGGCAATCGTGAGCAGGGTGCCGAACGGTCGCGACGCCAGTCGTCGCAGGCTCGCCGCGGCACTCCAGCCGTGGTGCTCGCGCCAGCTCGCCAGCGGCCGGGCACGGGTGTGGCGACTCTGTTCGCCGTCTTCCGGCACGCCGCCGGATGCAGTATCGACAGGCGCGCTCACAGCACCTCCTCGGCCGCCACGTCCGCCACCAGGCGGCCATGATCCAGTACCACCACGCGCTTTCTCATGCGCTTGATCAACGGCAGGTCGTGACTGGCGACCAGCACCGTGGTGCCTACCTTCTGGAAGCCGGCGAACAGTTCCATGATCTCCACCGCCAGTTGCGGGTCGAGATTGCCGGTGGGCTCGTCGGCGATCAGTACCGCCGGCCGCGTGACGATCGCACGCGCGATGCCGACCCGCTGCTGCTCTCCGGTGGACAGGGACACCGGCAGCTGTCGCTCATAGTCCAGCAGCCCCACCTTTTCCAGTGCGGCACGCACCCGGCGCCCGCGCTCCTGTGGCGTGATGCCGCCAATCACCAGCGGCAGCTCCACGTTGGCGAACACGCTGCGGTCCATCAGCAGCCGATGATCCTGGAAGACCATGCCGATGCGCCGGCGCAGCTTCGGAATTCCGGGCGCATGCACCTTCGCCAGCGGCTGACCGTCCAGCACGATATGACCATGCGTGGGCCGCTCGATCAGCGCCAGCAGCTTCAGCAGCGTGCTTTTGCCGGCACCCGAATGGCCGGTGACGAAGGCCATCTCGCCTTCCGCCACCTCAAAGGAAAGCTGCGAGAGCGCCTCATGGCCACCCTCGTAGCGCTTGCTCACTTGATCGAAGCGGATCACCGCGTGTCCCCGAACCCTAAGCCCGCAATGCCGCCAAGGATACGGGAGCACACGTGAAACCAGAACCATGCAGGTCGCATTCCGTCGATCCCGACGGGCGACCGCGACGGCTCAGCGTCCGCTGAACAGCCGGCCAAGCCGACGGAACAGACCGGGCTTCTTGGCCGGCTTGGCAGCACCGGGCTGCACCTCGACCTGACGCGAGGGGCGATGATGACCGTCGGCAGCAGCAGGTTGCTCCTGTACCGGACGCTCGGCACTACCGGAGCGCCGGCCGCCGCGCGTGCCTTTGGCTGGAGCAGCCGGTGTGGCGGCCGGGGTCGGGGTACCGGCATGGGCTGCGGACTGCTCGGCGCCCGTCTCGTTGCGCCGCCGGCCCCGTCCACCGCGACGGCGACGGCGCTTGGGCGCGCCGTCCGCCGACGTTGCCTCGGCAGGGTTCGGCGACGCCTCGCCAGTCACCCCAGCCGGCACGCCCTCGGCGGCCGTTTGCTGTCGTGCCTCGGATGCATGGTGCGCCTCGCGGGGCTTGTGTCCGTCGGACGCGTTGCGACCGCCACGGCCACCACCGCCGCCGCGACGACGCGAATTTCCGCTGCGCCCGGAGGGCTTGGCATCGCCACGCGCTTCCACCTTGTCGCCGAACGCAGCGCTGTCGGCAGCCGCCGCGGCCGCGAACTCGGGATCGACCTCGCGCGGCTTGGGCATCACCAGCATGTCCGGCTCGATCGTGGCCACCGGGATCTTCTGACCGATATAGGTCTCGATGTCGGGCAGGCTCATCGCGTAGAGGTCGCAGGCGAAGCTGATCGCGTCACCCTCGGCGCCCAGTCGCGCGGTACGCCCGATGCGGTGCACATAGTCCTCGGCATCCTGCGGCAGGTCGTAGTTGAAAACGTGGCTGACCTCGGGAATATGCAGGCCGCGCGCCGCCACGTCGGTGCACACCAGCATGTCGAGCTGGCTGTCCTGGAAACGCTGCAGCAGCTTCTGGCGCTTCAGCTGCGGCACGTCGCCGGACAGCGCGCCGACCCGGTAGCCCTGGCGCTTCACCCGCTCGGTAATGCGCTCGGCGGCAGCCTTGGTGTTGACGAAGACGATGCTGCGGCTGGGCTTCTCGCGCTCCAGCAGATTCAGCAGCAACGGCATCTTCTCTTCCTTGGCAGGGAAGTAGACCACCTGGCGGACCCGGTCGGCGGTGACGTTCTCGGTTTCCACCACCAGCTTCTCGGCTTCGTGCATGTGCTCGTAGGCTAGCTCCAGCACGCGGTGGCTCAGCGTGGCCGAGAACAGCAGCACCTGGCGCTTCTCGCGCGCCGGCAGGCGACGGAAGATGTAGCGCACGTCCTTGATGAAGCCGAGGTCGAACATGCGGTCGGCCTCGTCCACCACCATCACCTCGACGCCGTTGAGGCTGAACACCTGCTGCTTGTAATAGTCGAGCAGGCGGCCGGGCGTGGCGATGATGATGTCGCAGCCGTCATGCAGCTGCTGGCGTTGCTTGTCGTAATCGACGCCGCCGTAGATCAGCGCGGTCTTCAGCCCGGTATGGCGGCCGATGTTGCGCGCGTCCTTGTCGATCTGGATGGCCAGTTCGCGGGTCGGCGCGATCACCAGGGCACGCGGGTCGCTGTCCTTGCGCTCGGCCACGGCCGGGGTGGTCAGCAGCCGGTTCATCAGGGCGACCAGGAAGGCGCAGGTCTTGCCGGTGCCGGTCTGTGCCTGTCCGGCCACGTCGCGGCCGGACAGTGCCACCGGCAGGGTCAGTTCCTGGATCGGCGTGCAGCGCGTGAAGCCGGCCTCGTCCAGGCCTTGCTGCAGCAGCGGATGAAGGTCGAAATTGGCGAAGAAAGTATCGGTGAGTACGGTCTGTGACATGTAAGTGATGACTTGAGGCGGGTGGCCGACACGCGGCGCGCCCGGTTCGCGGGCCGAACGACCCGGAACGGGTGAATGGATGCGGCGCAGCACGGCGGCGGTGGCGCCCGGGCCCTCTTGAGGTGGCTTTCCGGACGACCGCGACGACCGCGGGCAGCGCCGCACGACGTGGACAGGTTCCCGCGTCGGCCCCGCTGGCATTGGCGAGGCGGCTGCACCGTCCAGCCGCCTCGCCAATGTCAACGGAACCATCCGCCCGCTGCCCTTGAATCGCTTGAATCGCGCCCCGAGTTACGCTGGAATGGAGGCCTGCCGCAACGGCATCCCTTTCATGAGATACGGCCGCTCTTGCGCAATCCGGGCGCCTGAGTGTAGCTGATGCCGGCCGCGTGGTCGTCATTCCCCCTTTACGCCCTCCACGGAGATCCCGATGAGCGACCTGATTACCCATGTAAGCGACGATGCCTTCGAACAGGAAGTGCTCCAGTCCGAGACCCCCGTGCTGCTGGACTTCTGGGCCGAATGGTGCGGCCCGTGCAAGGCCATCGCACCCGTTCTCGACGATCTGGCCAAGCAGTACGAAGGCAAGCTGCGGATCGCCAAGATCAACATCGACGACAATCAGAAAACGCCCCGCACCTATGGTGTACGCGGCATTCCCACCCTGATGGTGTTCAAGAACGGCAAGGTCGAGGCCACCCAGATCGGCGCCGTCAGCAAGGGCCAGCTGGCCCAGATGATCGACAAGGCGCTCTGACGCCCCACCCGCCGCGCCGCTTTACGACGCCGCGCGGCGGGTGTTAGATTCAGCAAGACCGTCGGGACCGTCCTGTCCCCTGCGCGCTCCGCGCGACGCTCAATCCCTCCTTTTTTCATCAACGGCGCCCCGCAGAGGTTTGCCCGTGTCCGATATCGAAAGCCAAGAACCGACCGACGCCCAGGGCGCCGAAGCCAAGCCTGCGAGCGAACCCCGCCCGCGCGCCCCGCGCAAGACCGCCGCCAAGGCCAGCAAGCCCGAGCAGGCCAGCCTGCCGGTAGAGCCTGCGGCCCCCGCGCCAGCCCCGGCAGCAGCGCCGGCCCCGGCACCGGCAGCAGCACCCGAACCCGCTGCGCCCGCGCCATCTGCGGAAAGCGCTGCAGCACCGGCATCGGAAGCACGCGAAGGCGGCAATCCACCGCCCGCGTCCCAGGGCAACGGCAATAGTGGCGGCAACGAGCGCCGCAACGAGCGCGATGGACGCGGCCGCCGCCGCCGCCATGAGCGCGGCCAGCGCCAGGGCAACCCGGGCAATCAGGGCAACGGCCACCCGCGCAACCCGCACGGCCTGCCGATGGACGACGACGAGAACGCCGACGCCGGCAGCAACGACCGCCTGATCAACCTCACCGAACTGAAGCGGATGAAGGCGCCGGAACTGCTGACCTTCGCCGAATCGCTGGGCATCCGCGAAGGCGTGGCACGCCAGCGCCGCCAGGACGTGATCTTCAACATCCTCAAGGCGCACGCCCGCTCCGGCGGCGGCATCTGGGCCGAGGGCGTGCTGGAGATCCTGCAGGACGGCTTCGGCTTCCTGCGCTCGGCCGACGAAAGCTACCTGGCCGGCCCGGACGACATCTACGTCAGTCCCAGCCAGATCCGCCGCTTCAACCTGCGCACCGGCGACTACATCACCGGGCGCGTGCGCCATCCGAAGGAAGGCGAGCGCTACTTCGCCATGCTGCGCGTCGACGACATCAACGGCGATCCGCCGGAGGCGTCGAAGAACAAGATGCTGTTCGAGAACCTCACCCCGTTGTTCCCGCGCAAGGCCTACAAGCTGGAGCGCGGCAACGGGTCGAGCGAGGACATCACCGGCCGCATCCTCGACCTGATCGCACCGATCGGCAAAGGCCAGCGCGGCCTGATCGTCTCCCAGCCCAAGTCGGGCAAGACGATGATGCTGCAGAACATCGCCCAGGCGATCCAGTACAACCATCCCGAATCGCACCTGATAATCCTGCTGGTCGACGAGCGACCGGAGGAAGTGACCGAGATCGCCCGCACCGTGCGCGCCGAGGTGATCAGCTCCACCTTCGACGAGCCGGCCGTGCGCCACGTGCAGGTGGCCGAGATGGTGATCGAGCGGGCCAAGCGCCTGGTCGAGCACAAGAAGGATGTGATCATCCTGCTCGATTCGATCACCCGCCTGGCCCGCGCCTACAACACCGTGGTGCCCAGCTCCGGCAAGGTGCTCACCGGCGGCGTGGACGCCAATGCGCTGCAGCGCCCGAAGCGCTTCTTTGGCGCCGCCCGCAACGTCGAGGAAGGCGGCTCGCTGACCATCATCGCCACCGCGCTGATCGACACCGGCTCGAAGATGGACGAGGTGATCTACGAGGAGTTCAAGGGCACCGGCAACATGGAAGTGCACCTTTCCCGCCGGATCTCCGAGAAGCGCGTCTACCCGGCCATCGACATCAACCGCTCCGGCACCCGCCGCGAGGACCTGCTGATCGATCCGGACCTACTGGCCAAGATCTGGATCCTGCGCAAGTTGCTGCATCCGATGGACGAGCTGGCCGCGATGGAGTTCATGCTCGACAAGATGAAGAACACCAAGTCCAACGACGAATTCTTCAACTCGATGAAGCGCTGAACACCCTGCGCACGCTGCGAACCACGAGGCCGGCCCCATGCCGGCCTCGTCGTTTCCGGATCGCGCATTTTGCCGCGCCATGATGTCGGACAGTCACGCCGGGGCGGTCCGGCTGCTAGCATCTGCGCTTCACATCCACCGATGGTCACCATGCGCATACTGCTTGTCGAAGACGACTCCCTGGTATCCGACGCCATCACCCGCGGCCTGTCCTCGGAGGGCTACGTGGTGGACGCTGTGGACAACGCCGAAGGCGTGCCCGCGCGGCTGGCGATCACCCATTACGACCTGGCCATCGTCGACCTCGGGCTGCCCGGCATGGACGGACTGGCCCTGGTCCGTCATCTGCGCCGTTCGGGCAGCTCGCTGCCACTGCTGATCGTGACTGCCCGCGACCGCCTGGACGACCGTGTCAACGCACTCGACCTGGGCGCCGACGATTACCTCACCAAGCCCTTCGCGCTGCCGGAACTGGCCGCGCGCTGTCGCGCCCTGATCCGCCGCGCCGGCGTGGCCGGGTCCAACGAACTGAATGTCGGCGCGCTGCGCATCGACCTGGCCGGCAAACGGGTCACCGGCACCGATGGCAAGGCGCTGGACCTGACCCGGCGCGAATGGTCCATCCTCGAATGCCTGAGCCTGCACAGCGGCCGCGTGGTCAGCAAGGAGCGCCTGATGCAGGCGATCCTGGGCGGCGACGAGGAAATCTCCGGCAACGCGATCGAGGTCCACGTCTCCCGGCTGCGTGCCAAACTCGGTTCGGATGCCACGGTGCGCAGTATCCGTGGCCTGGGCTATCGCCTTGAAGACGCCTGAGCGCAGCTTCACGCCCAGCATCCGTACCCGCCTGCTGGTCTACCTGCTGCTGCCACTGCTGGTGGTCATGGCCGCCAGCATCTGGATCGATCACCGCACCCTGGTTTCGCCGGTGTACGCCGCATTCGACCGCATGCTCACGCGGACGACCACCGAGATCGCCTCGCACATCACCCGCGGCCCGGACGGACGACTCGCCGTCCACTGGCCCCCGCAGCCGCCGTCGCACTATGGCTGGCACCCGCATCCCGACCCCGATGACGGCGACAGGCCGCCGTTCTTCCACATGCCGCTGTTCGGACATCCGCCTGAGCCACACCGGTTCCGGCCACTCGAGCACTTCCGCTTCCGGGTCAGCGCGCCGGACGGGCGCACGCTCGCCGGTACGCCCGACCTGGCCATCGCGCCGATCGGCAGACACGGCAGCGGTTACCTGGATACCGATTACCACGGCATGCCGGTACGCGTGCTCAGCATGCGTGCGACGGTGGCCGGTCAGCCGGTGGTGATTTCCGCCGCCGAATCCATGCTCTGGCGCAACCGCGTGATCAATCGCCTCGACCTGATGATCGGCATCAGCGACGGTCTGCAGCTGCTGCTGGTGCTGGCCATTGCCATGTTCGGCATCACCTTCGCATTGCGCCCGTTGCGCCGCCTGCGGGAAGAGATCGCCAGGCAGCCGCCCGAGGGACTGAAGCCGCTGACCATCGAACCGGTGCCGGCCGAGGTGCGCCCGCTGGTCGCCTCGTTCAACGGCATGCTGGTCACGGTGCGCGACTCGACCCGCGCCCAGCAGCACTTCCTGACCAATGCCGCCCACCAGTTGCGCACCCCCCTGACCGGCATCCGGGCCCAGCTCGACGTGCTGGCGCGCGAGCATGACCACGGCCCGCAGCACGCACGCATCGAAGCCATGCAGGAAGGCATCGACCGGCTGGCCCATACCACCAGCCAGTTGCTGGCGCTGGCGCGGGCCGAACCGTCGGCCCATCGCTCGGGCGACTTCACTGCATTGCAGTTGCCGACCCTGATCGGCGCGGTCGTCTCCACCATGCACGACCGCGCACTGGCCCGCGGTATCGACCTGGGCGCCGACTGTCGGCCCGCCCAGGTCGAAGGCATCTACTGGCTGCTCCACGAGCTGCTGGTGAATCTGGTCGACAACGCGATCCGCCATGCTCCGACCGGGGGCCAGATCACGGTACGCTGCGGCGTGGACGAAAACAGGCAGCCGTATCTGGAGGTGGAAGACGATGGCCCCGGCATCCCTCCGGCCGAGCGCGAACGGGTGCGCGAGCGCTTCTACCGCGCCAGCGGCCAGGGTCAGGGCAGCGGCCTGGGCTTGGCCATCGTCGAGGAGGTCGCCCGCCTGCACCAGGCGTCCCTGTTCATTCTCGATGGCGCGGAAGGCGGTGCACGCATGCGGGTGGACTTCCCCGCATCGACCGATCAAGGCGCAGCCGCCCGCCAACCCGGCTGACCGGCCGCACGTTGAATCCGCGTCGGCCGCCCCCATGCTGAGCGCTTCCCTGTAGAGGAATCCCCCGTGTCGATACCCAGCGCCGTGAAGAGCACCCCGATCCAGGGTCGTCAGCAGCTTGTCGACTACCTTGCCGCCGGGGAAAAGCCACGGGAAGCCTGGCGCATCGGTACCGAACACGAGAAATTCGGCTTTCGCACCGACGACCTGCGTCCGCCTGCCTTCGAAGGGGAACACGGCATCCGCGCGCTGCTCGAAGGCATCGCCAGCCGCTACGACTGGGCGATCGCTCGCGAAGGCGACGCGCCGGTCGCGCTGTCCCGAAACGGCGCCTCGATCACCCTGGAACCGGCCGGCCAGCTCGAACTTTCCGGCGCCCCGCTGGAAAGCATCCACCAGACCTGCTGCGAGGTGAACTCGCACCTGGACGAAGTGCGCTCGGTGGCCAGCGACCTCGGCCTGGGCTTTCTCGGCATGGGCTTCCAGCCCAAGTGGCGGCGTGACGAGATGCCCTGGATGCCCAAGGGCCGCTACAAGATCATGCGCGAATACATGCCCAGGGTCGGCCAGCTCGGCCTGGACATGATGACGCGCACCTGCACCGTGCAGGTGAACCTGGATTTCGCCACCGAAGCGGACATGGTGCGCAAGTTCCGCACCAGTCTCGCGCTGCAGCCGATCGCCACGGCACTGTTCGCCGACTCGCCGTTCACCGACGGCCGGCCGAACGGCTACCTGTCCTACCGCTCGCACATCTGGACCGACACCGACCCGGACCGCACCGGCATGCTGGACTTCGTGTTCGAAGACGGCTTCGGCTACGAGCGCTACGTCGATTACATTCTCGATGTGCCGATGTACTTCAGCTACCAGGACGGCCAGTACATCGACCTCGCCGGCCAGGACTTCCGCCGCTTCCTCCGTGGCGAGCTGCCCTCGCTGCCGGGCGTGCGCGCCACCATGAAGGACTGGGCCGACCACCTCACCACCGCCTTCCCGGAAGTGCGCCTGAAGCAGTATCTGGAAATGCGCGGCGCCGACGGCGGACCGTGGAACCGCCTGTGCGCACTGCCGGCGCTGTGGGTCGGTCTGCTGTACGACGACGAAGCGCTCGACGCGGCCTGGGACCTGGTCAGGGACTTTACCCGCACTGAACGTCATGCGCTGCGCGACGGCGTGCCGGAGCATGCGCTGAAACTGCCGTTCCGCCAGGGCACCGTGCGCGACCTGGCGCGCGAAACGCTGAAGATCGCGGCGCACGGCCTCAAGCGGCGCGCCCGACTCAACCGCAATGGCGCCGACGAGAGCATCTTCCTGGAGCCGCTGATCGAAATCGTCGAAGCCAACCAGACCCCTGCCGAACGCAAACTGGAACTGTTCCACGGCGCATGGAACGGCAGCGTCGATCCTGTGTTCCGGGAGTTCGCCTACTGACACTGACGACCGGTCGCGCCCGGCTGCGACAGTGCGCCACGCGGCAAACCATGGACCATGGTCTAGACTTTGCGACTTCCTCTGAACCGTTGTCCTCCCCATGTCCAACCACGCGCCCGGCACCCGCCTGCTGGCAGGTGCGCTATTCCTGATCCTGCTGGTCCTGCCCCACCGCGTCCTGGCCTGTGCCTGCGGGTGCGGCATCTTCCAGGTCGGCACCACCGGCATGTTGCCGACCACCATGCAAAGCGGCACCACGATCTACGCCCGCTTCGACGAACTGGACCAGAGCAAGGACTGGTTCGGCGACAGCAGCGCGCCCGCCAATGCCAACAGCGACCGGCACATCCGCACTCTGTTCCAGACCTTCGGCCTGCAGACGCTGTTCGGCCGTAACTGGGGTTTGCGGGTCGAGGTTCCCTACTGGCAGCGTCACTTCACCACTGCGGGCGATGCTGACCAACTCGCCAGCTATGACCATGGCGCACTCGGCGACATCCGTGTCACCGGCAGCTACACCGGCTTCTCGCCCGACCGCTCGACCGGCCTGCTGTTCGGCCTGAAGCTGGCCACTGGCGACTGGACGTACGCCCACTTCGACCGCGATACCGAGATCGGCACCGGCACCACCGACCTGCTGCTGGGCGGCTATCACCAGTGGCGGTTCGGCGCCAATGCGGGCTGGGGTGGCTTTGCGCAAGGCATGGTCGACCTTCCGACGGCAGGCCGTGCCGGCTACCGGCCCGGCAATGAGCTGGATGCCGCACTGGGCGTTTACCCTGTCGGCTGGAACCTGGCTCCGCGCATCCATCTCACCCCGATCCTGCAGGCACTTGTCTCGCTGCGCGACCACGATCGTGGCAGCGCTGCCGACCCGGCCAACAGTGGTTACCAGCGGGTACTGGCCTCACCTGCGCTGGAGCTGCAATGGTCCCGCCTGCGGGTGGATGCAAGCATCGCCGCGCCGCTTTACCAGCATGTGCGCGGCCACCAGCTGGTGGCTCCCTGGCAGAGTTCGCTGACCATCAGCTACATGCTGTAAATGCCGCCCGCCGGCATCGCTGCACCACGGATGCGATACCCCACAAAAGCACAGGCCCGCCATGAAGGCGGGCCTGTGTACGACTGATGTGTACGACTGAAAAGCGACGGATTGCTTACTTCTTCGGCGCGTCCTTCAGACCGCGGTCGATCAGCATCGGCTCGATGCTGGGGGCCTTGCCGCGCCAGTCCTTGTACATCTTCGCCAGGTCCTCGGTGTTGCCGCGCGAGAGGATCATGTCGCGGAAACGCTGGCCGTTGGCGCGGGTCAGGCCACCGTGCGCCTTGAAGTCCGCATAGGCATCGTCCGCCAGCATCTCGGTCCACAGATAGGCGTAATAGCCGGCGGCATAGCCGTTGCCCCAGATGTGCTGGAAATAGCTGGAGCGATAGCGCGGCGGCACGTAGCTGAGATAGACACCGTCCTTCTTCAGCGATGCTTCCTCGAACTTGTCCGCATCCTGCTTCGGCGCGCTGGCCGGCAGCATGTGCCAGTTCATGTCGAGCAGGGCCGCGGAGACCAGCTCGGTCATGTCGTAGCCCTTGTTGAACATGCCGGCCTTGCGCATCTTCTCGACCAGCGCCTTGGGCATCGGCTTGCCGGTCTTGTAGTTCACCGCGTAATGCGCGAACACCTTGGGGTTGGTCGCCCAGTGTTCGTTGAACTGCGAGGGGAACTCGACGAAGTCGCGGGCGGTGTTGGTGCCGGAAAGGGTCTGGTATTCCTCGTCGGCAAACATGCCGTTCAGCGCGTGCCCGAACTCGTGGAACATGGTGATCACGTCATCCATCGACAGCAGCGCGGGCTGACCCGGCGCGGGCTTGGTGAAGTTGGCGACGTTGTAGATCACCGGCTTGGTGCCGAGCAGCTTGGACTGGTAGACGAAGTTGTCCATCCAGGCACCGCCGCCCTTGTTGTCGCGCTTAAAGTAATCGCAGTAGAACAGCGCCAGAGGCTTGCCGTCCTTGTCGTAGACCTCGAACACGCGCACGTCTGGCTGGTACACCGGAATGTCCTTGCGTTCCTTGAAGGTCAGCCCGTACAGCTCGTGGGCCGCATAGAACACGCCGTTCTTGAGCACGTTGTCGAGTTCGAAGTACGGCTTGAGCTGGTTCTCGTCCAGGTCGTACTTGGCCTTGCGCACCTGCTCGGCGTAGTGCTCCCAGTCCCACGGCTGCAGCTTGAAGGTGGGCTTGTGCAGCTTGGCCTGGTCCTTGTCGATCTGCTTCTGAATCTCGGCAGCCTCGGCCTTGGCGCGTGCCACCGCAGCAGGCGTCAGCTTGGCCATGAACTTCATCACCGTGGCGGGGTTCTTGGCCATCTGGTCCTGCAGCTTCCAGGCGGCGTAGTTCGGGAAGCCCAGCAGCTTGGCCTCCTCGGCGCGCACCTTGGCCAGCTTCTCGATGGTGTCGCGGGTATCGTCCGGACCGCCCTTCTCGGCGCGGTTCCAGGAGGCTTCGAACAGCGCCTTGCGGGTCGCGCGGTCATCGAGGTCGCGCAGCAGCGGCTGCTGGGTGGTGTTCTGCAGCGGCAGTACCCACTTGCCGGTCAGGCCACGTGCCTTGGCGGCCTGCGCTGCGGCATCGATCTCGGCGTTCGAAAGGCCGGCCAGCTGGGCCTTGTCGTCGATCACCAGCGCGCCGTCCTTGGTGGCGGCCAGCAACTTGTTGGTGAACTGGGTGCTGAGCGTGGAGTCTTCCTGGTTCAGCTTCTTGAGCTTGGCCTTGTCCGCGTCGGACAACTTGGCACCGGCCATCACGAAGTTGCGGTGGACCACCACCAGCAGGCGCTGGGATTCGGGGTCGAGCTTCAGCGAATCGCGCTCGTCGTAGACCTTCTGGATGCGCGCGAACAGCTTGTCGTTGAGGTAGATCGCGTCCTGGTGCGCGGCAAGCCTGGGCGCTTCCTCTTCCTGCACCTTCTGCAGGGTCGGGTCGGTATTGGCGCCGGTGACGCCGTTGAACACCGCCATCACGCGGTTCAGCAGCACACCGGTCTTCTGCAGCGCCACATAGGTGTTCTCGAAGGTCGGCGGTGCCGGATTGTTGGCGATCTTGTCGACTTCGGCGAGCTGGCGCTTCATGCCCTCATCGATCGCCGGCTGGTAATCGCTGTCCTTGATCTTGTCGAACGGCGGCGCCTGGAACGGCAGCGTGCTGGCGGTGAAGAACGGGTTGCTGGCCGTGGCGTCGGCCACCGGTGCGGCAACGCTGGCCGCCTTGGCCGGCGCGGTGGAAGTCGGGGCGGGTGCCTTCTTCGCGGCGTCGCTGGAGTGCGGCTGCGAACAGGCGGCAAGGGCAATGGACGTGGCGATCACGAGCAGGCGCATGCGTGGCATGAAGGGTTCCTTTCATGAAGGCGCCCGCATGGCGGACGCGGTGAGTCGTAAACCTTCGACTGTACCCACCGCGTGCCGATCTTCCAAGGGCGAGCGCGGCAACGCCGCACTCGGCCAGTGTTTACGCGCCGCGACGCATTCAGGCCGCGCGCACGTCGTGCAGCTGCCAGTCGGCGCCGATAAGCCAGTTCAGGCGCTGGCGCAGCAGGCTCATCGGCAAGCTGGTGACCACATCCACGTCCACATGCAGGTCGGCCACCTGCGCGCGCACCTCGGCCTGCGCATCTGTCGCACCCAGTGCGGGGTCGATCTCGGCCGGATCGGGCTGCAGCGCACGCCAACGCTCGAACAGGATCGGGCTGCGCAGGGACTCCTGCAACGCGGCGGCGAAATCACCGGGACCGGCGCCGTCGTAGCTCAGCGAGGGCTCGCTGCCGCGGGCATGCGCCAAGTTGGCGACAGACAGGTAATAGTGGTTCCGGCTGATCATGCGTCCTCCTTGTGAATGTATCCATGAGCATGCGGCGGGCCAGGCATGCCAGGCGTGAATATCAGGCCTGCAGCACGGCCAGGTCCAGTCGCCCGGCGGCATCCGCCGGCGACACCCCGTGCGGAAGGATACCCATGCACGGTGCCGGCAACAGCTCGCGCAACGTGGCGATGTTCTCATCGACCGCATCCATGGCCGGATCGATGCGGTTACCGATCCAGCCGACCAGGCGACAGCCGTCCGCGACAATCGCTTCGGCACTGAGCAGCGCATGACTCAGGCAGCCCAGCCGCAGACCCACGACCAGTACGACCGGCAAGGCCCATTCCCTGGCGATGTCCGAGGCGAACAGTCCGGGCGCCAGCGGCACGCGCCAGCCGCCCACACCTTCGACCACGACGGCGTCGTGCGCGTCGCAGAGCGCCTCGAACGCGGCATGCAGCGGCGGCAATGCAATGGTGACGCCCTCATGCGCCGCTGCCAGATGCGGCGACAGCGGCTCGCGCAGGGTCACCGGATTGATGCTCGCATAGGGCAGCCTGGAATCGCCGGCCGCCAACAACGCCAGCGCATCCTCGTTGCGCAGGCCTTCGGGCGTTTCCTCGCAGCCGCTGGCCACGGGCTTCATGCCGCAGGCACGGCGACCGTCCGCGCGCAAGGCGTGCAACAGGGTGCAGGAGGCGTGGGTCTTGCCGATGCCGGTATCGGTACCGGCGACAAACAGTCGTGTATTCATTGCGGGTGATGGCATGTGTTGAAGGCGATGCCGGCACGGTCGGTCCCGTCGAGACGCCTGCAGAGCCGGCAGTGAAATCGTGGATGCGGCGAGCGGAATGTACAGCAGTCGCTCCGGAATGTCGGACAGGCTCCGTTACCCATCACCTCGGGCATCAATCACCAACGACACCGGGGTGCATGCACCGCATGACCCACGAACAGATCCGGGGAGCCGACCACGAAGCCCGGACCGTGCCGGGCCCTGCTCACCGCATCGCCCACCAACACGAAGCAGGCATAATACGGCCATTGTCCACACCGCCGAACCCCATGTTCGAGATCGCATCGCATACCTACGCCAGCAAGCTCGAGCACTATGCCGACCTGGCGGACCAGGCCCGCGGCCTGCTCGCCGGCGAGCACGACCTGATCGCCAATGCCGCCAATTTCAGTGCGCTGGTATTCCACAGCCTGCCCGACCTGAACTGGGCCGGCTTCTACCTGTATGACGGCAGCGAGCTGGTGGTCGGCCCGTTCCAGGGCAAGCCGGCATGCATCCGCATCGCGCTTGGCCGCGGTGTCTGCGGCGCCGCGGCGCAGTCGCGCCAGACCCAGCTGGTGCGCGATGTCCATGCCTTCGACGGCCACATCGCATGCGATGCCGCTTCGCAGTCGGAGATCGTGGTGCCGCTGGTGAAGCCGGACGGCAGCCTGCTCGGCGTATGGGACGTGGACAGCCCACAGGTCGCACGCTTCGACGACGACGACCGCGCCGGTATGGAAGCGCTTTGTGCCGTGTTCATGGACGCGTTTCGCGACTGAGCCGCCAGCGCCTATGGCTGTTATGCACTCGCCTGGTCGATACGACGACGACCAAGCAGCGCCACCACGGCCTCCCGCGCATCGTCCAGCCCGGTGCCCGCCGTCGACGAGAACGCCTGCACCGTCACGCCCTCGCCAAGCCCGCGGCGAATCGTCGCAAGCGATTGCGCGGCCTGGTTGCGCGACAACTTGTCGGCCTTGGTCAGCAGCAGATGACACGGCAGCGCGGTCGCTACGCAGAAGTCCAGCATCATCTGGTCGAACGCCTTCAGCGGATGCCGGATGTCGGCGATCAGCACCACCCCACGCAGGCTCTGTCGTCGGTGCAGATAGGCATCGATTTCGTGCTTCCAGTGCTCGCGCAGATCTTCCGGCACCTTGGCGTAACCGTAACCGGGCAGGTCGATCAGCCGCGCGGCGCTGCCATCCACCTGCAGCGGCAAGGTGAACGCCACCATCTGCTGGGTCCGTCCGGGCGTCTTTGACGTACGCGCCAGGCCCTTGTGGCCGGTCAGTGCGTTCAGCGCACTGGACTTGCCGGCGTTGGATCGCCCGGCGAAGGCCACCTCCGCCCCAAGGTCGGCGGGCAGTTGGTTGATACGATGGGCGGCGAGCGCGAATTGCGCGCCTTGAAGCGGGTTTGGCATGGTTTGACCGGTCGCGGTGGCACAGAGATAATCCAAGAGCTCTGCCAGTCATGGCGCGCAAGGCACTTGGGCGCGCTGCACAGCCACTAGCAGTTTTCCTGGAGACAAGTGTATGAGTTTTCGGCCTGCCGGTTCCCGATCCGTGCTTGTCAGCGCTGTCGCACTCCTCCTCGCCATGTCCACCGGCACGTTTGCCGCGACCGGAGCCAAACACCCGACCACCCAGCCCACCAGCGCCAGCACGGCCGCCAAGCCGGCTGCGGCCAGCAGTACGGCGACTGCCGCCGCGGCTCCTGCTGCCGCGGCCAGCACGACCAGCACGGCCGTCGCCGACCTCAAGCCCGGTGACCCCAAGGCTGGCCAGGGCAAGGCTGCCGCCTGCGGCGCCTGCCACGGCATGGACGGCAATTCCACCGATCCGCAGTACCCCAAGCTGGCCGGGCAGAATGCACAGTACATCGTGCACCAACTGGAAAACTTCAAGAGCGGCAAGCGGCAGAACCCGATCATGCTCGGCATGGCCACACCGCTGTCCGCGCAGGACATGCGCGATATCGCCGCCTATTTCGCCAGCCAGCACGTGAGCCCCGGCGTCGCCGACACGGCCCTGGTGGCCGAGGGCGAAAAGGTCTATCGCGAAGGCGACACCAAGCGCGGCGTACCCGCCTGCATGGCATGCCACAGCATGGACGGCAGCGGCAATCCGGGGGCGATGTATCCACAGCTCGCCGGCCAGCACGCACAATACGTCGAAGCCCAGCTCAAGGCCTGGCACGACGGCACCACCTGGGGCAGCGACGCGCACTCGCAGATCATGCCGATGATCGCGAAGAAGCTCGACGCCCAGGAAATCGCCGCCGTGGCCAGCTATGTCGAAGGCCTGCACGCCACCGGCTCCATCGCTGCACCGGCCTCGGCCGGCGCGCATTGATCGATATCGGGACCGCGATGCCTGCACGGCCCGCGGCCCATTCACGTTGAATCCAGAGGTAAGTTCATGCTGAAGCGTTTGCCGTTCCTGTGCACTGCCCTGCTGGCGCTCGCCGCCTGCAGCAGCCACAACAGCGACCAGACCGCCGCACCGGCGCCCGCACCGGCCGCGACCACCACCGCAGCCACTGCCGCCAGCACGGCCGCACCGGCCGCCGCTGCAAGCGCCAGCACACCGGCGGCCAGCAGCAGTGCCGCACCGGCAGCCAGCGCCTCCACCGCCAGCGCGCCCGCCAAGCCGCCGGCACCGGCCGAGCCGTTCGTCGACAACGGCAAATGGGTGGAAGGCAAGAACTACTTCCTGATCCAACCGGCACAGCCGACCGACCAGCCCGGCAAGGTGGTCGTCACCGAGGTCTTCTCCTACGCCTGCCCGGCCTGCAATGCCTTCCACCCATGGTGGGACCGCCTGGTCGCCAGCATGCCGTCCAACGTGGTGGAAGAATATGTACCCGCCTCGTTCCGTCCCGATGAGAACTGGCCGCTGTTCCAGCGCGCCTATTTCGCTGCGAAGGCGCTTGGCGTGGCCGGCAAGACCTATGACGCGATGTTCGACGCAGTGTGGAAGACCGGCGAACTGGCCTCCGACGATCTCACCACCGGCCGGCCGAAGCCGCAGTCCGAATGGCCCACCCTCAAGGACGTCGCCAAGTTCTACGCCAAGTACGGCGTCAAGCCGGATCAGTTCATCGGCGTGGCCAACTCCTTCAGCGTGAACCTGCAGATGAAGCGTGCCGACGACCAGATCAAGGCCTTCGGTGCCGACGAGACCCCGACCATCGTGGTGAATGGCAAGTATCGCCTTACGCCGATCAGCGCCGGCAGCTACAGCAAGACCATCGAGCTGGTGAAGTGGCTGGTGGCCAAGGAAACTGCAGGCAAGTAAGTCTCACGCTGCGCCCGACCTGCTCCGGGCGCAGCGTCCTATCCCCCGTCCCTTTCACGACCAGCGGCGTGCGCCCGCCGCCACCGCGGAGATTTCCCCATGTCCATACGATTCGCTTCCCTGCGCACGCTCATCCTGCTCGGCGGCTTGCTGCTGGCCAGCGCCTGCAGCGCCGCCACCCCGGGTACCGCTGCCGCGCCGTTCACCAACGGCAACCAGTATGTGACCCTGCCACAGCCGTACCAGCGCTACAGCAAGGCGGGCAAGGTCGAAGTGGTGGAGGTGTTCTCGTATGCCTGCATCCACTGCGCCGAGTTCGCGCCCTACGCCGAAAAGCTGCGCAAGTCGCTGCCGCCGGGCGTGGTGTTCAAGCTGGTGCCGGCGCCGTTCAACCAGTACTGGCTGCCGTTCGCACGCGCCTACTACGCGGCCGACAAACTGGGCGTGGTGTCGCGCACCCACCTGAAGCTGTTCCGCGAAAAATTCTTCCAGCACTACCCGCTGAACTCGCTGGACGACCTGGCCGACTTCTATGCGCGCGAGGGCGTGAAGCGTGATGAATTCCTGCGCATTGCCAACTCGCCGGAAGCCACCGCGGCGATGAAGGCCGATCTGGCGCTGATCCAGAAGTGGGGCGTGGACGGTACGCCGACCATCGTGGTGGATGGCAAGTACCGCAGCGCCAACGTCGCCAACTACGCCCAACTGGTGACGCTGACCCATTGGCTGGTCAAGCGCGAACTGGCCGCAAAGGGTGGCAAGTAAGCCGCCCTCGACCTGTTCACACCCGGCACGGCCCGCGCGGTGTAACGTGAACCGATGAACCGCCCCGCTTCTGCGCCCGCTGCCGTCCGCCGCCTGCGCCTGCTGAGTTGCAACATCCTCGCAGGCGGCAGCGTGCAGCGTTACCACGAATACGTCACGCGCAGCCTTACCGCCGTGCTGCCGGGTCGCAGCAAGCTGGACAATCTCGACCGCCTTGCCGGCCTGCTGCCGCAGTTCGACGTGATCGGTCTGCAGGAGGCCGATGCCGGCAGTCTGCGCTCGGGCTTTCTCAACCAGACGCGCTACCTCGCCGAAGCCGCCGGCATGCCGTACTGGAGCCACCAGCCGAACCGTGCGATGGCCCGGGTAGCGCATTCGGCCAACGGCCTGATCAGCCGGCTGCAGCCGGTCGAAGTGATCGACTATCCGTTGCCTAGCCGCATCCCCGGCCGCGGCGCCCTGCTGGCGCGCTTCGGCAACGACGACGACGCACTGGCCGTGATGATCGCCCACCTCTCGCTGAGCGCGCAGGCACGGGCGAAACAGCTCGGCTTCATCGCCGAGGTGCTGCAGGATCATCCCCGCGCGGTGCTGATGGGCGACCTCAACACCGATGCGCAAAGCACCGAGATGCAGCAGCTGTTCGCGCGCTGCAACCTGCAGCCACCCGCGCAACCCACGCCAACCTTTCCGAGCTGGCGGCCGCGCAAGGCGCTCGACCATATCCTTACCTCGCCATCGATCGGCGTGGACAAGGTATGGACCTTGCCGCGCGCCTTCTCCGACCACCTGCCGCTGGCGGCCGAGATTCTCCTGCCACTGGCTGCTCCGGCCGCACGCCGGTGACCATGCGCCAGACCACGCGACTGGCCCTGCCCTGGCTGCTGGTGATCGTGGCCGGCCTGCTGGCAGCCTGGCTGCGTTACGGCCTGGTGCAACCGCCTGAACTGGCGCACCGCTGCACTGCCGGCAACGGCCCGGCATGGTGCCTGCTGCGCCAGTGGGCGGTGACGGGCTTCCTCACGTATGCGTTCGGCTGGGCCGCGCTGGCGGCGGCCGTGCTGGCACTGTGCTGGCCGCGCATCATCGCGGCCTGGCTGGCCGCCGCGCTGGGCGCATTCGCGCTTTTGATGTACTGCCCCGAGGGCGGTGCACTGGCCCTGTTGACCGGCAGCCTGCGTCTGCTACGACTCCAGGCGCGACGTCCGGCAGTCCTGCAGCACAGGCAGCGCGATCGCCAGGCACAAGCCCAGCCATAGCCACGTCGATACATTCTGGCCAAGCGACTGCAGCACCATGATCGCGCCCAGCACAACTACCGCCAGGCCAAGGAAACGCTGCTCCAGTGACGGCCTCGCTGCGACCGGCCGCAGCAGCGCAAGCAGCAGATAACCAACGCACGGCAACGCGAACAGCCCCAGTGGAAAATCGCGATAGCGTCCGTCGAACACCTCCAGCAGGCTGTAGAAGGCGAGCCCGAACAGCCAGACAAAACGCCACCCCGCCCCGGGTGGGTGCGGACTGCGCATGCCGGCCAGCCCACTCGCCAGCGACTGCGCCAGCAGCACCCCCGTCAGCAACGACAACAACCAGGCCACACCGGCAAGCAGCCAGTCCCAGCCATCCACACAGGCATAGATCATCTGGCGTGCCTGCCAGGCCAGTGCGCAACCGCCGGCAAGGCCCGCGAGCACCAGCGCGGCCCAGCCACGCATGCCATGCCAGTCGCGGCGGCGGCCTGCCGACAACGTGAACAGCAACGCGCCAGCCGCGGCGGCAAGCCAACCCAGCCACCAGTCGGGATCTTCGGTCACCGGTCCGCGCATCGGAAACTTCGGCCGGGCATGTGCATCGAAAATGCCCCAGTAGCCGCCGACGGTACCTTCCTGCACTCGCTTCCAGGGCTGGTCGAAGGCTTCGATCACGTTGTACGGCATCTTCACCTTCGCCGCATAGGCGAGGAACTCGCGCAGGTAGCGCGCCTCGTTCACCACGCTGGGCACCGCCGCCCCACGCGGGCGCCCCTCGCTGGGCCAGCCGGTCTCGCCGATCATCACCCGCTTGCCGGGAAACGCGCGCTGGATCCGCGCGTAGACATCGGCCACGTGACGCACCGCATGTTCGGGCGATACCGGATCGTTTTCCCAGTAGGGCAGGATATGGATGGTGAGGTAATCCACTGCCCTGGCCATCTGCGGATAGCGCAACCAGTCCTCCCACACATCGGCGTAGCTCACCGGTACCGATGCCGGGATCGCCGCACGCACCTGGCGGATGTAGCGCGCCAGCACCTTCGGCGCCAGCTCGGTGCGCAGCAGCACTTCGTTGCCCACGATCACCCCGCGCAACACGTCCGGATGCGCGCGGGCATTGGCGATGCCCAGCGCGATCTCGCGCGCATTCGCCCTGGCATCGGCATCCAGCCAGATCCCCATCAGCACCTTCATGCCATAGCGCTGTGCGATCGCTGGCACCGCCGACAATCCCTGACCCTGCGAATACGTGCGCACGCAATCGAAACGCTGCGACAGCACACGCAGATCAGCCGCGATGCGCGCCGGGCTGATGAACGCATGCGGGTCATACGGCGTTTCCCCCGGCAGCCGGTATGGGGCGTACGACACGCATGCGATGCGCGTCGACGGCGCGTCGGGAAGCATCACCGGACGCCCCAGCGACCACCACCATGCCAGTCCCGCCGCCGCGGCCAGCACCAGCAACAGCCAGGCCAGCCGCATGGCCTGGCGAGATGGATTCACGGGCGATGGCGACATGGCGCTCCCGGGGCGCGTCGATGACAAGCCAGCTTAGCAGCGTGCCCCGGCGCAGCCTGAAACTCACCATGAATTGCGCTCGCGCGGGAACACCGGTCAGGAGCTCCCATGTTCCCCCGACGTCACACCCATCCGGGTACGGCCAGCCCCGCAACCTTCTTTTCCCGCAGGGATGGCGCGGTCCACTCGAAAGCAAGGCGGCACCGTTGTTGCGGTGCCGCCTTGGCTTTACAGCTTATAGCTGACGCCGAACAGGACGGTACGCCCCCAGGTGTCATACTCGAGCGGCATGCCAACCTGCACTCCATTCGGTAGACCCGAGACCTGTTCCGAACGGAAGGGCGTGTTGGTCAGATTGCTGATTTGAAGAAGCAGTGAGAGCCCCTTGTACCGGCCGCTGGAGAAGTCGTAGCTGGCCTGGAAGTCGGTCTCCTTGTTCGACAGGATCTTGGTGTAACCCAACTGGTCGAACAGGGCGACCGCCTCGCCCGTGTACGAGGAACGATAGCGCTCCGCCACTCGAACCGCGAAGCCGTTCCTTTCGTAGTACAGCGTCAGGTTGGCGACCTTGCGAGACAGGCCAGGCAGTGTCTTGGGACCACCCGGAATACTGGCCAGCGTGCTCTGTGGGATCGAGCTGTTGGTCAGCGAGAAATTGGCCTGGGCCCCGAAGCCGTCGAGCGCATCGGCCACCATTCCGCCTTCCAGACCACCCTGCAGCTCCAGGCCTTCCATGCGGCCACCGGTACCGTTTTCCGGCGTAGTGAACGAACCGATATTGCTGGTGGGTGTCAGCGTCGGGTTGGTGTTGGTGTAGCCGGAGAAGTCGTAGTTCACGACCGTCTGCGTGTAGATGTAGTTCAGCAGATTCTTGTTGAACACATCGACGCCGACATAGCTGGCCTTGCCGAAATACTTCTCCCAGGAAAGATCGGTACCGACGGCAATGTAAGGCTTGAGGCGCGGATTGCCACCGCTTCCCGACCACAACACCCGGCCGGCCGCCGGGCCGCTGGTGATCTGCGACACGCCGGCCGAGCTGGCGACCTTCTCGTCGTCGATCCGGCCACGCGCCATCTCCTTTGCGAAACCAAAGCGCAGGTACTGACGATTGCCGAGATCGGCCACCAGGTTCAGGCTGGGCAGGACATTGTTGTAGGTCGTACCGCCCCTGAGCGTGCCAGCCACCTGGCTGCCGGTGGTCTGGTAGGCCACCGACGACTGGTCGGTATGCACGTACTGGACACCGACATTGCCGCGGATCGGCACGTCGCCGAGCATGGTGTCGACGTTGAGCATCAGGTAGCCCAGCGGCACCTTTTCTTCAACGGAGTAGTTGCGGTTCCAGTCGTTCTGGCCATTCTTCTGGGTCAGGTAGAACTGGCTGGCCAGTGCGCCCAGCACACTGTAGTTGACGATGCCCGGAATGCCGCCGTAGCCCAGCGAGGTCGAGCCATACAGGTTGCCGGAATTGATCGGCATACTGTAGGTATTGCTGTAGGTCCCCTGGGTGGAACCGTTGCCATTCAGCCAGGCAAACAGCACATTCGCATTCTTGGTCTTCTTGCGATCGGAATAATCGAAACCGATGTCGACGCTGTCGAAGATCCAGCCCATCTCATGCACGAAGTCCAGACGCACGGACTTGATCTTGTCGGTCTGGTGGTCGAACTCCTCGCGGCCGTTGTAGCCGTAGTTGTCCGGATCGGTGAACACGACATTGGACGGGTTGGCGAGATTGACGCCTGGCGAGAAGGTTGGATAACCGTAACCGGTTGGCAGATTGAACTGCGCGTTCATCGTGCCGCCGTTGGCCAGGCCCGTGAACAGGTAGGCATCGTGCAGGTTCACACGGGCGCTCGAATACGACAGGTCGGTGGTCGTCGACCACCCGCCGGGTAGCTTGAACTCGTTCTTCCAGCCCACCGAGAACAGGTGGTCCTTCTCGTGGGTGTCCTCGTTCTGCATGATCGGCTTCAGCCCGTTGAGCGTACCGGAGGTGATCAGCGGATACGGCTGGAAGCTGCTGGTTCCCGGATTACTGTAGGAAATGCCGTCCCACGGCGTACTCGACCACTGCAGGCCATTGATATAGCTGCGCTTGTCGAACGTCGAATAGAACAGGTCCAGCGTGGACGTGAAGTCGTTGCCGGGTTGCCACTCGATCACGGACATCAGGCTGTTGCGCAGCTGGTTTTCCGAACGCGCGCGCAGTTGCATGCCCTCTTGGGTGAGCGCGTTGTCGGGAAGCCCCGCCGTGTGCGGCCCTCCCCAGTTCTGGTCGATGCCAGCCGAGCCATTGTCGACGCTCCACCACCAGGACTGGTACTGCTTCTGCTGCACTGGGGTCGCCAGCTGCGCGAAGCCGACCGCCACACCCAGGGTGTGATCCAGGAACTGGTCGATAAAGGAAATGCTGGCGCGATGTCCGGTATTGGCGGAGGCCGCGCCCGCATGCTGCGAACCGTTCGAATTCCACTCGCCGCGCAGGTTGGCGGCCAGCTCCATCTTCTTGAAATCCAGCGGCCGGATGGTGTGCAGGTTGATCGTGCCAGACAGGCCCTGGCCGACCAGAGTGGCGTCCGGTGTCTTGTACACCGTCACGCCACTGATCAGTTCAGCTGGGTACTGGTTGTAGTCCACGCCGCGGTTCTCGCCGGTGGACGCCTCCTCGCGGCCGTTGAGCGTCGTGCCGACAAAATCGGACGACATGCCACGGATGGAAATCTTGTTGGCCATGCCGTCGGCGCCACGCTGGGTGGCCAGCCCGGGCAACCGGGACAAGCTTTCAGCAATGCTCGCATCAGGTAGCTTGCCGATATCCTCGGCAGTGATCACTTCGACGATGTCGTCGGAGTCCTGCTTGATCTGCAGCGAGTTCTCGATGCTGCCGCGAATACCCGTGACCACCACCGCATTGAGGGTGGCGATCGGTTTCTTCTTCGCTTTCTCCTTCTTGGCCTGAGCCGCGCTGGCGTTGCGGGACTGCCCGGCTGCTGCCAAAGCACCCTGTGGCGCATCAGCGGCTGCAGCTGCAGCTGCAGCTGCACCGGACATCGTGATGAGCAGGCAGGCCACCGCCAACGGACACCGACGCAAGCCATGCCGACGCGTGCCCGTCGGCTGATTAAACCTAGAGTTGTCCATGATCCCTCTCCGCATCCGTTCTCATGAATGATTTTCTGCGATGACCGCCCGCACGAGTCGACAGGCGGATTCCTTCCGCAACCAACTGGCTCCACTGTCAAACCAAATGAAAATCACGCCTGCGCTTTCGATCCCCCTGCAGACTCCTTTCGCCGACTTTTCGAAACGGAGTGAGCGTCACTCAAAAAAGTCAACGTCGGTGGCGCTAGCTTTACATCGCAATGCATCGCCTCGCAATGAATCCCGCACCACAAAACACCCTGACTCGCTGTGTACGGCACCGGATTTACGGATTCTTCCGACACCCCAAAAGCGGGCTCACGAACCGAAGCTTTTGATGGCCATCACCGATATCGCAGCACGCGTGGCACAACAATGGCCATGCGCACCGGTCCAGCCAGCAATGAAGCATGACAACCTGAGTGGAGGCTAGGTCCGCGCTGCAGCCCCGTCGGGCCACGGCACATGGCGCTCGCGGGTGATGCGCAAAGGGCGATGCTGGGCATCAGCCAGGCAAACCTCAACGCCAAACGACAGGGCCCGGCGAGGCGAGTTCATAGGCGGCAGTGGCATGGTGCTTCCTGCGTGCACCGGCGGCACACCGGCCTGAAAGTGTGTCCCACCGCAGCCTGATACGTCCCATGAATTACACTCGCGCGGGAACACCTGCAGGAGCACCCATGTTCCCCCGACTCCCCGTCAAAAACCGCGCTCGTCACCTGCTGACCGTCCTGTTTGGAAGTGTCTGGCTGACCGCCTGTGCCACCGCGCAATCGAGTTCACCCGCGGCTCATTCGCTGGATGCCGAGCGTGCCGCCTTCAGGCAGGCATGGGATGTCGCCAGCCGGGAGGGCGGCGATAGCTGGCGCCCGCTGGCCAGCGGCCTGCACGACTACCCGCTGTACCCGTACCTGCCGTTCGCCGCGCTCCAGCACGACATCCGCCAGGTCGACCTGGCGACCGTGCAAGCCTATCTGCAGAAGTATCCCGGCCTGATTCCGGCCGATGACCTGCGCCGCGAGTTCCTCGAAGAACTGGCGCGCCGCAAGGACTGGGCGGGATTCCGCACGCTGTACCGCCCCGGCATCAACCTCACCCTTGCCTGCGACGCGCTGCAGGCCGGCCTCGCCGACGGCAAGAAGCTCGACTTCCAGCGCGACCTGGCCCAGTTGTGGTCGCACCCCAGCCTGCCGGGGGCGTGCGACCCCGTGTTGCAGGCCGCCCACGACCAGGGCCTGCTGACCAACGCCCGGTTGTGGTCGCGCATCGACGACGCCGTCGACGCCGGCCGCGGTGGCACGGTGGCCGAGCTGGCGGCCTGGCTGCCCGCGCATCAGGCCGAGACCGCCCGCAAACTGGCACTGGCACTGCGCAACCCCGCCGCCGCCGCGAAAGCCGCAACCGACTGGCCCGACACACCGCGCCTGCGCCGCGCCGCCGCCATCGCGATCCGGCGCCTGGCTTACCGCGATACCGATAGCGCCGACAGCGCCTGGCAGAAGCTGCACACCCGCTTCCGCTTCACGCCCGCCCAGCGCGACGACATTCTGCACGCGTTGGCGCTCTACCACGCGGCCGATTTCGACCCCGGCTCGCTGGCGCGCCTGATCGCACTGCCCGCAGCCGCACAGAGCGACGCCACCCGCGCCTGGCGTGTGCGCCTGGCCCTGGCGAAACAGGACTGGGCCGCCGTGCTGGCCGCCATCCAGGCGATGCCGCCGGAACAGCAGGACGACGGCCAGTGGCGCTACTTCCGCGCGCGCGCCCTGGGTGAACTGGGCCAGGCCAATGCCGCCCAGTCGGTGTATCGCGCGCTGGCGCAGCAGGCTACCTATTACGGCTTCCTCGCCGCCGACCGGATCGGCGCACCGTATGCCATCTGCCCGCAACAGCCGCCCCATGAACCGCAACGCGAGCGCGCCTTGCTGGACATGCCGGGGCTGGAACGCGCGTTCGAGCTGTACGCGGTGAACCTGCCCCGCTATGCGCGCAGCGAATGGAACCGGGCACTGCGCGACAGCGACAGCACCACCCGGCAGCTGGCGGCGGAACTGGCCCACAGCAAGGGCTGGTACGACCGCGCCGTGTTCACCTTCAGCCACGGCGACATGCTGCATTACTACGACCTGCGCTTTCCGCTGGCACGGCAGGACGGCTTGGTGGCGCAGGCCAGACAGGCCGGCATCGACCCGGCCTGGGCCTACGGCATCCTGCGTTCGGAAAGCGCATGGGTGACCGATGCGCAGTCGGGTGCCGACGCGCGTGGCCTGATGCAGCTGCTGCCCAGTACCGCGGCGGCCGTGGCACGCCGCAACGGTCTGGCCTGGAGCGGCGGCGACTCGCTGTACGACCCGGCCGTCAACATCACCCTCGGGACGCGCCACCTGGCCGAACTCGCCGCACGCTTCGGCAATGCGCCCTGGCTGGCCAGTGCGGCCTACAACGCCGGCTCGGCCAAGGTGCGGCAGTGGGTCGAGGCCCGCGGCCAGCTCACCCCCGATGTATTCATCGCCACCATGCCGTACAAGGAAACCCGCGAATACGTGGCCCGCGTGATGGCCTTCAGCGTGATCTACGACTGGCGCCTGCATGGCAATGTCGCGCCGATGAGTTCGCGCATGCCTGCCTATGTCGACCCACCGGACACCCCAGCAGCCATGATAGCCGCACCGGCCCAACCCGCGCGCAAATCAGTCGTCTGCCCCACCGACCAGACGCCCGCACCGGCATCCTCGGTAGCCCGCCCCGCCAGCAGCGGCACGGTGCAGCCATGAAGGCACGTCAGCTGGTCGTGCTGGGCGGAACCGGCTTCGTGGGCAGCCACCTGCTGCCACGTCTGTCCGCCCAGGGCCACCGCATCACCGTACTGTCACGCAATCGCGAACAGCACCGCGCGCTGGCCGTACTGCCGGGCGTGAGCATCCGCAGTGCCGACATCTACGACGACGCAGCGCTGCGCAGTGCGCTGGCCGGCGCCGATGTCGCGATCAACCTGGTGGGTATTCTCAACCCGCACGGCATGAACACGTTTCGCCGCACCCACGTAGACCTGACCCGCCGCCTGATCGCCGCCTGCGTCGACAGCGGCGTGCCCCGCCTGCATCAGATGAGCTCACTGAAAGCAGGCCAGGGACTGTCCGACTACCTCAAGACGCGCGGCGAGGCGGAAGCGTTGGTCAAGGCTTCCTCCCTGCACTGGACGATCTACCAGCCCAGCGTGATCTTCGGCGAAGGCGACGGCCTGGTCAGCCGGTTCGCCGCGCTGCTGCGGCAGGCGCCGGTATTGCCGCTGGCGCGTGCGCAATCGCGCCTGGCACCGACCTGGGTCGGCGATGTGACCGAGGCGATCGCGCGCTGTGTCCGCGACGACCACCCGGCGCGCGGACACAGTTACGAACTGTATGGCCCCGAAGTGCTCACGCTCGGCGGGATCGTGCGCGCCATCCGCGATGCCGCGGGCCTGCATACGCCGATCCTGCCGCTACCCGACAGCCTCGGCCGCCTGCAGGCCCAGGTCGCCGGCATGCTGCCCGGAAAGCCGTTCTCGATGGACAACTTCCGCTCGCTGCGCACCGACTCGGTCGGCAAGACCGACGGCTACGCCGCGCTCGGCATCGTGCCCCAGCCGTTTACCCCATGGCTGCCGCTGCTGCTGCAGGGCGCCGCACGCCAGCATCGCCTCGACGACATGCGCAAACGGCAGCGCTGACACGGACGCCACATCCAGGCACGCGGCGGCGCCGGCAGATCGCCTCCGCTGCGCACGCGCCATGCCACAATCCCACGCATGGATATCTATCTCGTCGGCGGCGCGGTCCGCGACAAGCTGCTGGGACGGCCGGTGGTCGATCGTGACCATGTCGTGGTCGGCGCCGGGCCTGATGAGCTTCTGGCGCGCGGCTTCAAACCGGTAGGCAAGGACTTTCCGGTGTTCCTGCATCCGGATACCGGCGAGGAATATGCGCTGGCGCGCACCGAGCGCAAGAGCGGACGCGGCTATCACGGCTTCCTGTTCCAGGCCGACCCCACGATCACCCTGGAACAGGACCTGGCGCGGCGCGATCTCACCATCAACGCCATCGCCGAAGACCAACAGGGCACATTGGTCGACCCCTATGGCGGCGTAGCCGACCTGCAGGCCCGCGTGCTGCGGCATGTGTCCAACGCCTTCGTGGAAGATCCGGTGCGCCTGCTGCGGGTGGCGCGCTTCGCCGCGCGTTTCGCCCCGCTGGGTTTCCGCGTGGCCGACGAAACCATGGAACTGCTGCGGCAGATGGTGCATGACGGCGAGGTGAACCACCTGGTGCCCGAACGGGTTTGGGCGGAAACGCGTCGTGCACTGGGCGAAGCGCAGCCTTCGGCCTTCCTGCGCGTGCTGCGCGAAAGCCATGCGCTGCGCGTGCTTTTCCCCGAAGTGGACGCACTCTACGGCGTACCGCAACGCGCCGAGTATCACCCCGAGATCGATACCGGCATCCACCTGGAAATGGTGCTGGATGCCGCCGCCGCGATCGCCCCTGGCGACGACCTCGTCGGCTTCTGCGCGCTGACCCACGACCTCGGCAAGGCACTTACCCCCACCGACGAACTGCCGCGCCACATCGGTCACGAACTGCGCGGCGTGGCACCACTGCGCGGACTGGCGGCACGACTGAAGGTTCCCACCGAACACCTTGCGCTGGCGGAGATCGTCTGTCGCGAGCACCTCAACGCGCACCGTGCACTCGAGCTCAAGCCGGCCACCGTGCTGCGCCTGCTGGGTGCGCTGGATGCACTGCGCCGGCCGCAGCGACTGGATGCCTTCCTCGCTGCCTGCCTGGCCGACAAGCGCGGGCGGCTGGACCACGAACACGACGATTACCCGCAAGCCGATTACCTGCGCCGCGCCCGGGACGCGGCCAACGCCATCACGGCGGCACCGTTTGTCGCGCAAGGCATGCAAGGCCCGGCCATCGGCGCAGCCATGGAACGGGCGCGCATCTGCTCGATTGCGGCGGCCAAGACCGCCCCCTGAAACATTGCCCACACCAGTTGGCGCCCGTTCAATGCAGCCATGACAAATGGCTGCGCATTGCCCAGACTTGTCAGCCATCAAGTTGCCACCCGCCCCGGAATACATCCTATGCAGGTCCAAGGAAGACTGGCCGCACTGCGCCGCGAGCATCCTTTACTCGCATTGTCTCTGGCCCTCTCGGGGCTGTGGCTGCTTCTCTATTCGCCATTGCTGTTCAGTTCCCACGTACTACCGTGGGATGCGATCGACGAGTTCTATCCCACCGCATATTTCAACGCGCACAGCCTTCGCATGGGGCTCGCTCCTTGGTGGAATCCCTATATTTACTCGGGCTTCCCACAAATTGCGGACCCTCAGGGCATGCTGTTCTCGCCGCTATTGATGGCATGGATGCTGTTGCGGCAAGCGCCTGGTGCCCACTGGTTCACATGGGCCGTAGTTCTGCATCTGCTGATGGGGGGCCTCGCTATGCTGGCGCTGTTGCGCCGAAGCGGCGCTCGCGACTTCGGCGCACTGACCGGGGCGATGGTATTCATGGCCGGCGGCGTCGCCTCATCGCGGCTCGAGCACGTTCCCATCGTGCTTGCCTATGCCTATGCACCCGTAGCGCTGCTTGCGCTACGCCACTTTCTCGCCGAACCGGGCCTGCTCCGTGGACTCTTGCTTGGCCTGGCCGCAGGGGCGTTGGCCACGAACCTGGTGCAGGTTGCCTACCTGTTCGCACTGATGATCACCGGCTATGCGCTCATCGCTAGCTTATGGCACTGGCGTCATTACGGTACCCAAACGCGCTGGCGTTACGGCATCGGGATGATCGCAGCCGTATGGCTGGCCGTCTGCATTGCCCTGCCGCAATTGCTGTTCAGTTGGGCCTTTATCAGCTTGTCCAACCGGAATGTGATGCCGCTGGCGGCCTCAGCAACCTCATCCCTGCCGCTGCGAAGCCTGGTCAGCCTGCTTGACCCCAATGTATGGCATGCACTGAGTGGCCCCTACACGGGACCTGCCGACCGCGTCGAAGCATACTTTTACATCGGCGTCATGCCACTGCTGGTGCTATGCGGATTGGGAGCCGCGTGGCGATGCCCCGCACAGCGGCGACAACTGCTGTTTTTCGCCATCGTTGCCGTCGTGGCGACTCTTTACATGCTTGGCCTGCATGCGCCGTTCTACGGCTGGCTGTACCGCTGGATGCCCGGCATCCAGCATTTTCGCAGACCATCGGATGCGGCCTATCTGCTGAACTTCGCCCTGGCGATATTTACCGGCCTGTCGGCCAGCCATTTCAGGCTGGACTCGAAGCGGTACGTCGGCATCTTGCTGATCATCGCTACCATCGGGCTGGTGTGGGCCAGCTCGCAACTGCACGGTACCGAATCGCCATGGCGGGCTCATTCGCTGATTGCAGCACTCTTTGCCGTACTCGCCTGGTGGCGACTGCAACGCCTCGGAAGCCGTACCCGCACGGCGACATGGTTATTGCTATTACTGGTCGCCGACTACAGCTGCTTCAACCTCAACGGCAGTTTCAAAAGCTACCACAACATGGCACGCATGGTTCATGCGCGACGATACGGCAACTTTCCTGGCGCACCAATTGCAGAATGGGCATGGGTTCCTGAAGCCTCGCATCGAGACTATCGATGCACATGTATCCTGGGACAATTACGTCGTGTTGCGCGACATCCCTTCGACACAGGGCTACAACCCACTCCACTATGCGCTGTACAACCAATGGTATGGCGCCCGGGACAACGGCAACCTGCCACGCGTCGATACCCCGTACAACCCATCTCCGGCTAGCCCTCTCAGTGACCTGTTGAGCGTGAACTATCTAGTCAAGGGCAAGACGCCTCAGGCAGCACCCTGGTCGCCTCCATCGGGTTACGTGCTGGTTTTCTCCGGGAAAACCACCGATGTGTGGCGCAATACCCGCGCCTACCCACGATTGCTCACGCCAGTCCGGGCAACCATCACCGCTCCTGGCAATGCCCCCGCTCCGCGGACCTTTGCCGAGACGAACTTTCGCAACCTCTTGTGGCTCACGCCGCGTGACGACGCCGACGCCCGCACGGCCCAGGTAGCGGCAACAACCTGCATCGGACGTATACGAGTGCTCTCCGCGCAGGCCAAGCCCACCCGTATTACGGTGGAGACACAAGGCAACGCCCCCGGTTGGCTGGTGCTCGGTGACATCGACTTCCCTGGATGGCAGGCTGATGTCGACGGCACTACGACCCCGATCCATCGCGCCAACACCATGTTCCAGGCTGTATGCGTCCCGGCCGGCAATCACACGGTCACCTTTGCCTTCCATCCCTGGCATATGGTGGCCCTAGCGATGCGCCAAGCATTTCATCAACGCGGCAACCGATTTCTATAACCGACGTATTCAGCGCTGGCGCCTGTCCAGCTTGTGCCCCACCCACACCAGCACATTCGCGCAGCGGCGCGCGCAACAACTACAGCGCCAGCGTTTAGCTCAAAGACGTCCGCCCTGGTCAGCCGCCAGCAGCTCGGTCGATAGCGGCAGGACATCCAGACCACGCGCCAGGAGCATGGCCTGGAAGCGTTCGCCCATCTGGTCCGGCATGGTAAGCCGCTTCACTTCCTGCGCCAGCCGATAGCGGACGGCTTCGTCAGTCGCCTGAAGATAGGCGTCCTCGAAGGCCTGCGGCAGTCCGCTGCCGATCAGGAACTGGGATTGCGGCAGATAGGCGGCCACACCGAACCCTGCGCTGTTGCCGGCCTCGGCCAGCGCGGTGAAGTCGACCGATGCGGTGAGGTCGTTGAGGCCCGGCAGCCACAGCGGGTCTGAATGTGCATAGTGGCGGTAATGCGCCATCAGGGTGCCGTCGCGACGTTCGGGCAGATAGAACTCGCGACGCACGTAACCGTAGTCGACGAACAGCATCACCCCATGGGTCAGCGTGCCGGCCACCGCCTGCATCCAGTACGGCAGCTGCGGCAGCACTTCCGAACGGTAGCCCTCGGCGAACGGCTCTCCAAGATCGCGCTCGACGTGACGCACGGCACCAGCGACCAGCGCATCCGCCGGCCGATCGACGCGCAGCAGCGCGCCCTCGCCGCTCAGCGCCACGTGTTCCTCGTAGACCTCGCCCTCGCGGATCGCGAAACGGGTGGTCGGCAGGGCGTCGATCACCTCGTTGGCGAACAACACGCCCCGCCATTCCTGTTCGGGCGGACGGTCCAGCCAGGCCACACGCGCCGCCACGGCCGGCGGCAACGTTGCGGCAAGACGTTCGCGCTGCCGCTCGCGCAGGTCGGCGCTAGGCTCCAGGATCAGGTAACGACGCGGCATCGGGCCGTCGGTATCGAATGCTTTCAGCACGGCTTCGGCAAATGCGCCGCTGCCACCGCCCAGCTCCAGGAAATCCGCATCGTCTCCCAGCGCGTCAAGCACCGGACGCAGCGTGTTCGCCACGCAGCGCGCGAACAGCTCGCCCAGCTCCGGCGCGGTGACGAAGTCGCCGGCTTCGCCGAACTTGGCCTTGCCCGCGCTGTAATAGCCCAGCCCGGGCGCATACAGGCAGCGCTCCATGTACTGCGCGAACGACAACGGGCCCTGCGATACGATCAGCTCGCGTACGTGCTGCAGCAGTCGCTCGGAGTGGTCGCGCTCGTCGGCGCCGGGTTCGGGAAGGCGGGAGGACATGCGTTGCGCCATCGTCTGCAAAGACGTCAAGGATAGCCGATGCACCCGCATGCCCACCTGCATGACCGGCAAAGCGACGCCCGTCACCGGCAACGCTCCCGGGGGAGCGGGGCGCGTTGCCGGTGATGGGACGTCAGGGGTGAACGGTCAGAAGTCCTTCTGCAGGCTCAGGTACAGGCCACGCCGTGGCCCGAACTGCGGCGCACCCACGCCGATGCCGGTACCGTCGCGCAGCTCGTAGCTGCGATCCAGCGCATTGATCAGCGCCAGCTGGGTGTGCAGCTTGCCCGTGCTCCGGAAGTCGAAGTCGTGGGACACGCTGAGGTTGAGCTGGAAATAGTCCGGCATCGAGGCGCCGTTCGGCACCGAGCTGTCGCGGCGCAGGCCGGTGCCGAACAGGTAGTCGGCGCCGACGCGCGTGGCATCGCCCAGCGCGTAGTTGATGCCGCCGGACGAGGTATACGTCTGGTTGTGGTCGAGGAAGATGTAATGGTCGGCGATGTAGGCCAGGTCGACCGGGTCGAAGTTGTACTGGCTGGTGATCACGCGCTCGCCCATGGCCTGGCTGGCGGCGAAGTTGAAGTAGGCGCTGAGCGGACCGCTGTCGTAGTTGGCGGTGAACTCCACGCCCTTCACGCGCCCCTTGGCGTAGTTGAAGGTGGAGTACACCAGCGCCGCACCGAACTGGCCTTCGTCCTGCAGCCGGTGCACCCGACGGTAATAGGTGTCCAGCCCCAGCGTGAGGCCGTTGCCGAACTGCTGCTGGACGCCGGCGTCGAAGTAGTCGCTGCGCTCGGCCAGCGGCGTGTTGTCGCCGTTGTCGGACAGCGCATTGGTGGTGCCCGCGAACTTCTGGATGTTGGCGGTGGTGATCGCCTCGGTGGCCGGCGGCGTGAAGTAACGCGAATAGCCCGCGTGCAGCGTGGTGTTGGCGCCAGCCTGGTAGACCAGGCCCAGCCGCGGGCTGAGCTGGCTTTCGGTGCGGAATGCCTTGTACATGTCGCCACGCAGGCCATAGTTCACGGTCAGGTTCTGGCCGATGCTCCATTCGTCCTGCACGTAAGCCGACCAGGTCTTGGCGACAACACGGTTGGTGTCGATGATGTCGAGTGGGGTGGTGCTGGTCTGGTTGCCGGCGGCATCGGCCGGGAATACCCATGAGTCATTGACGCTTGGCGCACTCTCGTAGCTGCCGTACAGGCCATAGCGCAGGGTGTGGTCGTCGCCCAGCGGCGTGGCGAAATCGGCCTGCATCGTGCTGGCGCGGTTGCTGCGGGAAATGGCCGAGGCCACGCCGTTGAACATCAGGTCACCGACCACGTCCGGCGAAAAATCGAGACTGGAATAACGCTGGCCCAGCGAAACCTGATAATCGGTCGCTCCCAGCTTGCCCTGCAGCGACAGTACGCCGAAACGCGTCTGCTCCTGCTGCTGTTCGTTGAGATTGGCCGAATTGAAGCCGGTGCGGTCCAGGTACTGGAAGGCCGGCTGCTGGTTCGGGTTGTCGGGAATCTCGAACCGGTTGTTGGCCATGCCGAACATGAAGCTCAGGCGCGTGTCGTTGTCGATCAGGTAGGAGATGTCGCCGAACGCCTTCACCTGGTTGGTGTGGTCATGGATGGCCTTCCGGCTGGAGGTCGGATTCTCGATGCCGGCATCGTTCTCCATGTAGTTGGCGGTCAGGAAATAGCTCCAGCGGTCGTGGCTGCCCCAGACCGAGGCGTTCGGGTTCAGCGTGCCAAACGAGCCACCGGTGATGCCCACGCTGCCGCCATTGCCAAGGTCGTGGCCGCTCTTGGTGGTGATGTCCACCACCGCCGCGGTACGCAGGCCGTACTGTGCCGGCAGGGCGCCGTCGAGCAGCTTCACGCTCTGAATGGTGCGCGCGTCCAGGGTCTGGCCGAAGCCGGAGATCGACTCGGGAATGATCACGCCATTGATGCGGTACTGCAGGTTCGCATGGTCGCCGCGCACATGCAGGCCACCATAGGAATCCTGCACCACGCCCGGCGCCTGCAGCACGACCTGGTTGAGCGGCGTGGACGCGCCCAGCGGCAGCTGCTTGATCGCCTTCTGGTTGATCACGTACTGGCTGGAGCCAGTGTCCGGCGAGAGGGCATTGCGCTCCTGATCCAGCGCTGCGCTGACATCCACCGTGGTCAGGTTCTTCGCATGCTGCGGAGATGCCGGGCTGCCGACCGCAGCGGATGGGGCCGATGGGGCGGCCACGGGAACCGTATCGGAGGTGGCGGCGAAAGCAGGCGCCCCAAAGACAAGGGCGAGACTCAAGGCGAGCGGGGTGAGTTTCATGTGGGGGAAGTTCCAGACAGGACGGGGCAACAATTGCAATGTTATAACATTGCCATCATGCCGCCATAACCGCCTGTACCGGAAGTCACATCCCGTACATCTGCTGCCGTTCGAGCGTCCTTCACACCCAATGGTCCAGCATGAGGCTCCTTTACCGCCGCCTGCTGGACACCGCATGTCCAAACCGCCCGCATCACCCACGGCCTCCCTGCCTGCCGTGATCGACCCGGACGACCCCAGCAGCCGGGTCACCCGCGCGATCCTCGATTTCGTCAGCCACATCCCCGACAGCGGGGTGCATGGCAATCCGCATCCCGAAGTGGAGGCGCGACGGCTGGCGAATCGCGCGGCCCAGTGCGCGGCGCTCACGGCCGGCTCGCTCGCGCTTCCGCCAGGACCGCTGGGCTGGCTCACGGTACTGCCCGAGCTGCTGGCCATCTGGAAAATCCAGGCGCAGCTGGTCAGCGATATCGCCGCCGCCTACGGCCGTCATGCCGAACTGGGGCGCGAACAGATGCTGTGGTGCCTGTTCCGCCACACCACCGCGCAGGCCTTCCGCGACGTGGCGGTCCGCATGGGCGACCGGCTGCTGTTCCGCCCGTTGTCGTACGGCATGATCGAGCGCATCGCCAAACAGATCGGCGTGAAGCTCAGCCGTCGCGCGCTGGGCGAGGGTCTGTCGCGCTGGATGCCGGTCGTCGGCGCACTGGGCGTGGGTGCCTATGCCTACTACGACACCGGCCAGGTCGCGGCCACCACCATCGCGATGATGAAGCAGGGCTTCGATGTGATGGATACCGCTGCGGACACGCAGCCCGCAGCCACGACAAAACACGTCCCCGCAAGGAAAGCCCAGCGTCGCGGCAAACCGGACGCGAAATAGCACCTGCAGATGACGCACCCGCCGCATTGCGGCAAGCTGCCTGTCTGAACCAACGTCGCAGGAGTTCCACATGAAGCCAGGCCAGCAGCGTCCCGTCGTGCTGATCACCGGCGCGGGCAAACGGGTCGGCGCGGCGATCGCGCGCACCCTGCACGCTGCCGGCTACGACCTGGCCCTGCATTGTCGTCGATCGGTCGCCGAGGCCGAGGCACTGGCTGGCGAGCTGGAGCAGCAGCGTGCCGACAGCACCCTGGTGCTGCAGGCCGAACTGGCCAACATCGATGCCTTGCCGGCGCTGGTCGACGTGCTGCTCGCACGCTTCGGCCGGCTGGACGGGCTGGTCAACAACGCTTCGGCGTTCTATCCCACCCCGGTCGGAACCGCCACTGCGGCCCAATGGAACGAACTGTTCGCGTCCAACGCGCAGGCACCGTTCTTTCTTGCCCAGGCCGCGACACCCGCACTGCGCGACAGCGGCGGCGCCATCGTGAACCTGGTGGACATCTACGCCGAACGCCCGCTCGCCGACCACCCGCTCTACTGCATGGCCAAGGCCGCGCTGGCGGCGATGACCCGGGCGCTGGCGCTGGATCTGGCACCAGTTGTCCGCGTGAACGGCGTGGCACCGGGCGCCGTGCTCTGGCCCAGCGAAGGCAAGACCTACGACGATCAGGACGCGCTGCTGTCGCGCACCCCGCTGAAGCGCAGCGGCTCGCCCGACGATGTCGCCGGCGCGGTGCTGTGGCTGCTGCGCGACGCGCCCTTCGTCACCGGCCAGATCCTGCCGGTGGATGGCGGCCGCACCCTGTCTGTATAGCCCTTCCGCAGCCATCTGGAGATCCCGCGATCGGCGCGGTAGCGGAACGGGGTCCGCCCGACGCGCGACCTGCAATACAATGGCTGCGAATTCCCTCGGAAGCCCGCCCCATGACTTACTGCGTCGGAATCCAAGTCGAAGAAGGCTTGGTTTTCGCCTCGGACACGCGTACCAGCGCGTCGTTCGACGACGTGCGCGTGCACACCAAGATGCACGTCTTCGATTTTCCGGGCGAGTGCAGCTTCGTACTGATGTCGGCGGGCAACCTCGGCACCACGCAGGCCGTCGTGTCGCGTCTGCAGCGCGACCTGGACGACGGCGCAGCCGTGTCCCTGCGTACCTTCCGGCACCTGTTCGAGGCTGCCGAGTATGTGGGCCGCGCGCTGGTGGCCGCCCAGGCGCAGGTATCCGTCGCCGCACAGCAGAACGGCGTCAGCGTGGAATCCACCTTGATTCTCGGCGGCCAGATCGCCGGCGAATCGCCCGGCCTGTTCCTGATCTACCCGCTGGGCAACTGCATCGCCGCGTCGCCGGAGACGCCTTACCTGCAGATCGGCGAGTCGAAGTACGGCAAGCCGATCCTGGATCGCATCATCCGCAACGACACCACGCTGGAAGACGCTTCGCGCTGTGCCCTGGTCTCGCTCGACTCGACGATCCGCTCCAACGTATCGGTGGGCCTGCCGATCGACCTGGCGCTGCTGCGCGCCGGCGAACTCAAGCTGGGCGAACGCATGCGGCTGGATGCGGACACCCCGCTGTACCAGGAGATACACGAGAACTGGTCGCTCAAGTTGGAAGCCGCCGTGCGCAGCCTGCCCCACTTTCCGTGGGAGCGAGCCGCGGGCCTGCCTGACACGCCACCGGCCCAGGCCCAACGTCCGGCCACGCCAAACGAAGAAGCGATGGCCAACCAGGCCGCGCAGCAACAGCAGTAACGGTCACCCCAGGAAATAGGACGCGCGTATCGTCTCGTCCAGGGCTGCCATCTCGATCTGCAACTGATCCATGAACGGGCCCGGACCTGCCGCGTCATGCGTCAGGCGAACCGGGTCGGCGTCGAACACCGCGCCGAGGGTGCGGTTGAGCGCCTGTCGTACCGGCTGGCGTGGCGGCATCAACGGCAGGATGCCCTGGATACGTGCCAGGCAGAACAGGATGCTGCGCGGAAACTGGTGGTCCTTCAGCAGGAACTGCAGGGCCTGCTCCGCACTGACTCGCTGGCGCAGGTGACGCCGGTACATCTGGTAGGCGGCCAGTGCCTGCAGTGCGCTCATCCACTGCATCGCGCGAAACGCCTCGATGCCTTCGTCACTGCGCGGCTGGATCAGGCCGGCAGCGGCGGCATCGATGATGCGCGAGGTCATGTCGGCCTGCTCGATCGCCGTGCCCAGCCGCAGGAACTGGAAACCGATGTCGCGGCTGACGTTGGCCGAAAGCAGCGCCGAAACACGCAGGCAGCTGTCGATCACACGGTCCAGGAACTCCTGCCGGTAGCGGCGACTGCCCGCGCGATCGGCATTCGCCTCGATATACAGGTACAGGTCGTTGATGGCCACCCAGCAGTCCTGCGGCAGCGTTTCGCGCACGCCGCGCAGCAGTTCGCGCGCGTGTCGCACCACCGCATGCAGCGACAGCTGATTGTCCTTCTCGACCAGCAGGAAGCGCACCACGTCGCCGTCGCCGGGCGCGCCTTCGGCATGGCCGCACAGGCGATCGAATTCCGCGCCCGCACCGAGCGTATCCACCAGCGGACGCCAGCTGAAGCGCGCGGCGCGCGGCAGATCCAGCTGCAGCAGGCTTCCGACATTGACCAGCCGGGCCAGGTTTTCGGCGCGCCGCACATAGCGACTGAACCAGTACAGATTTTCCGCAGTACGCGACAGCATCAGCCCACCTCGTCCATGTCGACCACCCAGGTGTCCTTGGCCCCGCCACCCTGTGAGGAATTGACCACCAGTGAATTCCGCTTCATCGCCACCCGGGTCAGCCCGCCGGTGGTCACATAGACGTCCGCACGCGAGAGGATGAACGGGCGCAGGTCCAGATGACGCGGTTCCGGCCCTTTCTCGCCAAGAATCGGCGCGGTGGACAACGACAGCGTCGGCTGCGCGATGTAGTTGCGCGGATCGGCCTCGATCAGCTTGCGGAACTGCTCGCGCTGGCGCCGCGTCGAGCGCGGTCCGATCAGCATGCCGTAACCGCCCGATTCGTTGGCCGGCTTGACCACCAGCTCGTCCAGGTGAGCGAGCACATGGGCGCGCTCGGCCGGATCCTCGCACAGGTAGCTGGGCACGTTCGGCAGGATCGGCTCCTCGTCCAGGTAGTAACGGATCATCTTCGGCACATAGGCGAACACCACCTTGTCGTCGGCAACGCCAGCACCCGGCGCATTGGCCAGGGCCACCTTGCCGGCACGCCAGCTGCGGATCAGCCCGGGCACCCCGAGTATCGAGTCGGGACGAAACACCTCCGGATCGAGGAAGGCGTCGTCCACCCGACGGTAGATCACATCCACCCGGCGCGGCCCGTACACCGTGCGCATGTGGCAGACGTCGTCGTCGTCGACGAACAGGTCGCCACCCTCGACCAGCTCGATGCCCATCGCCTGGGCCAGATAGCAGTGTTCGAAATAGGCGCTGTTGTAGACCCCGGGCGTGAGCAGCGCGATCACCGGTGTCTCGCCCGGCCGCGGCGAGAGTGCGGCCAGCGTGTCGTAGAGCTGTGCGGGATAGTCGTCCACCGGTAGGATCGCGCTGGTATCGAACAGCTCGGGAAACACGCGCTTGGCCACCATGCGGTTTTCGATCATGTAGGACACGCCGCTGGGAATGCGCAGGTTGTCCTCCAGCGCATACAGCACACCGTCGCCGTCGCGCACCAGATCGGAGCCGCAGATGTGCGCCCATACATCCAGCGGCGGCCGGATACCCACGCACTGCGGCCGGAAATTCACCGACGCCTTCAGCAGCGAGGCCGGAAACACCTTGTCCTTGACGATCTGCTGTTTGCCGTAGATGTCGCCGATGAACAGGTTGAGCGCCCGGATGCGCTGGCGCAGGCCGGCTGCGGTGCGGTCCCACTCGGCGCGGGAAATCACGCGGGGAATCAGGTCGAACGGCAGGGTGCGGTCGACGTTGCGCCCTTCCGTGTAGACGGTGAAGGTCACGCCCATGACCCGGGCCGCGACGTTCGCCGCAAGCTGGCGCTCCGCCAATTCGCGGCGACTGAGCCCCGCCAGGTATTCGACCAGCGGTCGGGCCGAGGCGCGCGGACTCCCGTCGGGACCGATCAACTCATCCCAACCAGGCGAACGATAATGGGTCCACTCCATGTCCATGCGCTCCTCCGCATCGTGCGGTCACGGGCATCAACGCCCCGGCCATATGTTGCATCGCAACATGCACGGATCGGACAAGGCCGTCAAGCGCGTTGTTATTCAGTCACTTGCCACCTTACAGCGAAACCGGCGTCAGTGACTCCTCCTGCGCACGCGGAAACGCGGCCCACAGTTCGGCCATCGTCCGGCCATCCACCGGATGCGGCAGGTCCGGCGCGATGTCTGCCAGCGGCTTCAGCACGAAGGCATGCCTGAGCTCCTTGCGCGGGATCTGCAGGTGGCCCGGGCCATCGATCACGCAGTCGTCGTACAGCACGATGTCCACGTCCAGCGTGCGGCTGCTGTAGCGCGGCTGGTCGCGGCGGCGGCCGTGACGATCCTCCAGCGCATGCAGCCAGTCGTTCAGTTCCACCGGAGCAAGCCTGGTGTCCAGGCCCACGGCAAGATTGACGAAGTCGGGACCATCGAAGCCCACGGCCCGGCTGCGGTAGGCCGGCGACACATCGATCCGGCCGAAATGCTGGCGCAGCTCGTCCAGCGCCAACGGAAGATAGCGCTGCGGCTCCAGGTTGGAGCCCAGGCTGAGATAGACACGGGCCATCACGATCCCGACAGGTGGGGAGACGGCGATTCTGCACGGCCGGCACCGAACCGCGCCAGCCCCTGCTGCACATCGTGACCGGACGGCTGCTGGTACAGACGCAGGCCGAACTCGGGCAACACGGCGAACAAGTGCTCGAAGATATCGGCCTGGATCCGCTCGTACTCCGGCCACACGGTAGTCGCGGTGAAACAGTACAGCTCCAGCGGGATGCCCTGCGGACTGCTGTCGAGCTGACGCACCATGCAGGACATCCGCGGATGGATGTCCGGGCTCGCCTTCAGATAGGCCTGCGCATACGCGCGGAACGTGCCCAGGTTGGTCAGCCGACGGCGATTGGCCTGCACGCTGTTGGCACTGCCCAGGTTGTCGTTCCAGCGGGCGACCTCCTCGCTCTTGGTCGCCACATAGTCGTGCAGCAGGCGCAGGCGCCCCAGCCGCTCGATATCGCCTTCGTCCAGAAAACGCACACTGGCCGCATCCAGATGCAGCGCGCGCTTGATCCGACGCCCACCCGACTCGGTCATGCCACGCCAGTTCTGGTAGCTCTCGCTGATCAGCTTCCAGGTCGGCACGGTGACGATGGTGTTGTCGAAATTGCGCACCTTCACCGTATACAGCGTGATGTCGATCACCTCGCCGTCGGCGGCCGCGCCGGGCACCGTGATCCAGTCGCCCACGCGCAGCATGTCGTTGGATGCCAGCTGCACACCGGCCACGAAACCGAGAATGGTGTCCTTGAAGATCAACAGCAGCACGGCCGACATCGCGCCGATGCCGGACAGCAGCAGGCCGACCTGCTGGCCGGTGATTTCGACCACGATGACCAGCCCGGCCACGATGAACAACACCAGCTTGATCAGCTGCACCAGGCCCTTGAGCGAGCGCCGGCTGCCGTGCGGCGTGCGCCGGTACAGGTCTTCCACTGCCGACAGCGCCGCACTGAGCGCCATCACCAGGAAGAACACCATCAACGCCATCATCACGTTGTCGACCATCCGCTGCCGGTCCGGCGAAATGCCGGGCACCAGCCTGATGCCGAACTGCACCACCACCGCCGGCACCATCCAGGCCAGCCATCTGAACACGCCATGGTCGAACAGCGCGTCGTCCCATTTCCATTCGGTGCGACGGGTGACCGTGCGCGCCACGCGCAGCAGCACGTAGCGACTGGTCACCCCCAGACCCCAGGCCGCGGCCAGCAGCACCAGCACGCCGACCAGGGTCGGCATACCGGGGTTTCGCAGCAGATCGTGCAGGGCATTCATGTCGTGGAACACTCCTCCGTGTGGGTCGTCGATGCAGCCACGGTAGAGCGCGGACGACGGCAGGCCATCCGGAACCACCGGAGACCCGTGCAGAAAAAGGCCGGCCGGGGCGGCACGGCGAGGGCATGGCAGCAAGCCACGCGCACCGGATCCTCAACGCGCGATGCGCCGAACCCAGTGCACTTGATGATAACGCGCCGTTCCTGCGCCGTCCCTGCGCGCCGGCTCAGGTCCTGGGCAGGAATGCGTTGTCCAGCACGTTCGCAGTGAAGCCGTCACCCGCTTCGCCGTCGGCCGCGTAGCGGTACAGCGCGGCCACGAACACCCCCTGCAGCGAACTCTGCACCAGACCTACCGCCAGCAGCCCCAGCACGGTCAGCACCAGGAACATCGCCCCCAGGCCCGCCATGTGATGGGTAAACCCATGGTAGGCGAGGAACCCGCCCAGCAGGCCGACAACCGCCATGGCCAGGAAACAGACGAAGCCGATGCCGGCATTGCCGACCATGTCCTCGCCCCAGGTGCTGCGGATCAGCGCCGTGCTGCGCGAGATCGCCTGGAAACCGCCCACGTACTCCGCCGCAAGTACCGGCACCACCAGCGCCACGGCCAGACTCCACGCCACCCCGATGAGGCCGATCACGATGCGTCCGATCAGGCCCATGCGCTCGCTCAGTACCCGCAGCAGCATGCCCACCGTCGCGGCGATCAATGCATACCCGAGGATCGGCAAGGCCTTGGCACCGGCCGCCGCCATGCCATCGCGCACCGTCACCGTCTCGCCACGCAATACGGCCAGGGCACAGAAGGCCAGCCCGGTCTGGAAAAACGTGATGATGAAGTACTGCACCACGTAGAACGCGAACGCACCCAGGTAAAGACCCGGCATGGCCGCCTCCCGCAACGTGCCCGGCGTACTGCTGGCAAGCACGCCCATGCCCGCCAGCGGCACGAAGAAACTCAAGGACACCAGCAGCAGGCAGGTGCCCGATACCAGCGGGAACACCAGCAGCGAGCGATGCGTGCGCAGTACCGCCCAGCTGGTACGCATCAGCGCGATGCCGCGATCGATCCGTTCGAAGAAACCCATGACACGCCCCCTGCCCATTGGTCCTGCGACCAGTCTAGCGACGCGTCCGGCGGCCTGCAGCCGCCCTGATCACGCAGGCCGCGTACCGCGTTCGATGCGCACGCCAACGGCCTTCGCACCCCGTACGGCGCCCGGCTTGGAAAGCTTCAGGCGCACCCAGGCCACGCCGAATTCGTCGCGCACGATCGCCGCACAGCGCTCGGCCAGCGTCTCCACCAGGCCGAAGCTGGAAGCGCCGACATATTCGATCAGACGCTTGGAGACGTCCTTGTAGTTCAGCGTCAGCGCGATGTCGTCGCTGGCGGCGGGCACGGTGTTGTCGAACGCCATTTCGATATCGAACGACAAGGTCTGTCGCACGCGGCGCTCCCAGTCGTAGATGCCGATGACGGCTTCGATGCGCAGATCTTCGATGAAAACGATGTCCATCGCTAAAGGGTCCGCGATGACGCGCCGGCGATCAAGCCGCCGGCGGCAGGGTTTCCAGGTTCCAGCGGGGCAGCACCTGCACGGTTTCGTCCTGCTGCTGCCCGGCAGCAAGCCGGATCGCGCCGGCCAGCGCGATCATCGCGCCGTTGTCGGTGCAGAACTGCAGCCGCGGGAAATAGGTGCGGAAGCCGTCCCGTTCGCCGGCAGCCGCCAGCTCGGCGCGCAGCCGCCGGTTGGCCCCCACGCCTCCGGCGATCACCAGCCGCTCGGCGCCGGCGGCATCCAGCGCGCGCCGGCACTTGATCACCAGGGTGTCGACGATGGCCTCCTCGAAACCGCGGGCGATATCGGCACGCGTCTGCTCCGACTGGTCGGACTGCTGCCAGGCCAGCAGCACCTGGGTCTTCAGGCCCGAAAAGCTGAAATCCAGTCCGGGCCGGTCGGTCATCGGCCGCGAGAAACGGAATGCCCCCGGCCGTCCCTGCTCGGCCAGCCGCGCCAGCGCCGGGCCTCCCGGGTAGGGCAGCCCCATCAGCTTGGCGGTCTTGTCGAACGCCTCGCCCGCGGCATCGTCCAGGGTATCGCCCAGAATGTGATATTCGCCGATGCCCTTCACCTGCACCAGCATCGAGTGCCCGCCGGAAACCAGCAGCGCCACGAACGGCGGCTTGGGCGGGTCGTCCTCCAGCAAGGGCGCCAGCAGGTGGCCTTCCATGTGATGCACGCCGATCGCCGGCACGCCCAGCGCCCAGGCCAATGCCCGCCCGGCGGAAGCTCCCACCAGCAGCGCGCCGACCAGGCCCGGCCCGGCGGTATAGGCCACCCCGCCCAGGTCGGCCGGGGTCAGCCCGGCCTCGGCAAGCGCCTCGCGCACCAGCGGCACCAGCTTGCGCACATGGTCGCGGCTGGCCAGCTCCGGCACCACGCCACCGTAATTGGCATGCAGTTTGACCTGGCTGTACAGGGCATGCGCCAGCAGGCCGCGGCCGGGCGCATCAGGCTCCCAGCGCAGCACGGCGACGCCCGTCTCGTCGCAGGAGGATTCGATGCCCAACACGGGCTTTGAAAAATTTCTGGTATCCACGCTATACTTCGCGGCTCGCCCTATTCAACAGGCTCGTCAGGTACGGGCCAGTCTAACACCCGGAGTCTTCATGCCTAGCGTAAAAGTCCGCGAGAACGAGCCGTTCGAGCTTGCCCTGCGTCGCTTCAAGCGCACCTGCGAAAAGGCCGGCGTGCTCGCCGAAACCCGCAAGCGCGAGTTCTACGAGAAGCCGACCCAGGAACGCAAGCGCAAGCGCGCCGCCGCGGTGAAGCGCCATATGCGCCGCCTGTCGCGCGACGTAACGCGCAAGACGCGCCTGTACTGAGCCCTGCAAGTCCGCGCCCCTGCGCGCGGACGCGGCCGCCCCGACGGGCGACCACAGGCTTGGCCAAGGCGCGTGGGCCCGCAGCCGCGGCCATAAAGCACTGCATCGGCCGGCGTTGCCCGCAAGCGACGCCGGCTTTCTGCATTTCCGGAGCACGACCATGACGCTCAAGCAGCAGCTTACCGACGACATGAAAACCGCCATGCGCGGGGGCGACAAGCACCGGCTTGGCGTGATCCGGCTGGTGCTGGCCGCGATCAAGCAGCGCGAAGTGGACGAGCGCATCGAGCTGGACGACGCCCAGACCCTGGCCGTGCTGGAAAAGATGCTGAAGCAACGCAAGGACTCGGTCAGCCAGTACGAAGCGGCAGACCGCCAGGATCTGGCCGACGTCGAGCGCGCCGAAATGACGGTGATCGAAGCCTACCTGCCCGCCAAGCTGGATGACGCCGAGCTGGATGCCCTGATCGCCGCAGCCATCGCCGAAACTGGCGCCAGCGGCCCGCGCGACATGGGCAAGGTGGTCGCCGCTGTGAAAGAGAAGGCAGCCGGCCGCGCCGACATGGCCGTTGTCTCGGGCAAGATCAAGACCCGGCTGGCAGGCTGAGCCGGTCACCGGCCCGGTGCCGGCTTCTTCACGCCCGCTCCACGCCGGCACCAACGCATCATCGCGGTGGCGCCGCCATCTTTCTCGCCATCATCAGTCCCATCAGCGGCGTGACCGGCCTCATCGCGCGACGCAGCGACCATGCGGCCAGATGTGCCTCACCGGGCTGCGAACACCCGTCAGGCACAACAGGCTCTAAACTAAGCGGCTCATGCGCGGCCTGATTCCCGACAGTTTCATCGACGAACTGCTTGCCCGCGTCGACATCGTCGACGTGATCGAGCGGCGCGTGCCGTTGAAAAAGGCCGGCCGCGAATGGACCGCCTGCTGCCCGTTCCACGACGAGCGCACGCCCTCGTTCTACGTCAGCCCGACCAAGCAGTTCTATCACTGCTTCGGCTGCGGCGCGCATGGCAGCGCGATCAAGTTCCTGATGGAGTACGAGCGTCTGGAGTTTCCCGACGCGGTGGAGGAACTGGCGCAGTCGGTGGGGCTCACCGTTCCGCGCGAAGGCGGCAACGACCGCCCGCGCGAGGACAAGACCGACCTCTACGCACTGCTGGACGCCAGCACCCGCTGGTATGAGGAACAACTGCCGCGCAGCGCCGAGGCACAGGCATACTGCAAGAAGCGCGGACTGGATGCCGACACCGTCGCGCGTTTCCGCCTCGGCTGGGCTCCGGCCGGCTACGACGGCATCATCAAGGCGCTGGGCAACAACCCGCGACGGATGGAACTGCTCGGCGAGGCCGGCATGGTCTCCACCGGCGAACGCGGCAGCAAGTACGACCGCTTCCGCGAACGGCTGATGTTTCCCATCCTCGACCGCCGCGGCCGGGTGATCGCCTTCGGCGGCAGGGTGCTGAGTTCGGAGCAGTCGCCGAAGTACCTCAACTCGCCCGAGACTCCCCTGTTCCACAAGGGCCGCGAGCTGTTCGCGCTATGGCAGGTGAAACAGGCCAACGCGAACCTGCAGCGGATCGTGGTGGTGGAAGGCTACATGGACGTGATCGCGCTGCACCAGGCCGGCCTGCCGATCGCGGTGGCCACGCTGGGCACCGCCACCACACCGGAGCACACCGAACTGCTGTTCCGCGCCGCACCCGACGTGGTGTTCTGCTTCGACGGCGACCGCGCCGGCCGCGCTGCCGCATGGAAGGCGCTGGATGCGGCGCTGCCGCGCCTGCGCGACGGACGGCAGGCGTATTTCCTGTTCCTGCCCGAGGGCGAGGACCCGGACACGCTGGTGCGCAAGGAAGGCAAGGAGGGCTTCGAGCAGCGCCTGAAGAACGCCACCCCGCTGTCGGACTATTTCTTCGCCGAACTGGCACACGACGTGGATACCTCCAGCCTCGACGGCCGCGCACGGCTGGCCGAGCGTGCACGGCCGCTGATCGCGCGACTGCCCGACGGGGCCTTCCGCGACCTGATGGCCGACGAGCTGGAAAAGCGCACCGGTGCCCGTGCCACGCTGCAGACGCCAGCCAACGCGCAACGACCACTGCAGCGACCGGTCGCCGTGCAGCGTTCGCTGGTACGCAGCGCCATCGCCCTGCTGCTGGCGCAACCGGGCGTGGCCGACACCGTGGAAAAGCCCTACCGCTTCCTGCGCCTGGACAAGCCCGGCGTGGAGCTGCTGGCCGAGCTGCTGGACACCGCCCGCGCCCGTCCAGGCATCAACCCGGCGATGCTGGTCGAACATTTCGCCGAACGCCCCGAATATCCTGCGCTGCAGAAATTGATGAGCGCACTGGTACCGGGCGAGCCGGACATGCAGGCCACCGAGTTCTTCGATGCGCTGGCCAAACTGGAACGTGAAGCCGTGGTGCAGCGCAAGGCCGAGCTTATGTCGAAGCAGCGCAGTCAGCTCAGCGACGAAGAGAAAACCGAGCTGCGCGACATCCTGTCCATTCGCATCAGCCCACTTCCGGGCCGTCCATGATCGCGCCTGCACCCGCCCCCACCACGAGACACCCGGATGCTGCAAGAATGGCCCGTGTCATGTTTTTCGTCTAAAAGACTGCAATGGACCTGCTTCAACGACTGATCACCATCTTCGCGCAGAACGGCTATCTGGCCGTGTTCATCGCGTTGATGATCTGCGGCGCCGGCCTGCCGCTGCCCGAGGACGTGACCCTGGTGGCCGGCGGCGTCATTGCCGGACTGGGCTTCGCCAACGTGCACGCCATGTTCGGCCTGTGCATGTTCGGCGTGCTGCTGGGCGACTCCGCGATCTTCATGCTTGGCCACCATTACGGCGCACGCATGATGCGCTGGCGCCTGGTGGCCAAGGTTCTGACTCCCGCGCGCTATGCGATGGTGCAGCGGAAATTCGAGCGTTACGGCAACCGCATGCTGTTTTTCGCACGCTTCCTGCCCGGCATGCGCACCACCATCTACGTCACCGCCGGCGCCACCCATCGCGTATCCACGCTGCGCTTCCTGCTGATCGACACCCTGGCCGCACTGATCAGCGTGCCGTTCTGGGTCTACCTGGGTTACCTGGGCGCGAACAACCACCAGTGGCTGGTGATGTGGATGCATCGCAGCCAGGCCAGCCTGTGGCTGGTGGTCGGCGCGGTGCTGGTGATCGCCCTGGTGCTGTGGTGGCGTTACCGGCGCCGTCAGGCCGACGAAGCCGAGGGTTGCGACGACTGACCCGGCACGCGGGCGGCAAGCACACCGCCCGCACCACACCGCTTGTCTACAGCCAGCGTCCGTAGCGACGCATGTAGAGCATCTTCATCCCCTGCGTCAGCGCGCAATAGGCAAGCACGGTCACCGCCAGCCAGCCGAAATAGGCGGACGGCATTTCCACCATGCCCAGCTTGGTGCCGACCACGGTGTACGGAATGGCCACGCCGATCGCGATGATCGCGGTGGTCAAGCCCAGCACCGGTGCCGAAGCGCTGCTCTGCAGGAACGGGATCTTGCGGGTGCGGATCATGTGCACCACCAGGGTCTGCGTCAGCAGGCTCTCGATGAACCAGCCCGACTGGAAGAACGCCTGATGTGCCGGCCCGTTGGCGCCGAACACGAACCACAGCAGCGCGAAGGTAGTGATGTCGAAGATCGAGCTGGACGGCCCCATCCACAGCATGAAACGACCGATGTCGCTGGCGTCCCACTTGCGCGGCTTGCGCAGGTATTCGACGTCCATGCGGTCGAACGGAATCGACAGCTGCGAAATGTCGTACAACAGATTCAGCACCAGGATCTGCAGCGGCAGCAGCGGCACGAACGGCAGGAACAGGCTGGCGATCAGCATGCTGAGCACGTTGCCGAAGTTCGAGCTGGCCGTCATCTTGATGTACTTGATGATGTTGCCGAAGGTGATGCGCCCCTCGATCACGCCCTCTTCCAGCACCATCAGGTTCTTTTCCAGCAGGATGATGTCGGCCGACTCCTTGGCGATGTCGGTCGCCGTGTCCACCGAAATGCCCACATCCGCCTCGCGCAGCGCCGGGGCATCGTTGATGCCGTCGCCCAGAAAGCCCACCGTATGCCCCTGACGCTGCAGCGACTTCACCACCCGCGCCTTCTGCAGCGGCGACATCTTGGCGAACACCGTGGTGCGTGCCACCAGTTCATCCAGTGCGGCATCGTCCAGGGGCTCGATATCGCGCCCCTGCGCCGAATGCTCCACGTCCAGCCCCACCTCGCGGCAGATCTTGCGCGTCACTGCCTCGTTGTCGCCGGTAATGACCTTCACCTCGACACCATGGTGGTGCAGCGCGGCGATGGCGGTGCCGGCCGAGTCTTTCGGCGGGTCGAGGAAGGCAAGGCAGCCGACCGCCACCAGATCGCTTTCGTCGGCGATGCCGTAGGCCCGGTCCGTCGGCGGCTGGCGCTTGATCGCCACCACCAGCACGCGCAGGCCATCCTCGTTGAGGCGGTGCGTCATGGTGCGGATCTCGCCGCGCAGCTCGTCCGTCATCGGCAGCACCTCGTCGCCGATACGCGCGGACTCGCAGATCGTCAGCATCTCCTCCACCGCGCCCTTGCATACCAGCAGGTGCTGACCACCCTGCTCGCCCAGCACCACCGACATGCGCCGGCGCTGGAAATCGAACGGGATCTCGTCGACCACGCGGTAACGGGCGGCCATCGGTTCCAGGTCGCGGTGCGCCAGCACGGCCTTGTCCATCAGGTTTTTCAGGCCGGTCTGGAAATGGCTGTTGAGGTAGCCGTATTCCAGCGCGTCGTCGGACTCCTCACCCGCCAGGTCGAGATGCCGCTCCAGCACGATCTTGTCCAGCGTGAGCGTGCCGGTCTTGTCGGTGCAGAGCACGTCCATCGCACCGAAATTCTGGATCGCGTTGAGCCGCTTCACCACGACCTTGCGCTTGGACATCGCCATGGCGCCCTTGCCCAGATTCGCGGTGACGATCAGCGGCAGCATTTCCGGGGTCAGGCCCACCGCCACCGACAGCGCGAACAGCAGCGCTTCCCAGAAGCCCTGCTTGTACCACTGGATGCCCAGCACGATGGGCACCATCACCAGCATGAAGCGGATCAGCAGCCAGCTGACGCTTTTCACGCCACGGTCGAAACTGGTCTGCACGCGCTCGCCCACCAGGCTGCGCGCCAGCGAACCGAGATAGGTACGCGCCCCGGTCGCCACGACCACCGCGGTGGCGCTGCCGCTGACCACGTTGGTGCCCATGTAGCAGACGGTGGCCAGGTCGAGCGGATTCGGGGTGAGGTTTTCCGGATGACGCGGGCCCGGCGCCGCCTTCTCCACCGGCAAGGACTCGCCAGTGAGGATGGCCTGACTGATGAACAGGTCCTTCGCGGTGAGCAGGCGCAGGTCTGCAGGCACCATGTCGCCCGCCCCCAGATGCACGATATCACCGGCCACCAGCTCGCCGACCGGCACCTCGATGCGCTCGCTGTGCCCGTCCGACGCACGCCGCGTCACGGTAGCCGTGTTGCGCACCATCGCCTTGAGCTGTTCGGCCGCCCGGCTCGAACGGAACTCCTGGGTAAAGCTCAGCACCGCGCTGATCGCCACCATCACCGCGATGATCAGTGGTCCGGTGAGGTCCTCGGGATCGGTCGCCAGCTGCACCCCGGCCAGCACCAGCAGGACCACGATGAACGGATTCTTGAACGCACGGAACAGCTGCAGCGACCAGTGCGGCGGCTTTTCGTGCGAGACCTCGTTGACGCCATCGCGGTCCAGCCGTTCGCCGATCTGCGTCTCGTCGAGTCCGCCCAGGCTGGTGCCCAGCGTGTCGAGCAGTTCGTCATTGCGGCGATACGCCAACTGCGTCGCCAGTACCTGCGGAGCAGCAGGTGCCCCCTTGCCGGCCACCTTGGCCACGGCCCCCTGGATGGTTTGCTTGTTCATGCCCGCTTCCGTCTGTCACTCGATCCCATCGCCGGCGCGGGCAGCGGATTCAATCCGCCCGTCCGCCTCGCCGCGGTACATGCAGCCACCTCAAGGGTGGCCGCGCGGAACACGCAGGTGGTGGAGGCCACCCCTTGCGTGGCAGGGTCTGCTTCACAGCCCCGCCGCCAATGCGTATCGCGGTGGTTCGTCGGCCGCAGCCGACGGCTGGGATTCCGCCTCGGAACGGTGCAGCTCGACCACGTTGTCGGCCGGCGCCAGCGGGGCCGGCACAGTCACGGTGCGCGGCATCGGTTCACGGCGACCGGACAGGGGAAACCGGCCTACCGCAGGCAGATGAAAAAAATCGCGAAGGAGCTTCATGGCCCATCTCCTCGTAACGGTGTCAGCGACACCGCAGGGAGAAGGCCGGACTTCCCTAGTCGAGGAAAGCGCCGGCCGACCGCTGGCGGTCGCCGCAGACGATCAGCTTGTTATGCGACGCCGGCACCCGATGCTCGCGGATGTCGACGTTGCGACTAGGGTAAACGTCCATATGCCTTGGTTAGTCAGGACAGGAAACCGATCGGGCGCAGCGCGCCGGTCGGCGCGCGAATTGTCGTGCTGCGCTGCGAAAGTGTCAAGCGGGCCGATGAAGAAATCGGGCGACCGCGCAGCGACTCATGTCGCCGCGCGGAACACCAGCGCCGAAGCCGGCGTCGGCGCCATCAACCAGTGGTCGAGCAGCAGCAACGCGAACAGCGCCATCAGATAGACCACCGAATATTTGAACACGCGCATGGCGAAGTATTCGTCCGGCGGATTGAGCAGGCGGATCGCGTAGTACAGGAAGCCGGCATCCAGCACCACCGCGCCGCCCAGATAGAGCAGGCCGCTGCATCGCGTGATCGCCGGCAGCAGGGTCACCAGCACCAGCAGCACGGTGTAGAACAGCACCTGCCAGCGCGTGTAGGCCACGCCGTGAGTCACCGGCAGCATCGGCACACCGGCACGTTCGTAATCGTCGCGGCGGAAGATCGCCAGTGCCCAGAAGTGTGGCGGCGTCCACACGAAGATGATCAGGCACAGCTGCAGCGCGAACGGGTGCAGCGCACCGGTAGCGGCGGTCCAGCCCAGCACCGGCGGCACTGCACCGGCCAGACCGCCGATCACGATGTTCTGCGGCGTGGCGCGCTTGAGGTATGCGGTGTAGACCAGCGCATAGCCGATCAGCCCGGCGAAGGTGAGCCAGGCGGTCAGCGCATTCACCAGCAACACCAGCACCAGCATCGAGGCGACACCCAGCACGATGGCGAACAGCAGCACCTGGCGCGGCCTGAGCTGACCGGTCGCCAGCGGCCTGCGTGCGGTACGCGCCATCAGCTTGTCGATGCGCTCGTCGATCAGGTGATTGAACGCGGCGGCCGAGCCCGAGGCCATCCAGATGCCGAGTGTGCCGAACACCAGCGCACGCCACGGCGGAATGCCCGGCACCGCCAGAAACATGCCGATCACCGCGCAGAACACCAGCAACGCGACGACGCGCGGCTTGGTGAGCTGCAGGTACTCGCCCACATGACTCATTGCAGGGGTCTCGCAGCGGACGTCATCAGGCGCCCCGGACGCGGCTGCGTCCGCGCAAGGTTCGCGACCAGCACGAACAACAGCAGCGCCGCGCCGCCGTTATGCATGGTGGCCACCGCCAGCGGCAACCCGAAATACACGTTGCTGATACCCAGCGAAACCTGCGCGACCAGGGCCAGCACCAGCGCGATACTGCCCAGCCGCAGGCCTCGCTTGAACAATCGCCAGGCCAGCGCGAGCAGGTAGCAGCTCACCACCAGCGCACCGGCGCGATGGACCAGCTGGATCGCGGTACGCGCCGGCTGGTCGAGAATGCCGCCCTGGTAGTCCACGCCGATGCCGCGCCACAGGATGAACCCCTGATGGAAATCGGTGGGCGGCGCCCACTGGCCCAGACACTCGGGGAACGAGCCCGGGCCGTAGCCGCAAGCCAGCGCCGCATAGTTGGACGACGTCCATCCACCCAGTGCGATCTGGCAGCCCAGCAGCACCAGGCCGATGATCACCGCCTTACGCAGGCCGGCGAGGCGATCATCGGTCGCGCCCACACCGGCGAAACGCAGCGCGACCCAGGCCAGCAGGGCGAACGTGGTCATGCCGCCCAGCAGATGCCCCAGCACCACGATCGGCTTGAGCAGCAGGGTCACCGTCCACATGCCCAGCATCGCCTGGAAAATGATCACACCCAGCGCCAGCACGCTGACCCGCCAGGCGCCGGGCCGATCCAGCATCAGGGCCGTGGCCAGCGGCAGGAAGATCGCCAGCACGGCCAGCACCGAGGAACCGACGTGTTCGCCGTGCATGTACATCGTCAGTCCCGCGGCCGCGAGTATCGCCGCGCCGATCAGGGTCAGCCGCGCCCAGCGTCTTCGCCAGGCCGCCAGCAGTGCCATGACCAGGACCGCCACGCCCAGCGTCCCGGCCAGCATGCGGTGCACCTGCTCGCGCCACGCCTTGTGCGCCTGGTACGGCCGTCCCGGAAACGCCGCATCCGCCTTCGCCACGGCCTGGGCATGCTGCGGCCAGGTCACCTGGCCATAGCAGGTCGGCCAGTCCGGACACGAAAGGCCAGCATTGGACAGGCGCACGAAAGCGCCAAACATCACCAGTCCGAACGCGAATACCGCGGCGAACAGCGACAGGCCACGCAGAACCGTGGTTGAACGATCGGACATCAGTGGATCACCTTGCGCATGTCTTGGAGCAGACCGGATACATCGAATCCGGCAGGATAACGCGACAACACGGTACCGTTGGACTCCACCAGCAGCGCGCTGACGCTGTCGGGCCTCCGCGGGCGGTACGCATCGAGCCGATGATCGACATCGGAGCCGAGCTGCCAGTAGTTCTTCATGGCCGTCACTGCCGCCGGGTCGGCAGGCGGCATGCCCACGTACAGCAGGCGCAGCCGGGACCGGTTGTTGGCAAGCATCAGGCGGGCCTTGGCCATGCCGGTCAGCGCCGCAAAGCACCGGTCGGCACACGTCGGCCCGGGCAGTGCGACCAGGGTAAGCCGTGGCGTGGCGGCACGCCACGGCCACATGCCGCCACCGTCCAGGGCCACCTGCAGGTGCTCGCTCTGGAAGTTGCGCTGCGGCAGCACCGGCAGACCATGACTCTTCACGCCCGGCTGCCAGCCGGCATGGAACAGCAGCCAGGCCGTCGCGGACGGCGCGGCGAAGATGGCCAGCACCAGCAACAGCTTCAGGCGGCCGATGCGCACGGCCCTGGCGTCAGGTCGATTCATCGCGAGGTCTCCCGGGTGCGCGCTTCTTGCGGTGCAATACCAGAAAGATCACCACCGCCACGAACGCGAAAGTGAACCACTGGAAGGCATAGGCGCGATGCCGCGCAGGCGTCATCGCGCCGAAATCGAGCCGGTGTCTGCGCATGTAGGCGGTGGCCGGCTCCGGATCGAGCACGAGCAGCCGCGGGAACAGCACATGCTGCAGATCCGTGGCAACCTGCTTCATGTCCAGGTAGATGGTGTTCTTGGGCCAGTGCGACTGGCGTGCCAGCGCGTCACCGCCCATCTCCAGGCCATGCCCGGGCGAAGGCTGGTACAGCCCCTGCAACGTTGTCGGCCCGACCGGAAGCGGTGGCGGCAGCGGCCTTCGGCGAGTGCCGTTGCCGGGCAGGAACCCGAGGTCCACCAACAGCAGCCGGCGATGCCCGTCCGGCAGGAATGGCGCATAGACCTCGATTCCCCCGCGCTCATCGTGCATCGGGTTGTCCAGCAGATAGACGCGGTCGACCAGGTAGTGCCCGTGCACCCGCACCCGCGGATACGTATCCGCCGACAGGTGGTCGACGACATCGTCGAAACGCTGCACCGGCGCTGCAGCGGCCGCGGCATACCGTCGCAGCAACCCGTCCTTGTAGTCGGCGCGGTGCAGCTGCCAGAAACCCAGTCGCACGAACAGCAGCGCGCCAGCCACGGTCAGCAGCACCGACCACCATGCCGGACGACGCATCCAGCTCACGCGGGCACCCCGTTTCGGCGGGCTATACTGCGGCGGTCGAAGGCGTTCAGGCGATACACGTGGAAACCATCTCAAAGATTGCGCTGGTGGTCATGTTCCTGGTGGTCGTGTTCAACCTCGGCCAGGCCCTCTATTTCATGATGACCGACAAGGACGACGACCGGCGCACGGTGTGGGCGCTGACCCGGCGCATTGGCCTGTCACTGGTGCTGATCGCCATGGTGATCGTCGGCTACAAGCTGGGCTGGATCCACCCGCACGGCGTCGGCCAGTAAGTCTAGCCGGCCTGCCACGCAGGCCGAAGTGCCTGCGTCACCGCGTACGGCCATGTGCCAGCCTGCAAAACGCATCGCCCGCCTTGCGGCGGGCGATGCACGTTGACGCGTACGGCACAAAGCCGAATCAGAGTACGTAGACGAAAAGGAACAGGCCCAGCCAGACCACGTCAACGAAGTGCCAGTACCAGGCCACGGCCTCGAAACCGAAATGGTGTTCCTTGTCGAAATGGCCCGCCAGTACGCGCAGCCAGATGATCGCCAGCATGATCGTGCCCAGAGTCACGTGCAGGCCATGGAAGCCGGTCAGCATGAAGAAGGTGGCGCCATACACACCGGTGTGCAGGGTCAGGTGCAGCTCGCGGTAGGCTTCCATGTACTCGTTGGCCTGGCTGAACACGAAGCAGGCACCCAGCAGCACGGTCACGCCCAGGAACACCAGCACCTTGCCACGGTGGCCTCCGCGCAACGCATGGTGCGCAATGGTGACCGTCACGCTGGAGCTCAGCAGTATCAGCGTATTCAGCAGCGGCAAGCCCCACGGCACCACCGTCTGGAAGTCGCCACCGATGTGGTCGGGCCCGTTGCCGCCACCCGCACCCCACGACGCGGCATAGTGGCTCCACAGGTACTCGTGCGTCAGCACGCCGTGCCCGTGTCCGCCCAGCCAGGGCACCGAGAAGGTCCGCAAGTAGAACAGCGCGCCGAAAAAGGCGCCGAAGAACATCACCTCGGAGAAGATGAACCACATCATGCCCATGCGGAACGACGTGTCCACCTGATGGTTGTAGCGACCGGCAAGCGACTCGCGGATGACCGACCGGAACCAGCCGAAGAACATCAGCAGGACCCCGATCGCACCGACCAGTATCACCGTCTTGCCGAACCCCGCCTCGCCCGGCTCGGCATTCAGCCAGTGCGCCGCCCCGAAAACCGTGAGGAAGAGCACCACCGCCGCAACGATCGGCCACTGGCTCTTGCTCGGTACGTAGTAGATGTCTTGCTGCTGACCCATGGCGATTTCCCGTGGATGTGCGAGTGACTTCCGGTTACCGGGCCCGTTCCGGCGTGCAAATGCGGTTAGCGCAGACCCAGATGCTGGATCCACAACAAATGGACAATCGACAACACGAAGAACGACACGGCCACCGCCCCGGCAATCATGGCCGTACGTCGCGCCCGCCGCAGACGTACGGCCTGCGACGGATCCAGCGCCTGCCGGTTCAGCGTCACGCGAGCGTTTTCGGGCTTGCCGGACATCGAACCGTCCATCGGATCAGTCCTCGACGTGCCCGTGAGCGAGCTCGTCGTCGCGGATGATCGGCGCGACCGCGAACGTGTGGTGCGGCGCCGGCGAGGGCACCGTCCATTCCAGCCCTCTGGCACCGTCCCAGACGCGGTCGGTGGCCTTCTTCTTGGACAGGAACACGCCGTGGATCAGCACGCCGACGAAGATCAGCTGCGACGCACCGAACAGGAAGCCGCCGATCGAGCTGATCATGTTGAAGTCGGCGAAGGCCACGTTGTAGTCGGCCACGCGCCTTGGCATGCCGGCCAGGCCCAGGAAGTGCTGCGGGAAGAACAGCACGTTCACCCACACCACGCTGTTCCAGAAGTGGATCTTGGCCCAGGTTTCCGAATACATCCGTCCGGTCCACTTCGGCAGCCAGTAATAGACGCCGGCAATGATCGCGAACGCGGCGCCGGTCACCAGCACGTAGTGGAAATGCGCCACCACGAAGTAGGTGTCGTGGTACTGGAAGTCGGCCGGCACCAGGGCCAGCATCAGGCCGGAGAAGCCGCCAATGGTGAACAGAATGACGAAGGCCACCGCGAACAGCATCGGTGTCTCGAAAGTCATCGAGCCGCCCCACATGGTCGCCACCCAGTTGAACACCTTCACTCCGGTCGGCACCGCGATCAGCATGGTGGAGTACATGAAGAAGATCTCCGCCCCCATCGGCAGACCCACCGTGAACATGTGGTGCGCCCAGACGATGAACGACAGGAAGGCGATCGAGGCGGTGGCCATCACCATCGCCTTGTAGCCGAACAGCGGCTTGCGCGAGAACGTCGGGATGATCTCCGAGATGATCCCGAACGCGGGCAGGATCATGATGTACACCTCGGGGTGCCCGAAGAACCAGAAGATGTGCTGGTACAGCAGCGGATCGCCGCCGCCGGCCGCATTGAAGAAGTTGGTGCCGAAATACTTGTCGGTGAGCAGCATGGTCACCGCACCGGCCAGCACCGGCATCACGGCGATCAGCAGGAAGGCCGTGATCAGCCAGGTCCACACGAACACCGGCATCTTCAGCAGATCCATGCCGGGGGCACGCATGTTGAGGATGGTCGCGATGATGTTGATCGCGCCCATGATCGAGCTGATGCCCATCAGGTGGATCGCGAACACCGTGTAGGACAAGGCATTGCTCTGCAGCGACAGCGGTGCATAGAGGGTCCAGCCGCTGGCCTCGCTGCCGCCGGGAAGAAACAGGGTGGAGAGCAGCAGCGTGAAGGCGAACGGCAGTATCCAGAACGACAGGTTGTTCATGCGCGGCAGCGCCATGTCCGGCGCGCCGACCATCAGCGGGATCATCCAGTTACCGAGGCCGACGAAGGCCGGCATGATCGCGCCGAAGATCATCACCAGCGCATGCATGGTGATCATCTCGTTGAAGAAATAAGGCTGCACCAGTTGCAGCCCAGGTTTGAACAGCTCGGCGCGGATCACCATCGCGAAGCTGCCGCCGATGAAGAACATCAGCAGCGCGAAAACCAGGTACAGGGTGCCGATGTCCTTGTGGTTGGTGGACATCACCCAGCGTTGGAAGAAGCCTTTTGGCGCGCCGTGGTGCTCATCGTGATGATCGTGGGTGGCTTCGTGGGCCATGGCCTTGCACCTCTACCTGTGATTCGTTCGCGTGGAAACGTCTCGAAATAGCGGAAGATCAACCCTGACCGGCTGGTTGCGGCGATGAGACCTGCGCTGCCTCCGGTGTGGCGGCGCTGGCGGCCGGCGACGGCGCCGCGGCCTTCTCCTTGGCTGCCAGCCACTTGGCGAAGTCCTTCCTCGACACCGCCTTCACAACGATCGGCATGAAGGCATGGTCCTGGCCACAAAGGTAGGCGCACTGACCGCGATAGACACCCGGCTTGGTGATGTTGGCCCATGCCGTGTTGATCATCCCGGGGATGGCATCCATCTGCCAGCCGAAGGCGGGCACGAACCACGCGTGGATCACGTCGCCCGAGCCGATCAGGAAGCGGATCTTGGTATGGATCGGCACCACCAGCGGGTGATCGACATTGAGCAGATAGGTGTTGTAGCCGTTGGTCTTCACCGCGTACGGATCGAGGCCGGAATCCAGCTGCCGGGTCTCGTTGCTGAGCTCGTCCAGCTTGGACATGAAGCCGACGTGGGAGATCGGCTTGCCCTGGTAGTCGAGGTAGTCGTAGCGCCATTTCCACTGGTAGCCGGTGACCTTGATGGTCATCTGCGAGCCGCTCAGGTCGTAGAACTTGCGCATACCTTCGGTGGACAGCCACGCCAGGCAGACCAGGATGATCACCGGAATCGTCGTCCAGATGATCTCGACCATGGTGTTGTGGGACCACTTCTCCGCCACCGCGCCACGCGACCTGCGGAAGCGGAACATGGCGACGAACATCGCGCCAAAGACCAGCACGCCGATGACCGTGCACACCGACAGCGAGATCATGTTCAGGTCATAGGGGATCCGCGAGTAGGTGGTCACGCCCTTGGTCATGTTCATCTGCCAGGGCACCGGGTTGGCCCGGAGCGACCCGGCCGCCAGCGCGAACATACCTGCCATCACCACCGCAATCACGTGCTTTGAGCTGTGCTGCCTGATGCCGCCAGATGTCATGTCTTGCACCTTGTGTTGGACTTACCTGTGCAGCCGGCCGTTCAGCCTGTCCAGCAGCACCTCGAGTTTCCGGGACAGCTCGACACGTTCCCCGTCGGAGAGGAAAGCACCGATCTCCAGCTCGCGCCCATGCGACGACAGTAACAGGTGACGCCGCCCGTTGCCGGACTTGAGCCGCACACGTACCCAATATGTCTGAAACTGCGTACTGCGCTTCGTCGGCAACGACTGCACCAGCAACGAAGCAGCATCCAGCACAATCCGTTCGCCACGATCGCCTGCGCGCCATGCCACGCTCAAGGCAATGGCCAAAGCGCATGCCTCCAACAAGGCGAACAGCGGCGCAAACACATTCCCCTGCCAGGCCCCCAAGCCTGCCGTTGTCAGCACCAGTGCCACCGTGACCCCGATCAGGCGACGCAGACCGCGGCGGCTCAGGGCGCGGTTGGGCTGGAGCCACAACGTCACGCAGGGCGAGCCGGGAACGGCTGGTCGAAGCACGATCATGGAAGTCCGGCGTGCCTGGAACGACCCGATAATAGGATGGGCCGCCGCAGCGGGCAAGAATGCCGCAGAAGCTTGATCTGCGACGAGTTCTTGCCGGCGCAAAACGGGGCGTGCAGGGGACCGCTGGAATGCACATGCGCGCGGGCTTTTTCTGAGCGTACAATCGCGCGATTTGCCCCACCCCCACTCGGTTTCGCCCCCGTGACACAAGCCATTCTCAGCCCCGAACTCCCTACCTCCATCGAGCCGGCCCGCGTGCGCATCACCGCCGCCTGGCTGCGCGACGAAACCGAAGCAGTCAACGATCTGCTCGCCCAGGCCACCCTCCCTCCGGCCGAGCGCGAGCTGGTGATCGACACCGCCGCCGGACTGGTCTCCCGCGTGCGCGTGCGAGCGAAGGATCAGAGTGCGGTGGAATCCTTCATGCGCCAGTACGACCTCTCGTCCGAGGAAGGCGTCCTGCTGATGTGCGTGGCCGAAGCGCTGCTGCGCATTCCGGACAAAGCGACCGCCGACAAGCTGATCCGCGACAAGCTGGGCGACGCCAACTGGAAGCGGCACCTGGGCCAGAGCGAGTCGCTGTTCGTCAACGCCTCCACCTGGGGTCTGATGCTCACCGGCCGTCTGGTCAACCTGGCCGAGGAAACCCGGCACGACGTCACCGGCGCGCTGCGGCGGCTGGTCGGCCGCGCCGGTGAGCCGGCGATCCGCCTGGCCGTACGCCAGGCCATGCGCATCATGGGCTTCCAGTTCGTGATGGGACGCAACATCGGCGAGGCGCTGGACCGCTGCGCCAAGAAGGAAAACGCGGTCTACCGCTATTCCTACGACATGCTGGGCGAATCCGCGCTTACCGCCGGGACCGCCGAGCGTTATCAGGAAGACTATCGGCGGGCAATTGCCGCGATCGGCTCCCGCGGGCCGTTCGCCAACCACACCGACGCACCATCGATCTCGGTCAAGCTGTCCGCGCTGCATCCGCGCTACGAGGTAGCCAAGCGCGAGCTGGCCCGCCGCCAGCTCACCGAGAAGCTGCTGGAGCTGTCGCAACTGGCCATGAAGCAGGGCATCGCGCTCTCCGTGGATGCCGAAGAGGCGGACCGCCTCGAACTCTCGCTCGACATCATTGGCGACGTATTCGCTCATCCCTCGCTCGAAGGCTGGAACGGTCTCGGCATCGTGGTGCAGGCGTATTCGAAGCGTACGCCGTTCGTCATCGACTGGCTGATCGAGACCGCACGTGCGACAAAACGCCGCTGGTACGTGCGTCTGGTCAAGGGCGCCTACTGGGATGCCGAGATCAAGCGTGCGCAGGAACAGGGGCTGGCCGGCTATCCGCTGTACACGCGCAAGCCGAACACCGACGTGTCCTATCTCGCCTGCGCACGCAAGCTGTTCGATGCGGGCAGCGACCTGATCTATCCGCAGTTCGCCACCCACAACGCCCATTCCATTGCCGCAGTGCATCACATCGCGCGCGGCCGGCCGTTCGAGTTCCAGCGCCTGCATGGCATGGGCACCGACCTGTATGCCGAGGTGATCGGCAAGGACAAGCTGGACGTGCCCTGCCGCGTGTATGCACCGGTCGGCTCGCACGAGGACCTGCTGCCCTACCTGGTGCGCCGCCTGCTCGAGAACGGTGCCAACACCAGCTTCGTCAACCGCGTGGTGGACGAGAGCCTGCCGGTGCGCGAGCTGGTCGCCGACCCATGCGAGACCGTGCGCGGCTTCACCTCCATCCCCCATCCGCGCATCCCGCTGCCGGTCAACCTCTACGGTGACAATTCTGTGCTTGCGCAGAACGCCACTTCGATAACTCGGAAGAATTCCATGGGCGTCAACTTCTCCAACGACAACGAACTGAAGGCCCTCGCCGAGGCCGTCAACGCCAACAGCGGTACCTGGACCGCCGCGCCGCTGGTGCCCGGTGCCCAGCCCGCCGGCCCGGTGATCCAGGTGACCAACCCGGCCGATCGTCGCCAGCACGTGGGCAGCTACACCAGCGCCGACGCTGCGACCGTCGACATCGCCCTGGCCAATGCCGTGGCGGCCCAGCCCGACTGGGACCGCCTGCCCGCCGCCAGCCGTGCCGCGATCCTCGAACATGCCGCCGACCAGCTCGAGGCACGCCGCGGCGAATTCATCGCGCTGTGCGTGCGCGAGGCCGGCAAGAGCCTGCCCGACGCCATCGCCGAGATCCGCGAGGCTGCCGACTTCCTGCGCTACTACGCCGCCATGGCGCGGCGCCTGTTCGGCCAGCCCGAACAGCTGCCCGGCCCCACCGGCGAGACCAACCAGCTGTTCCTCAACGGTCGCGGCGCATTCGTCTGCATCAGCCCGTGGAACTTCCCGCTGGCGATCTTCGTGGGCCAGGTCAGCGCAGCGCTGGCTGCCGGCAACAGCGTGATCGCCAAGCCCGCCGAGCAGACCTCGCTGATCGGCTATGCCGCGGTGAAGCTGCTGCACGAGGCCGGCGTCCCGCAGAACGTGCTGCAGTACGTGCCCGGCGACGGCGCCGTGGTCGGCGTCGCCCTGACCCGCGACCCGCGCGTGGCCGGTGTGGCCTTCACCGGCTCCACCGACACCGCCTGGGCGATCAACCGCGCCCTGGCCGCGCGCAACGCGCCGATCGCCGCCCTGATCGCCGAGACCGGCGGGCAGAACGCGATGATCGCCGACTCGTCCGCCCTGCCCGAACAGATCGTCAAGGACGTGGTCGCCTCGGCCTTCCAGTCGGCCGGACAGCGCTGCTCGGCCTCGCGCGTGCTGTTCGTGCAGCAGGACATCGCCGACAAGGTCATCGGCATGCTGGCCGGTGCGATGGCCGAGCTCAAGGTGGGCGACCCTGGCCAGCTCAGCACCGACGTGGGCCCGGTGATCGACGAGGACGCCCGGCAGATCCTGGTCGACCACGCCGCACGCATGGACAAAGAAGCGAAGCTGATCGCCGAGGCGTCGATCGACGCCGACGTGGCCGCCCACGGCACCTTCTTCGCCCCGCGTGCCTATGAAATCCCTTCGCTGGACGTGCTCAAGCGCGAAGTGTTCGGCCCGGTGCTGCACGTGATCCGCTGGAACGGCGAGGATCTGCCCAAGGTCGTCGAGCAGATCAACGCGACCGGTTACGGCCTGACCCTGGGTGTGCACAGCCGCATCGACGACACGGTGGAATACATCCACAGCCACGCGCGCGTGGGCAACTGCTACGTCAACCGCAACCAGATCGGCGCCGTGGTGGGCGTGCAGCCGTTCGGCGGCGAAGCCCTGTCGGGTACCGGTCCGAAGGCAGGCGGCCCGCACTACCTGCTGCGTTTCGCCGGCGAACGCACGCTGACCATCAACACCACCGCCGCGGGCGGCAACGCCTCGCTGCTCACCATCGGCGAATAAGCACGGTTTCCGTGGCGGGTCATTCTGACGGCCCGCCACGACACGGAAGACATGCGTTGCGGACTGCTTCGCGATCCCGACCGGCAGTCAGCGACCGCCGGTCCGCTTTTTCGCATTCGCGGCACCCGCCACCGTCTTGCGGGTGGTCCGGCGTGACGGCGACGCCTGCGTCGACTGCACCCGGTGCGCCGCCAGAATGGCGGGAATCAGACCGGGGAAGCGCTGCTCGATTTCCTTGCATCGCGTGGTGCTGCGCATTTCCACACCGGCGCGCTCGCTGTGGATCAGGCCAGCGTCGCGCAGCACCTTGAAGTGCTGCGACAGGGATGACTTGGGAATGGTGCGGTCAGACACCTGCTGCAAGGCCGTGCAGGTCGCCGCACCGTCCAGCGCCGCCAGCTTGGCGTAGATGGAGACCCGCACGGGATCGGACAGCGCATGGAGGATGCCCTCCACCGTGATGTCGTCGATCGCTGGATGAAACAGTGGACGCATGAGGTCATTTTACTCGCCCCTTGAATGCAGGCTCCATAGTTCATATATCTTGAACTACAGCAGTAAAGAACCCAGTTCGCCCACGTCATCCCACGCAGGAAACACCCCATGAACAAGCTCCAGGGCAAGACCGCTCTCGTCACCGGCGCCTCCAAAGGCATCGGCGCAGCCATCGCCAGGGCACTGGCCGCCGAAGGCGCGGCGATCGCGGTGAATTATGCATCCGACAAAACCGGCGCCGATGCCGTCGTCGCCGAGATCGTCCAGGCCGGTGGCAAGGCATTCGCCGTGCAGGGCAGCGTTGCCGACGCCGCCGGAGCGCAAGCCATCGTCGCGCAGACAGTCGAACAGTTCGGCCGGCTCGACATCCTGGTCAACAACGCCGGCGTCTACGAGTTCGCGCCGATCGAAGAGATCACCGAGCAGCACTACCGCAAGCAGTTCGACGTCAACGTGCTGGGCCTGCTGCAGACCACCCAGGCGGCTGCGAAATATCTCGGCCAGGGCGGCAGCATCATCAACATCGGCTCGCTGGTCAGCCGCATCACGCCGCCCGGCTCGGCGGTGTACTCGGCCACCAAGGCAGCGGTGGAAGGCATCACCGGCGCGCTCGCCCGGGAGCTTGGGCCGCGCGGCATCCGCGTCAATGCGCTCAACCCTGGCCTGGTGGAAACCGAGGGCACCCACAGCGCCGGCTTCATCGGCTCCGACTTTCACCACGGCGCGGTGGCGGAAACGCCGCTTGGCCGCACCGGCCAGCCACGTGACATCGCCGCGATAGCGGTATTCCTGGCCTCCGACGATGCCGGCTGGCTCACCGGCGAGAAGCTCTACGCCAGCGGCGGCATGCGCTGAGGCAACGCTGTGGCGGAGCACCTGAGCAAGGCGCTCCGCCGACATACCTGCACGCGTCCTGTGTCACCATCGTGCCTTCGCATCGTGGTGCCACCCGACCATGCCATCCGCACGCACAACCGAGCTTTCCGACACCTTGCAGCACCTGCGTAATGCGCAGTCCCGTGCGCCGATGCCCGACTGGCCGGTCCGCGCGCAGCGCCTGCGGCAACTCGAGGCACTGCTGCTGCGGCATCGCAAGCAGATCATCGACGCCATCCATGCGGATTTCGGCCAACGTCCGGCCGAGGAAACCGAACTGCTCGAGCTGTTTCCGAGCATCTCGGCGATCCGTCACGCACTGCGCCATGGCAAGCGCTGGATGAAGCCGCGACGGCATCTCGCCGACTGGTTGTTCCTGCCCGCGCGCACCGAACTGCGCCCGCAACCGCGCGGCGTGGTCGGCATCATCGTGCCGTGGAACTACCCGCTTTACCTGGCGGTCGGCCCGCTGGTCGACGCCCTGGCCGCCGGCAACCGCGCCATGGTGAAAATGAGCGAATACACCCCACGCTTTTCCGCGCTGTTCGCGGAGCTGGCGGCAGGCTGCTTCCAGCCCGACGAAGTGCAGGTCATCACCGGTGACGCCGACGTGGCACAGGCCTTTGCCGCACTGCCGTTCGACCACCTGCTGTTCACCGGCTCGACCGCCGTTGGTCACCACGTGATGCGCGCCGCCGCCGACCATCTCACCCCGGTGACGCTGGAGCTGGGCGGCAAGTCGCCCGTCATCGTGGGGCCCGGGGCACGCCTCGATCACGCCGTCGAGCGCATCCTGTTCGGCAAGCTGGTGAATGCCGGGCAGACCTGCATCGCGCCCGACTACGTGCTGCTGCCGCGCGGACAGGTCGAAGCCTTCACGACCCTTGCCCGGGCCGCAGTGGCCAGGCTCTATCCCGACATGGCGCGCAACCCGCAGTACGCCAGCATCGCCACCGACCGGCATTTCGAACGCCTGGCCGGACTTCACGACCAGGCCGTGGCAGCCGGCGCGCGCAGCGTCGCACTGACCGATGCCGCACGCGACGCCGACCGCCGCCTGCTGCCGCCGATGCTGCTTGCCGACGTGCATGACGACATGACGGTGATGCAGGAAGAGATCTTCGGCCCGCTGCTACCGCTGGTTCCCTATGACAGCCTGGATGAGGCGATCGCCTATGTCGCTGCCCACCCGCATCCTTTGGCGCTGTACCTGTTCGAGACCGACCGGACCCGCATCGACACAGTGCTCTCGCGCACCCACGCCGGCGGCGTCAGCGTGAACGACACGCTCTATCACATCGCCCAGCACCGCCTGCCGTTCGGCGGCGTGGGCTCGTCGGGCATGGGCGGTTACCACGGCGAAGCCGGGTTCCGCACTTTCTCACATATCAAGCCGGTGTTCCGGCAGGCGCGCTTCAACGGCGCGGGACTGCTCAACCCGCCGTATGGCGCACGCTTCCGGCAGATGCTGGGATGGCTGCTCGGGCGCGATTGATCCCGGCGCACCAGTCAGGCATCCACGCGGCCCGGCGCGTCCGGTCAAACGCCATGCACAAAAAAACCTCCCCGCGAACGGGGAGGTTTTTGCGCAAGAATCCGTTCGCCGTAGCGATCAGAACTTGTATTGCGCCGACAGGCTGAACAGGTTGCCGTAGTCGTTGTAGCTGCCGGTGAGCACATCCCCGGTGGAACTGGACGAACCGTCGAGGTGCGCCGCATTCACGAAAATGTGCGCGAACGAGGCATCGATCTCGAAGTGCTGGTTGGCCTTGTAGCCGATACCCACGGTGACAAACTGGCGGGTGGAATCGGGTACGCGCGGGTCGCGGTTGCTGGCACGGGTCGGGGTGGTGTCCACAGCCAGGCCGCCACGCAGGGTCAGCTTGTTGGTGAGGTAGTAGTCGCCACCGATCGAGGCGTACCAGGTGTTGTGCCAGTTGAACGGCTCGACCGTGGTCGGCTGCGCCGCATTGGCATAGTGCACCACCAGCTGCTTGAACACGTTCCACTGGGTCCAGGACAGGTCGATGCCGATGCCGAACTTCTGGGCCTGGTGCCAGTAGCTGGCCGTGGCCGTGGCCGGCGTGGTCAGGTTGGCCGTACCGGTGGTGTGCTGGAACGGTACCGCGCCATTGAGCAGCGCTGCCACCGTCGGCGTGCTGAGCAGGTAGGCCACGTTGTCGGGCACGGTGAAATTTGCCGAGCCGCTCAGCTTGTGCGTGATCTTCGAGTGGTAGTCGAGTGCAAAACGGTCGTTCGGGGTCAGCCTCCACAGGCCACCGAGCTGCCAGCCGTAGCCCCAGTCGTTGCCCTTGATGTCGGCATAGCCGTCGCTGCCCGCCGGTACAAGCGCACCGATCTGCTGCGCCAGCGCAGACGCCTGCGCAGCGGGAATCAGGCCCGCGGCCACACCCTGCTGGACCAGACCCTGGCCGACCATGTTGTAGTTGATCGCCGAAGACAGCTCGGCGCTGGTGCGCTGGGCGATCAGGCTGGCACCCAGGCTGAAGGTATCGGTCACGTCATAGGACGCCGAGAACGTGGCGTCCAGCGATTCCAGCTTGGTCTTGATCGCGTTGTAGCGGCCGACCCAGTTGCGGTCGTACTCGGTCTGGAAACCGAACGGCACGCTGAGGCCCGCACCGATATGCCAGCGCTGGCCAACCTGGGTGGCGATGAAGAAGGCCGGCACCGGCAGCGTGGTACCGGCGTCGCCGCCGTTGCCGCCGCTGATCGGGTTGCCTGCCGCATCGTGCGCCGTACCGCTGAACTTGGCACTGAAATTGATGGCCGTGACATCGGCCTGGAAATAGGTGCCGTGCAGCTCGGACATGGCCGCGGGATTGTTTGCCACGACCGAGACGTCGTCGCCCGCCGTGGCCGAGCCCGCATAGGCGCGGCCCATGGCCTTGGCGCTGTCTTCCTTCAGCTGGAACGCGCTGGCATGCGCGCTCATCGGCACACCAAGGCCCGCGGCAACAGCCAGGCTCAGGGCGGCCAGCGCGAGCGGCCGCGCCGCACCGGTGATAGGACCGAAAGACTTGTACATCGCGTGCTCCTGCAGATCGTTGGGCGACTTGGTATAAAGCAAGGATACTTGCTGCGCATTGATTCATACGCGCGTTTGATCCCCGTGGGCGGCACTCTGCCGACTCCAGCGAGGGCATGCAAGTGCGGTTGCAGCAAACGACAGACGTACAGACTGCTACCCTTCCACCCAGGTCACCCCACTCGCGGATGCCGCCATGCACAGTTATGTCTACGCCAGCCTGCGCAAGGCCGATACCTATCTGTGGCTTGCCCGACGCGACCAGTTCGACGTGATCCCGGCCTCGCTGGCATTGATGCTGGGCGAACTGCGCTTCGCGCTGGAAGTCGAGCTGACCGGCGAACGTCGTCTGCCGCACGAAGACGTGAGTGTAGTGATCGAGCACCTGCGCACCCAGGGCTGGCACCTGCAATTGCCACCGAACGCCACCCTGGCGACAGCCAACCATCTGCCTTACCAGACCGGACCGACGGATCGCCGCGACGAATGATGGTTTCTTGTTAACAAAGGATTACCGTCTGTTGTTGCAACGCTTTCTATACTCGCCGTCATGCCTCCTTCCAAATCGCACCGGCGCCCGGCGCCCTTGTTGTCTTCGCTCGCATGGTTCGTGCCCGGGTTGATCGCTGTCGCGATCGCCGCCATCGGCGCACATCCCCTTGCGCTCATTCCTCTGCTGCTGGCCAACACGCTGACCATGGCCGCCGTCTGCCATGCCATCGGATTCGATCCCGAGCCCCATTTCGGGCGGACCGTGCTGCGTCGTGGCGCGGCCCATCTGGTGATGTTCACCACCTACGCGGCGCTGGTATTCCTGCTCGTCGCTTGGCCGATGCTGTGGCTGAGCCAGCAGCACAGCCTGGGAGCGACCGTCGTGCTGGCCGCCGTGCTAGTTGTCGCGCTGGCCGTGCAGTGGCGGTTGTGGCCCGCATTCGGCCTGGTGTTCGTGTGGGACGACGCGTACCCGGCCCAGGGGCAGCATGAAGGCTCGTGGATCTTCACCGCCACCGCCCGCAGCATCGCGTTCGGACGCCACCTGTCGCGCGAGGAACGCTTTTTCAGCCACTTCCTGCCTGCCGCGCTGTCGCTGCTGGTGATGGCCTTCACCGCCATCGCGCTGAGCGGGCTTTACGGCGTGCTGCCGGCAGAACTGCGTACCGCGGCGCTGGCCGTGTACGCCATCGTCATCATGCCGCTGGGCTGCCTGATCGTGGCCAACCGCACGCTGCGCGCGCTGCTGTGCGAGGGACGCCAGGCCCATCGCGCACAGGCGCATCGACAGCAGGCGCAAGCCGCCGAACCCGCGCCCGTCGCCCTGAGCGACGAGGAACGCGCCGCCGGCACCCCGGAGCAGGCCGCCGCCCTGCTTGCCGCTGCCCGCGCCGGCGATATCGAACGCGCGCTTGCCCTGCTCGACGCCGGCGCATCGCCCGATGCCGCCCCGCTCCCGGGCGACCGTGACCAGCGCCCGGTACTGATGCTGGCGGCGCTGCTGCCGGACACCCGTCTGCTGCGCGCACTGATTACCCGCGGCGCCGACCTCAACCGTGCCAGTGGCGGACTCACGCCACTGCTGGCGGCCACCCGTGACAGCCGCGCCGGACGTGCCGACGCGGTGATGACCCTGCTCGCGAACGGCGCCAGCCCGCTGACCACCGACGCCGAAGGCAACACCCCGCTGCACGGCGCCGTGCTCAGCGAGGAACCGATCGTCGCCGCGATGCTGCTGGATGCTGCGGCACCGGTGGACGCGCTCAACCAGGCCGGCCTCAGTCCGCTGGCCGTCGCCTGCCGGGCCGCCAACTGGCCGCTGGCGAAATTCCTGCTGGAGCGCGGCGCCAAGCCGGCCCCCAGCAGCGGCGAGCCCGCCCTCGTGGCCGCCGCCGGCATTGCCGACGACGATCCAGAAGGCGTGAAGCTGCTGCTCAAGCATCGCGCCTCCGTCAACACCGTGGATGCCGACCACCGCAGCGCGCTGATGACCGCCGCCGCCGAAGGCCATGAACAGATCGTGCGGGCCCTGCATGCCGCCCATGCCGACGTGAACCTGGCCGACCGGCATGGCAGCACCGCACTGATGGAGGCTGCCCGCACCGGTGTCCCGGGCATCATGCAGCTGCTCGCCGAGGCGCAGCCCGATGCTCGCGCACGCGACAAGCACGGTCGTGACGCACTCACCCTGGCCTGCCAGTCGCCACACGCACACGCGGATACCGTGCGCGCACTGCTGGCCCTTGGGGCCGAGCCGAAAACACCCGGCAGCGATGGCCGCAGCGCACTCGACCATGCCGCTGCCGCCGGCCGCTGGGACCTGGTCGCCCTGCTCGACCCCGACACACCGCTGCCCTCCACCCTTGAGCCGGACACCCTGCTCACCGAAGGTGCCGATACCCCGGCACACCTGCTCGACGCATTGCGCTTCGGCCACTGGGCCGTCGTGTCCAGCTTTGCCACCCGCGTGCGCGAGTGGTCCCAGGCCGAGCGCGCGCAGCTGTACCTCGACCTGTCCGATGCAGGCCTGAGCACCGCGCGCCGCTGGCTGCTCGACCACGGCCTGGACGCGGAAGCCCGTCTGGCAACCGGCGCGTCCGCAGTACCGGCCGACGACGAGACAACACCGGTCACCCCAGCCGGCCTGCGTCTGTTCGACGCCCTGCTGTCGCGCCTGCCCGCATCGACCGAAGCGGTGGAGGACCTGATGGCCGCCGGCGCAACGCCCGCTGGCGCCGACCTGCTCGCGCTCGCCCTGAACCATCTGCAGGGCTCCGCACAAGGCGCCGCGCTGCCGCTGGCGATGCTGGAACGCGGTGCTGATCCGTTCGGCCCCGACGTCCAGGGGCGCACACCGCTGCACCTGGCTGCGGAAACCGGCCTGCTGCCGCTGCTGCATACCCTGCTGATGCGCGGCTGCAATCCGAACGTGCGCGATGCCAGCGGTCGCACGCCGCTGTTCGCGGCGCTGGGGCATGGCGCGCAGGCGCTGCCGCTGGTGCGCGAGCTGGTCGCCCACGGTGCCGATGCCGAGGCGATGGACGCCCATGGCGAAACCCCGCTTGGACTGGCACTGGAACACCCCGAGATCGAGCGCTGGCTCGATTGGGGCGAGTGGTCGCGCCCCAACCGTCCCCTGCGCGCCGCCGACCTGCCGGCCGCCGCCAAGATCGGAGCGGTCACCGCGGTGGAGCGCCTGCTCGAGCTCGGCTTTGCCGTGGACACCCGCGACGCGCATGGTGCCAGTGCCCTGCTTCATGCATGCGGCGCCGGCCACCACGAGATCGCGGCACGCCTGCTGGATGCCGGCGCCGATGCCGGACTGGCCACCAGCAACGGCATGACGCCGCTAGCCGCCGCTGTCGGCGCCCACCGTGAAGGACTGGTTTCGCTGCTGCTCGAACGCGGCGCACCGGTCGATCAGCGGCTTCCCGGCGAGGCCACCGCCCTGATGATTGCCGCCGCCATGGGCCATGCCGACGTCATCGAACGCCTGCTCGGCGCCGGTGCGGAACTCGGCGCGACGGACTCGCGCGGACGCGATGCCCTGCACGCCGCCGCGCAGTTCGGCTTCGAACATAACGACAGCCTGCGCGCCCGCCGCCTGTTCGATGTGCTGCTGAAGCACAAGGCCGAGGTAAACCGCGCCGACCAGGAAGGCAAGACTCCACTGTTGTTGTTGCTGGGCGCGCACATGCGACCGGGCAGTGATTGCGACGCCACCCATATCGGCGCGCTGCTGCCGGTGCTGCTGGACGCCGGTGCCCAGATCGAGCACGCCGACCAGCGCGGCGTCACCGCTCTGCACGCCTGCGCCATGCACGCCCTGCTGCCGCCGGCACGGGTACTGCTCTCGCGTGGCACCGACCGCAATGCCGCCGATGCATTCGGTCGCACCGCCGCCGATGTGGCGCGTCAGCTGGGTTATGTCGACATCGCCCACGAACTGGCACCACGCAGCGGCACCGGCGCGATTCCCAGCGTGCGGCAGACCCTGCGCCAGCCGGCACAGCCGGCGGAGTAAGCCCCATCGATCCGGGCGCGCGGCAGCGACGCCGCCCGGACTTCGCGCTCAGCTTTCGTCGGTCAGCGGACGACCGGCATCCTGTTCGCGCAGCTTTTCCGATTCGGGCGACGCATCGGCCTCGAACAGCTTTTCGAGTTCGGACAGCGCTTCGCGCGTCGTCTGCATCAGCTTGGCCTCGTCGTCGTAGACCAGGTATTGCGTCTTGATCAGTTCGGCATCCTGCCGGCGGAAGCGCTCCACCCGGTCGATGGCACGCTCGGACGACATGCCCAGCGCGACCAGGGCCATCTTGGTCATCTTCAGGCTGGAATACAGGGTCTCGCGCACCGGCTCGTCGATGCCCATGTCCATCAGTCGCCAGACGTGCTGGCGATTGCGCGCGCGCGCCACGATCTTCAGGTGCGGATACATGCGCTTGACCACGCGGGCCACGCGCAGGTTCGCCTCGGGATCGTCGTTGGCCAGCACGAAAACCTCGGCCTTGTCGGCCTGTGCGGCGCGCAGCAGCTCCGGCCGGGCCGGGTCGCCGTAGAAGATGTCGTTCCAGTTGCCGAAACGGCGCACCATGTCCATCTGCTCGATGGAGTGGTCCAGCGCCACGAACGGAATGCCCTCGGCACGCAGGATACGGCCCACCACCTGACCCATGCGACCGAAACCGGCAATGATCACGCGCGGCGCCCCGGTTTCGATGGTGTCGTAGGCGCGCGCCGGCTTCTTTGCCTTGTCGTTGCCGAGCAGCTTCGCCAGCAGGGCCACCAGCAACGGCGTCAATCCCATCGACAGGGTGATCGCCAGTACCAGCACGCCGTCCTGCTGGGGAGCGAGCAGCCCCTGCGCGCGAGCCAGCTTGAGGGTCACGAAGGCGAACTCGCCGCCGCTGGCCAGCAACACCGCCAGGCGCAGCGCATCGCGACGTTCCAGCCCGCCCACCATCCGCCCCAGCGGCCACAGCAGCACGCCCTTGACCAGCATCAGCAGGGCCGTGAGTCCGAGCACCTGCAGCGGAATCTTCAGCAGCAGGCCGACCTGCATCGACATGCCCACGCTGACGAAGAACATGCCGAGCAGCAGCCCCTTGAACGGTTCGATGTGCGATTCCAGTTCATGGCGATATTCCGAATCGGCCAGCAGCATGCCAGCGAGGAAGGCACCCAGGGTCACCGACACGCCGGCCAGCTCCATCAGCAGCGCCACCCCCATCACCACCAGCAGCGCCGTGGCCGTGGACACTTCCACCGTATCGGCCTTGGCCACGAAGCGGAACACCGGGCGCAACAGGTAACGGCCGCCGACCACCACCGCGACGATCACCCCGACCGTGCGCAGTGCCGCTGCCAGATCGAACCCATGGTGCGTCGAGGATCCCGCCAGCAGCGGTATGGCCGCGATCAGCGGAATCGCAGCCAGGTCCTGGAACAGCAGGATCGCGAAGGCCTGCCGGCCATAGGCCGAACCGGCCTCCTTGCGCTCGGCGAGAATCTGCAGGCCGAACGCCGTGGACGACAGCGCCAGACTACCGCCGATGATCACCGCCGCGCGCCCGGGCAGCCCGAACAGCGCCCATGCGACCGCGCCGATCACCACGCTGCTGGCCACCACCTGCAACAGGCCGGTGCCGAACACCGAGCGGCGCATCACCCACAACCGCTGTGGCGACAGCTCCAGGCCGATCACGAACAGCATCAGCACGACGCCGAATTCGGAAATCGACGCAATGCCGTCCACATTACCCACCAGGCGTAGCACCGACGGCCCGATCACCACGCCAGCCAGCAGGTAGCCCAGCACCGAGCCCAGCCGGAAGCGCTTGGTCAGCGGCACCGCGATCACTGCTGCCAGCAGCAGTACCACCGCCGTCTCCAGGAAATGATGTCCGTTCACGCCCGATCAGCCTCCTTCAGTCTGAGGCTGATTATTCCACGCACCGGCCATACATGAACCACGACCCGCAACACGACTCACATCCGGACCCCAACCGTGGGATCATCGGCGCCCATGAAAGCCATCTACGCTCTGCTCGCCCTGCTCGTCGTCGCCACCGCGCCATGCGCCACGGCTCACGAGTCCATTCCGGTCTACGGCTACACCGTGGTGCACGCCTACCCGCACGACCCGAAGGCCTATACCGAGGGGCTGCTCTACCTGCACGGGTACCTGTACGAAAGCACCGGCCAGGTCGGTGAATCCACCGTGCGCAAGGTGGACCTGGACACCGGCAAGGTGCTGCAGAAAACCAGCACGCCCTGGCCCGACTACGGCGAGGGAATCGCGGTATGGCAGAACCGGCTGATCCAGCTGACCTGGCGCAGCCACCAGGGCTTCATCTACGACCTCGCCACGCTGAAACCGCTGGCGCGCTTTCCGTATCCCGGCGAGGGCTGGGCGCTCACCAGCGACGGCAGCTACCTGTACATGAGCGACGGCACGCCGGTGATCCGCCGGCTCGACCCGAACACGCTGAAACAGGTCGGCAGCATCAAGGTCACCGCCAACGGCAAGCCACTGCAGAACATCAACGAACTGGAGTGGGTGAAAGGCCAGATCTTCGCCAATGTATGGCTGACCAACCGCATCGCACGCATCGACCCGGCCACGGGCAAGGTGGTCGGCTGGATCGACCTGACCGGCCTCGCACCCAAGCCCGACACGCTGGCCGACCCGGTCAACGACGTGCTCAACGGCATCGCCTACGATGCGAAGCACGACCGCCTGTTCGTCACTGGCAAATGCTGGCCTAAGCTCTATCAGATCAGGCTGACCGGACCGAAGCGCCGGAGCTGACGCTTCGCCCTGGCGGGTTCCGCCGCTGGCAGCTCATCACCGCCGTGCATCGGGAATCACCCCGATCCGGCGCATCCACGCATCGGCGAGCTTCGGCCAACCGGTAATCGGGAGCCGCGTACGGCGCAGGCCGAAGGCGTGTCCGCCATGCGCATACAGATGCATCTCCGCCGGCACGTGTGCCTTGGCCAGTGCCATGTAATAGACCAGCGCCTGGTTCACGCCGTCGACGTAGTCGTCTTCCGCCTGCACCAGGAAGGTGGGCGGTGTGCCACGCGAGACCGGCACATTCGGATTGAGCTTGTCCGCATCACTGGCCAGATGCCCCGGATAGATCGCCATCGCGAAATCCGGGCGATCGCTTTGCCGGTCCGCCGCATCCACCGGCGGATAAAAACGACGCTTGAACAGGGTGCTGGTTTCCGCGACCAGGAAGCCGCCGGCCGAAAAGCCGATCACCCCGACCTTGTGCGGATCGATGCGCCACTTCGCGGCATGGGAGCGCACCAGTCGCAAGGTCCGCTGCGCATCCTGCAGCGAAGGCAGCGACACGGCGAAATCGTCGGGCCGGCACTTGCAGTGCCAGTCGTAGGGCACGCTGGGCACGCGGTACTTCAGCAGCACGCAGGTGATGCCCTCGGAGGTCAGCCAGTCGCACACCTCGGTGCCTTCCAGATCGATCGCCAGCCCCGCGAACCCGCCACCCGGAAACACCACGACCGCAGCGCCGGTGTTCCGGCCGCTGGGTGCATAAACCGTCATGGTGGGACGTGCGACGTTGTAGACGCCGGTGATCGGGCGACCGCCATAGAGCTTGTGTCCGGTCTTGCTGTACTCGGGGCCGGGCATGCGGTGCGCATCCGGTGGCGTGCCCGGCCAGATCGGTATCTGCACATGCCCGGCCGACGGTTGCCAGGCACTACCCGCCGCATGGGCGATGCCGCCCATGGCCAGCAGACAAACCACAATGACCCAACGCTTCATGACACACCTCCGCCCCGGCACACGGCCAGGATGCATGATCAGGACGAGATACCGCGGAACCCCTCATCGCCATCATGCACGCTCACCCGGACATCCGACCGGCGCGGCTGTGCTTTTTGCGGGCAAGGACGATCACCCGCGGATGCCCCGACGGGTCAGTGCGCCGTGTGCCCCACCACCGACCACGCAATGGATTCGCCGGCACGCATCGGCTTGCAGGTCGCACCGGCCAGCGGGTATTCCTCCGGCACGGTCCAGGCCGTGCGTTCCAGCACGATGCGATCCTGGTTGCGCGGCAGGCGGTAGAAGTCCGCGCCATGGAAACTGGCAAAGGCTTCCAGCTGGTCCAGCTTGCCGGCCTGCTCGAACGCCTCGGCATACAGCTCGATCGCGGCATGCGCGGTGTAGACGCCGGCACAGCCGCAGTCGGACTCCTTCGCGGCACGGATATGCGGTGCGCTGTCGGTACCCAGGAAGAAGTGCGCATCGCCGTTGGTCGCCGCCTGCAGCAGCGCGGCACGGTGCGTTTCGCGCTTGAGAATCGGTGCGCAGAAATTGTGCGGGCGAATGCCGCCCTGGAACAGGGCGTTGCGATTGAGCAGCAGATGGTGCGCGGTGATCGTCGCCCCCACGTTGGCCGGCGCGGCGCGCACGAAGTCGACCGCATCGCGGGTGGTGATGTGCTCCAGCACCATGCGCAGCTCCGGGAAGCGCTCGCGCAGCGGCATCAGGTGGCGCTCGATGAACACGCGTTCGCGATCGAAGATGTCGATCTGGGCATCGGTGACCTCGCCGTGCAGCAGCAGCGGCAACTGGTGGCGCGCCATCGCCTCGATCACCGGATACACCCGCGACAGCTCGCGCACGCCGGACTGCGAGTTGGTGGTCGCTCCGGCCGGGTAGTACTTCACCGCGAACACGCTGCCGCTGTCCTTTGCCCGCGCGATTTCCTCCACCGGCGTGTCCTCGGTCAGGTACAGCGTCATCAGCGGCTGGAAGCGCGCGCCCGGCGGCAGCGCAGTCATGATCCGGGCGCGGTAATCCTCGGCCTGGGCCACCGTGGTCACCGGCGGCTTGAGGTTGGGCATGACGATGGCCCGCGCGAACCGCTGCGCGGTATGGCCGATCACCGAACCCAGTGCATCCCCGTCGCGCAGGTGCAGGTGCCAGTCGTCGGGACGGGTGATTTCAAGGCGCGTGGAAGTCATCGGTTCGCGTTCTCAGCAGATTGAATCGGGGCAGCATGATAAAGCCAGGAGGAAAACACGCCGGCAGTAGCGGGCGCGGTTCGCTATTCCCCGCGCAACCAGCGCGCCGCATCCACCGCGAAGTAGGTCAGGATGGCATCGGCACCGGCACGCTTGAAGGCCGTGAGGGTTTCCAGCACAACCGCCTTTTCGTCCAGCCAGCCGTTCTGACAGGCGGCCTTGAGCATGGCGTACTCGCCGCTGACCTGATACACGAAGGTCGGCATGCCGAAGGCATCCTTCACCCGGCGCAGCACGTCGAGATAGGGCAGGCCCGGCTTGACCATCACCGCGTCGGCGCCTTCGCTGATGTCCAGCTCGACCTCGCGCAGAGCCTCGTCGCTGTTGCCCACGTCCATCTGATAAGTGTGCTTGTCGCCCTTGCCGAGGTTGGCGGCCGAACCCACCGCATCGCGGAACGGGCCGTAGAAGGCCGAGGCGTACTTGGCCGAATAGGCCAGGATGCGGGTGTGGATATGGCCAGCAGCTTCCAGCGCCTCGCGGATGGTGCCGATGCGGCCGTCCATCATGTCCGACGGCGCCACGAAATCCATGCCGGCTTCCGCCTGCGCCAGCGACATCTTCACCAGCGCCTCGACGGTGGGCTCGTTCATCACATAGCCGTTTTCGTCGATCAGTCCGTCCTGCCCGTGCGTGGTGTAGGGGTCCAGTGCCACGTCGCCGATCAGGCCGAGTTCCGGATATTTCGCCTTCAGTGCGCGGGTGGCACGCTGCATCAGGCCATCGGGGTTCCACGCCTCGCGGGCGTCCTCGCTCTTCACGCCGGCGCCGGGCGACGGGAACAGGGCCAGCGCCGGAATGCCCAGCCGCACACACTCGCCTGCAAGCTCCAGCAAGGCATCGATCGACAGGCGCTCCACGCCGGGCATCGAAGGCACCGGCTCGCGCTGGCCTTCGCCCTCGATCACGAAAGCCACCATGATCAGGTCGGACGGCAACACGGTGTGTTCGCGCATGAGAGCGCGCGCGAAGGCATCACGGCGCATGCGACGCATGCGGATGGCAGGAAAGCTCATGGCGGGGACTCGTCGATCGGTACTTCGCTATTGTAACGCCGACCGTCAGGCGCGCCGCCGCCGCGGACACTTTGTCACGCCGGACCACATCCACACCGCATCAGCGGCATGCCTGCAACGCATCCGCAAGACGTCCATACGGCCATCCGTCATATCGACGATGGAACATGGCACACCAGCAGACCTGATGGCATGCATCCCGAGACGACCACGGCGCATGCAACGAGCACCCGGCCCACCGGGCACAGTCAGGCACCGCACAGGTCCCGCACGGCCTTGCGCAAGCCTGATTCCGAAAGGATGCGGGGATTGCGTACCGATATCGTCAACGTCGCTGAAATGACGCCGGACGCCGCTAAGCACGACCGCACAGGACCCGCAAACCCGACGCACGCCATGCGCATGCGCATGCTCGCCGGACTGGACGTAACGGCCACATCGCGGCACGCTGTACGGATTTCCCTGCCTGGATCGTCATGAGTTCCCAGCACGCCATCCCGACCCTGCTCGCCGACCTGGGCGGCACCAATGTCCGCTTCGCCCTGGCCGACACGGGCCATCCGAGCCCGTTGATGATGGACAGCGTGCGCCGCTACCGGGTGCGGGATTTCGAGACCCTGGCCGAGGCGATCCAGCAGTACTTCGCCGACACCGGCCATACCGCGCGCGCCGCCGTCATCGCCGCAGCGGGACGCATCGCCAACGGCGAAACGGTACAGATCACCAACAACCCCTGGGCAGTATCCGCACGCAACCTCGAACAGAAGCTCGGGTTTGGCAGGGTCAAGCTGGTCAACGACTTCGCCGCGCAAGGCATGGCGGTTCCGCTGCTGGGCACCGCGCACCTGACGTCGGTGGGCCCGCAGTCGCTGCCGCGTCGCAGCGATTCGCCGACCCAGACCTACGTGGTGATGGGGCCGGGCACCGGGCTGGGCGTGGCGGGCCTGCTGCTGCGCGAAGGCCACTGGGTGGTGCTGGAAACCGAGGGCGGACACGCCGGCTTCGCCGCGCACACCGCCGAAGACGTGGAAATCCTGCACCGGCTCAATGCGCGCTTCGGGCGCGTGTCCAACGAACGCATGATCTGCGGCAACGGCCTGGTGAACCTCTACCTCGCGCTGGCGGACATCGCCGGCCAGCCGGCCGAGCAGTACAACCCGGAAGACATCACCGCCCGCGCCGAGAGCGGCGGCGACCCGCTGTGCGTGCGCACGGTGGAAACCCTGGCTGGCATCTTCGGCAGCGTGGCTGGCGATCTGGTGCTCAGCCTGGGCGGCTGGAATGGCGTGTACCTCACCGGCGGCGTGCTGCCGATCCTGCTGCCGTGGCTGCAGCACGGCGGCTTCCGCGAACGCTTCGAGGCGAAGGGACGCTTCCGCGAAACCATGGAACAGGTGCCCACCGTGGCCGTGATGCACCCGGAGCCCGGCCTGCTGGGCGCCGCCGCACTGGCCGTGCTGGACGCAGGCTTGCCACTGCAGCCCGCGACCGACTGACCCCGGGCGGCCCACCCCACCCATCGCATCCGGGTCACGTCGCAACCCGCATACTTGTCGCCCCGCCATACCGGAGAACCCCATGTCCCGTACCCGGACCGCCCTGCTGTTCGATCTGGATGGCACCCTCATCGACAGCGTCTACCAGCACGTGCTGGCCTGGAAGGAGGCGCTGGATGCGGAGGGCATGAACCTTTCCGTGTGGCGCATCCACCGCAAGATCGGCATGAGCGGCGGGCTGTTCGCCAACATCCTGCTGCGCGAGACCGGCCTGGACATCACCGAGGAACGACTGGAGCGCCTGCGCATCCGCCACGCCGAGGCGTTCAACCGCTATCACGCCCAGGATGCGGTACGCCCGTTGCCCGGCGCACGCGAACTGCTGGCCTACCTCACCGAACAACGCATGCCGTGGGCGATCGCCACCAGCGGCCGCATGGAAACCGCCGCACACAACCTCGCCGCACTGGGCGTCGACCCGGCCAAGGTGCCGGTGGTGACCCGCGACCAGGTCCGTCACGCCAAGCCCGACCCCGACCTGTTCCTGGCTGCGGCCGAGCGATTGGGCGTGGACATCCACCACGCCCTGGTCATTGGCGACAGCATCTGGGACATGCTGGCCGCGCAACGGGCCCGTGCCCTGGGTGTCGGCCTGCTTTCCGGTGGCTACGGCCAGGCCGAACTGGAACGTGCCGGCGCATTCCGCGTCTACGACGATCCGGCCGCCCTGCTGCGCCACATCGACGAAGTGGCCGCGCGGGACTGACCCTGCAGCAGTCCGGCCTCCGCCGAAACGGACCTTGCCGGATCAGCCCGGCGCCAGCAGCGCGTCCAGGTCGTCCTGATCGAAGCTGAGTTTCTCGCGGGTGCCGCCGCCTTCCAGCACAGCCTCGGCCAGCTCGGCCTTGCGCGCCTTCATGTCCTCGATGCGCTCTTCCACCGTGCCGGTGGTGATCAGCCTGAACACGAACACCGGTTTGTCCTGGCCGATGCGATGGGCGCGATCGCTAGCCTGCGCTTCGGCGGCCGGGTTCCACCACGGGTCGTAGTGGATCACGGTGTCGGCGCTGGTGAGGTTGAGGCCCACCCCGCCGGCCTTCAGCGACAGCAGGAACAGCGGCACCTCGCCGTCCTGAAAGCGACGCACCGGTTCGGCGCGGTCGCGTGTTTCGCCAGTGAGCATCACGTAGCGGATGCGCCGCCGGTCCAGCTCGCCGGCGATCAGCTTCAACATCTCGGTGAACTGCGAGAACAGCAGCACTTTGCGCCCTTCGGCAAGCAGCGCCGGCAGCATGTCCATCAACAGGTCGAACTTGGCCGAATCGCGTACCCCGCGCGCGGCTTCCAGTTTCACCAGGCGCGGATCGCAGCAGACCTGACGCAGTTTGAGCAGCGCATCCAGCACCACGATGCCGGAGTGCTGGATACCGCGCTGGGCGATCACCTCGCGCAGCTCGTCGGCCAGGGTCAGGCGCAGGCTTTCGTACAGTTCGCGCTGCCGGCCGTCGAGCACCACGCGCCGGGTGATCTCGGTCTTCGGCGGCAGCTCCGACGCCACCTGTGCCTTGGTGCGTCGCAGGATGAACGGCGCCAGCCGGCGATTCAGCCGCGCCTGGCAGTCTTCGTCGCGCTGCTTCTCGATCGGCACCCGGTAATGCCGGCGGAACGCACCCTCATCGCCAAGCAGGCCCGGCACCGCCAGGTCCACCTGCGACCACAGTTCGCCCAGGTGGTTTTCCAGCGGCGTGCCGGTAAGACAGATGCAGCGCGGCGCGCGCAGGCTCAGTGCGGCACGGCGGGCCTGGGTGCGCGGGTTCTTCACCTGCTGCGCTTCGTCCAGCACGATCAACGCGAACCGCTGCTTGCGCAGCGTGACCACGTCGCGCGGCAGCAAGGCGTAGCTGGTGAGCACGATGTCCTGCTCGCCGATCTGCGAGAAATCGGCACTGCGCTGCGGGCCGTGCAGCGCCAGCACCTTCAGTGCGGGTGCAAAGCGCGCGATCTCCGACTCCCAGTTCGGGATCAGGCTGGTCGGCACCACCACCAGCGCGGGCTGCTCCAGCGCGCCGCGCTCCTTGAGCGCCAGCAGGTGGGTGATCAGCTGCAGGGTCTTGCCCAGTCCCATGTCGTCGGCCAGCACGCCGCCCACACCGGCCTCGGCCAGTGCATTGAGCCAGCGCAGGCCTTCGCGCTGATAGGCCCGCAGTTCCACCGTCAGGCCGGCGGGCACGGCGTCGCTGGCGCGCTCGGCGGCATCGCGCAGGCGCGCGGTGAAGCCGCGCAGTTTTTCGGGCGCCTGCAGTTCGCTGTTGCCGGGCAGCGCTTCGGCCAGTTCGTCCAGACGCCCCGCCTGCACCCGCGGCAGGTGCAGCTTTTTCTTGGGCTTTTCCAGGTATTCGGCCAGCGGCGCCAGCAGCCCGCGCAGTTCGCGCAGGCGCACCGGCACGCGTCGCCGCTCGTCCACCGGGGCATACCACACCGCGTCTTCGGGCTCGTTTTCGGCCGGCCGCAGGTTGAGCTGGTGTTCGGCCAGCGCCTGAGCCACCGCGGGCAGCAGGTTGTGGCGCTTGCCGTCCACCTCGATGCCGATCTCCAGATCGAAAGCGTGGTCGTCGGCATCCTCCACCGCATTGCCGTACCACTGCACCGGACCGTCGAGCACTTCGAACGGGAAGCTGCTGGCGTAATCGAGCTGGAAACCCTCGCCCTCCAGCTTCGGCCGCAGGGCCAGCCAGCGTGCCGGCGTGTTCACTTCCAGCGCGCCGGCATGTCCTGCGCCCGGGAACAGCCAGGCGTCTTCGGGCAGTGTGTCGGCCAGGTCCCAGGGCAGCCCCTCGGTATCCACGGCCGGGGTCAGGCCGGCGCGCTCGAGCTGTTCCATCGCGGCGAGTTCTTCGGCGCGGCGACGGGTGATCTCGACCAGGCGCCCGTTGCGCACGCGCCGCACCAGCGGCTCGCCACCACGACCGGGCAGCCGTTCGCCGGCATAGTCGAAGGCCAGCCGCGCGTAGGCCAGCGGCGGCGTGCCCGCGGCCAGCCGCGCATGCCGCGCCAGTGCATGCAGGGTGAGCACGGGCTTGGGCGTCAGTTCCTCGCGCTGGAGTTCGCCCAGCACCTGCGGCAGCGGCACGCGGTGCGCCAGGCGGCTGTCCGGCAGGGTTTCGGCCAGCGCGGGCGCTTCGTCGTACTTCAGCAGCGGCAGGTCGAGCCAGTGCGCCTCCTCGGCCGGCGCCTCGAGATGGCCCAGCTCGGCCCGCTCGGCGTCGAGGTACCACAAACCTTCCAGCCGCAGCGCGCGCTGGCTGTGGTTGAGCGCCGGCTGCAGCCGCTGGCTGCCGTCCTGCTCCAGTTGCCAGTGCCAGTTGAGCTGATGCGAACGTCCACGCGAGAGGCGCAGCCCGGCGATGCCGCCAAGGAAACACGGTGCGGTATCCAGCATCTCGGCCAGCAGGGCGTCACCCACATGTCCCGACAGCCGGGCGTAGCTGCGCCCCTTGCGCAGGGTCTGCGGCAGGCCCAGCACGGTGGTAGCCAGGCGCCGCTCGTGGGACGGCAGCAGGGTGTGCACCAGTTGCTTGCTGTCCAGCGGCGCGGGCCGGACCAGTCTGCCGTGTTCGGCGACGGTGAGCATGACCGGCGCCACGTCGAGCCAGGCACATGCCGCGCCGGCATCGGAGATCACTTCGAAAAAGAAGCCGAGCACGCCCTGCTCGCGCGACTCGGCGGCGGCCGGTGCGGCAAGCAACCGACGCCACGCCACCGGCAAGCGGGTGCCGTGCGTGGAGGCCGGGGCCGGTCCGGCGCGTTGCTTCTCGTCCGATGGCGGCATGCGACTGCGATCCGTGGGCGATGAAACTTCCGAGCTTAACAGCCTCGCGATGGTTGGCTGCAAGCGGATCGCAGGATTTCGGAAAGCGTACTGCCCTGAAAGGGTCAGCCCGCGCCGAACAGGCCTTGCGGATACTCCGGTTTGCGCTCGCGCGCCATCAGTGCCTTCAGGCCTTCGACCGGAGTCACTTCGCCATGCAGCACGGCGCGCACGCCGGCGGCGATCGGCAGATCCAGGCCGTGTTTGTCGGCCAGCCGCATGACTTCGTCGGCCGTCACCACGCTCTCGACCACCTGGCCGATCTGGCGCACCGCCTCGTCGATGGCGACACCACGTCCCAGGGCCAGACCGAGACGACGATTGCGCGAAAGATCACCGGTGCAGGTGAGCACCAGGTCGCCGAGACCGGACAGACCCATCAGCGTTTCCGGCTTCGCCCCCAGCGCCACGCCCAGTCGCAGCATCTCGTTCATGCCGCGGGTGATCAGGCCGGCCCGGGCATTCAGGCCCAGACCCATGCCATCGGCGACACCGGTGGCCACCGCCAGCACGTTTTTCATCGCCCCGCCCAGTTCGGCACCGAGCACGTCGTTGCCGGAATAGGCGCGGAAATCCGGAGCGTGCAGCATTTCGGCGAGCTGCTGCGCGAAAGCCGGGTCTTCCGAATGGACCGTGACCGCGCTGGGCATGCCGGCGGCCACTTCCTTGGCGAACGAAGGCCCGGTGATGACCGCCGCCGGGCGACCCGGCAGCTTCTCGGCCACCAGTTCATGCAGGAAGCGCCCGGTACCGGGCTCGAAGCCCTTGGTTGCCCAGGCGATCGCCGCGTCGGCATCGAGCAGCGGTGCGATCTCGTCCAGGATCGACGCGAACGCGTGGCTGGGCACCACGATCAGCACGACCCCGGCACCGCGCAAGGCGGCGCCGAGATGACTTTCGTAGACCAGCGCTTCCGGCAGCTCCAGCCCCGGCAGGTAACGCTCGTTGCGCCGAGTGGCCGCCATGCCCGCCAGCGCCGCGGCATCGCGCCCCCACAACCGGGTCGGGGTACCGTTGCGCGCGGCCAGCGCGGCCAATGCGGTGCCCCAAGAGCCGGCACCGAGGACGGCCAGGGTCGACTTTTCAGCCATGATCGACGATGGCGCTCAGCTGTTGAGGGTCGGGGCCTCGCCGCCACCCATGGCGCGGCGCTGCTGCTCGGCCGCGAACAGCGCGTCGAAATTGATCGGCTGCAGCAGGAACGGCGGGAAACCGCCTTCCAGCACGAGGTGCGAGATCATCTGGCGGGCATACGGGAACAGCAGGTTCGGGCAGTAGCTGCCGATAATGCCGGCGTGCTCGGCCTCGCTGAAACCAACGATGCCGAAGACGCCCGCCTGGTGGACTTCGGCCAGGTAGGCCGTGCGCTCGCCCAGGGTGCAGGTCAGGGTCAGGCTGAGCACGACTTCGTACTGGTCGTTGCCCAGTTCGCTGGCGGTCTGGCTCAAGTTGAGCTGCACCTGCGGCTGCTGCTCGGTCTCGCCGATTTCCTGGAAGATCTGCGGTGCGTTGGGCGCCTCGAACGACACGTCCTTCACATAGATCTTCTGCAGCATCAGCTGCGGCTGGCCGGGCTGGCCATCGGCCAGATCCAGGTGGGTGACTTCTGCCATCGGAAAACCCTCGTCGTGAATCGTTGCGGATATGCGAAAGGGTCGATTGTTCCATACATCCCCGCCCGCCGCCACGCCGTTGCGCCCTGGCGATTGCGCACAGCCCTGTTTTTGCGGGATAATGCGCGGCTCGATCCCTGCCAACCCGTCCATTCGGGTGTGCCCGCTACGCGATGCGGCTTCGGGCAGCGACGAAATGTTCCATCTCCAGCATCGCGTGGCGCCCCCGGCGTCGCTGGGCCGATGTCGCCCTGGCCAACGGGCGGTCAACAGAATCTACGGAGGTCATCATGGCCCGTGTATGCCAAGTCACCGGAAAAGGTGTGCAGACCGGCAACAACGTCTCGCACGCAAACAACAAGACCCGTCGCCGCTGGTTGCCCAACCTGCATGAGCGTCGCTTCTGGGTTGCCAGCGAAAACCGCTGGGTGAAACTGCGCGTTTCCAGCCACGCGCTGCGCACCATCGACAAGAAGGGCATCGAGGCCGTGATCGCCGAGCTGCGTGCCCGTGGTGAGAAGGTCTAAGGAGAATCGTCATGGCTAAGGGTGCAAACGACAAGATCCGCCTGATTTCTTCGGCCGGTACCGGCCACTTCTACACGACGCAGAAGAACAAGAAGAACACGCCGGACAAATTCGAGTTCAAGAAGTACGATCCGGTCGTGCGCAAGCACGTGATCTACAAGGAAGGCAAGATCAAGTAATCGATCGCCGCCTCGCAAGAAAGCCCGCCTCCATGGCGGGCTTTTTTGTGGCTGGTGCACCGTGACGCCGGAACCACGTTCCTGGTGGTAGCTTGCCGCTGACGGCAAACGTGCAGACTGCAGGAGAACGCGATGAAAAGCCGGTTTGTGATGATCGCCCCATTGCTTGCGGCCCTCGTCCTGGGCGGCACCGCCATGGCTGCAACGACGACAACGCCGAATACGGTCAGCGTGACCTACGACCATCCGGAAAATTTCTCGGAGGCGATCAAGGAGCGCAGCTTTGCCCCGTCGCGCGAGAGCGACACATACCTGAAGACGCTGCGTGTCTACATGGAAAAGCGGGCGGCACGGATACTGCCGCCCGGCGAACGCCTGGACATCGTGGTGACCGACATCGACCTCGCCGGCTCGTTCGAGCCGTGGCACGGCATACGGATGCAGGACGTGCGCATCATCCGGAGCATCTACCCGCCGCGGATCGACCTACACTTCCGCCTGCTCGGCGCGGACGGCAAGGTGCTCCGCGAAGGCACCCGCAAGCTGCGCGATCCGGGCTTCCTCGACAGCGGCATCACGACCATGCAGAACACGCCGCTGATCTACGAAAAGGTCATGATCGACCGCTGGTTGCGCAAGGGACCCGACAAGCTGTGAGCCGCAGGTTTTAGAACGGCATGCGCACACGAAAAAGCCCGCCTTTCGGCGGGCTTTTTCGTGTGCGACCGGAAAGCTGTGCGCAATCAGGCGCTGGCGAGCTTGTAGCCCTTGAGTCGCACGGCGAAGTCCTGCAGCACGCGAATGCCGCTTTCCTCGGCCTCGCGAATCCACTGCTGCAGACCCTTAAGCGACTGCTCGGCGCCACGCTGCTCCATCAGCGCTGCCAGGCGCGTACGGAACTCGCACACCGTCTTCAGGGTGGGACGCTTGGCCAGCACGGCCTGCAGGCGCGCACTGCCCTCGCTGTCCAGCCAGCGGCCGCCATCGGCCATCGCGCGGCGCAGTCGACGCGGCACAGCCTTCAGGTTGTCGCCGGCATGGGTCGCCTCTTCGCGCAGGGTCGGCACGATCACGCCACGATAGAAATCGGTCATCGCCTGGAAGCGATGGGTCAGCACGGCCTTCAGCGTGTCCGCGTCGGGCAGGTGCACGTTGGGACGCACGTCCAGCGTGGGCGCCACGCGCAGCACCTTGGCCAGACCCACGGACTGCAGCATGCGGATCGCCACCCAGCCGATGTCGAACTCCCACTTGCGCAGGGCGAACTTGGCCGAGCTGGGGAAGGCGTGATGGTTGTTGTGCAGCTCTTCGCCACCGATCCAGAAGCCCCACGGCACGAGGTTCGTGGCGGTGTCGGAGCTCTCGAAATTACGATAGCCCCACCAGTGACCCAGGCCATTGACGAAGCCCGCGGCCCAGAACGGGATCCAGGCCATCTGCACCGCCCATATCGCCGCGCCGATCACGCCGAACAGCGCCACGTTGACGATCAGCATCAGCGAGATGCCCCAGTACGGGCGACGGCCATAGACATGGCGCTCGATCCAGTCGTCGGGGGTGCCGCGACCGTACTTCTCCATGTCGTCCGGGTTGAGCGTGGCTTCGCGATACAGCGAGACGCCATCCCAGAACACCTTCTTGATGCCGTGGATCTGCGGGCTGTGCGGATCTTCCTCGGTCTCCACCTTGGCATGGTGCTTGCGATGCACGGCAACCCACTCCTTGGTGACCATGCCCGTGGTGAGCCAGCCCCAGAAGCGGAAGAAATGCGAGGGAATCGCGTGCAGGTCGACGCCACGATGGGTCTGGCAACGGTGCAGGTACAAGGTCACCGTGAAGATGGTCAGCTGGGTGACCACCAGCACGTAGACCAGCAGACCGACCCAGCTTGCGTGAACCACGCCGTGGGCAAGGAAGTTCAGAACGGCATCAAACATCGGTAAGGCACTCGAGGGGTTTAAAGGCAGTCTAGATGAGGGATTTCCGTACCCGCCAGCACGGAAAACCCTTTAATCCTAGGTCACTTGCACTTGCGCTTTCGTTAAATGAAGGAAGCGTGACCGTTGACGGTTGTTAAACAATGGGGGCGCCGTGACAATCAGGCAATGATCGCGCCAACTGCCGCTTCATCCCCCGTACTGCAACTGGACCACCTGTCACGACGCCGCGCCGGGCGCCCGGCCGTGCGTGATCTCGACCTTGAGCTGTCGCGCGGCCAGGTGCTTGGCCTGCTTGGCGTCAACGGCGCCGGCAAGTCCACCACCCTGGCCATGGTGGCCGGCGCATTGCGGCCGGACAGCGGTTCGATCCGGTTGCTGGGCGAGGACTTTGTGGAACACCCCGAGCTGGCTCGCCAGCACATCGGCTGGCTGCCCGAACGTGCCCCGCTGTGGCCGGAACTGACCGTGGCGGAACATCTTGCCGCACATGGCCGCCTGCGCGGCCTGCATGGCGCCACGCTCCACCAGTCCCGGCAACGCATCGTGGAACGGCTGGAACTACAGCCGCTCCTGCGCCGTCTCGCCGGTGCACTGTCGCAAGGCCAGCGCCAGCGCCTGGGACTGGCCTGCGCCCTGCTGCACGAACCGGCGCTGCTGGTACTGGACGAACCGGCCAACGCGCTCGACCCCGTACAGTCGGCGAGCCTGCGCAGCCTGATCCGCGAACAGGCGGCCGCGGGCACCGCGGTGATCCTGTCGACCCACCTGCTCACCGAAGTGACGGCCGTATGCGACCGCGTGGCGATCCTGCACGAGGGCACGCTGCGTCATCATGCTGCAGTGGACGACCACGACCACGGAGCACTGGAACGGCGCTTCTTCGAGATCGCGATGGCCGGTGAGGTGCGCGCCGCATGAGCATGTCAGCCGTGATGCGCCTGGAACTCCGTCGCCTGTTCGTGCGCCCGCTCGGCTGGGTGCTCGCAGCCCTGACCCTGGCCGAACTCGGCTGGCGCTTCGTACTGCTGCTGGGCAATTTCCTGGCGATGCAGGTCCGCCTGGCGGCGCTGCCCAGCGGCCCGGGCTTCACCGACATGGCCGCCGTGCCGCTGCTCAGCAGCCTGCTCACCGGCGGCTTCATTCCGTTCGGGCTAACCGAGCTGGCGCTGATCGTGGTGCCGCTGCTGGCCATGTCCAGCCTGGCCGGCGAACGCAGCAACGGCACGCTGCCGCTGCTGTTCGGCGCGGGCCAGTCGGCCCGTGCCATCGTGCTGGGCAAGTACGCCGCGCTGATGGTCTGGCTGCTGCTGTGGCTGGCACTCACGCTGCTCATGCCGCTGTCGCTGGCCCACGCCACTCATCTCGACTGGGGCAAGCTGGCGGCCGCCACGCTGGGCATGGTGCTGCTGCTGGCGGCACTGGCCGCGATCGGCATGGCCTGCTCGGCATTCGCTTCGCACCCGGCCATTGCCGCCACCGCCGCGATCCTGCTGACGTTGGCGCTGTGCTCGATCCAGCTCGGCGCGCAGACCGCCGGCGTCAACAATGGCGTAATCAACTGGCTGGCGCTGCCCACTCATCTGGAACCCCTGCTGCGTGGACTGGTATCGACCAGCGATATCCTCTGGTTCGTGTTGCTGACCCTGGTGTCGCTGGCGCTCGCGATCCGTCGCGTCGCCACCGAGAAGGAGCGCGACTGATGCTTCGCCGCGACCTGTTCCGACGCCTGGACGGCTGGCTGTTCGCCCTGTTGCTGCTTGTTGGCGCGGGCGCACTGGGATTTCTGGGCACGCAGTTCAGCCATACCGCCGACTGGACCGCGGGCGCCCGCGCCAGCCTGACACCGCAGAGCCGGGCCATCCTGCGCAAGCTGCATGGCCCGGTGCGCATCGTCAGCTACGCCAACCCGCAGGGCAGCCTGCGCCAGACCATCGCCGACTTCATCCAGCGCTACCAGCAGGTGAAGCCCGACCTCACGCTGCGCTTCGTCGATCCGGAAAAGGACCCGGCCAGGATGCGCCAGCTCGGCATCACCGTGAACGGCGAACTGGTCGTCCATTACGGCAAGCGCGAGCAGCGGCTGGATGAACTGTCCGAAGACAGCCTCACCAACGCGCTGGAGCGTCTGGCCCGCGGTGGCGACCGGCTGGTGGCCTTCGTCACCGGCGACGGCGAACGGCTGGCCGACGGCAAGGCCAATGCCGACCTCGGCACGTTCATGGGCCAGCTGGAACAGAGCGGCCTGCGTGCCGTGCCGCTGAATTTCTCGCAGGTCACCGCCGTACCGCAGGGTACCGACCTGGTGGTACTGGCCAGCCCGGCACAGGCGCTGCCCGCGGGTGAGATGAAGGCGCTGACCGACTACCTCGCCGAAGGCGGCAACCTGCTGTGGCTGACCGACCCCGGCAACCCGGTAGCGCAACCGCTGACGCATGCCCTGGGCCTGCGCGTGCTGCCCGGCATGCTGGTGGACGGCGCCGGCGCCGCGCTCGGCCTGAAGGACCCGCGCATGGTCGCGGTCGGCACCTACCCGCCGCAGACGATCACCCATGGTTTCGCGCTGGCCACGCTGTTCCCGGAGGTCTCGGCGCTGGCCGAGGCGAACGACAGCCAGTGGAAGATCCAGCCGATCCTGCGCTCCAGCGTGCAGAGCTGGACCGAGCTGAAGCCGATCGACAACACGCAACCGTCGACCATCCGCTACGACGCGTCCAGCGGTGACCTGAAGGGCCCGCTGGATTTCGGCTTCGCCCTGTCCCGCCTGTCCGCCAACCCGGACAAGACCCAGCAGCGCGTGGTGGTGATCGGCGATGGCGATTTCCTCTCCAACAGCTTCCTCGGCAACGGCGGCAACCGCGCCCTGGGCGAACGCATCTTCGACTGGCTGCTCGGCGACGACGTGCTGGTGGACCTGCCGCCACGTGGCGCACCGGACCGTGTGCTGCACCTGTCGCAGGGCGGCCTCGACGCACTGAGCCTGGGTTTCATCGCCGGTCTGCCGCTGCTGCTGCTGATCGTCGGCAGCCTGATCGCCTGGCGCCGTCGCCGCGCATGAAGCGCGCCGCCCGCCAACGGCTTGGACTGCTGCTCGGGGCTGGTGTGCTGCTGGCACTCGCGCTGTGGCAATGGCAGCGTGACCGCGCCGAGGCACCGGGCACCCTGCTTTCGCTCGATCCGTCCCAGGTCACCCGGATCGAGCTGAAGGTTGGCACGGCGGCGCCGAAGCACTACAGCCACCACGACGGCCACTGGTGGCTCGAGCATGACGGCACCGCCACGCGGGCAGACGATGCGCGCGTCACCGCACTCGCCGCCATTGCCGCGGCGCCGGTGGAGCATTGGCGCAAGGCCAGCGATTTCGACCTGGCCAGGATCGGCCTCGCACCGCCTGGCACCATCCTGACGCTGGATGGCCGAACGCTGCGCTTCGGCGCCAGTGCGGCGATCGGCTACCGCTGCTACGTGCAGGTCGGCACGCGGATCGCGCTGATCTCCCTGCGCTACATGCCGCAGCCACCGCAGGATCCGACGCTCGACCTGCATTGACCCCCCTGCTGCGGCGATAATCGTCCCGTGCCCGAACTTCCCGAAGTCGAAACCACCCGCCGCGGCATCGCGCCGCACCTGATCGGCCGACGCGTCACCGCGGTGACCCTGCGCCGCGGCGATCTGCGCTGGCCGATCCCGCGCGAAATCGCCGACATCCTGCCCGGCCAGCGCATCGATGCGGTGGAACGCCGGGCGAAATACCTGCTGCTGCACACCGTCGCGGGCAGCGCGCTGCTGCACCTGGGCATGAGCGGCATGTTGCGCGTGCTGCCGCCCGACGCCCCCGTCGGCAAGCACGACCATGTCGACATCGCACTGGAACGGACGGCCAGCGAAGGGCCGCGGGTGCTGCGCTTCACCGACCCGCGCCGCTTCGGCTGCCTGCTGTGGCAGCCGCCTGGCGCGACGCACGCACTGCTCGCCGGCCTGGGGCCCGAACCGCTGACCGATGCCTTCGACGGCGACCTGCTGTGGCATCTGTCACACGGGCGCAGTGCCGCGGTGAAGCTGTTCCTGATGGACAACGCCGTGGTGGTGGGCGTGGGCAACATCTACGCCAGCGAAGCCCTGTTCGCTGCCGGCATCGATCCCCGCCGCCCGGCCGGCAAGGTGTCGCGCGTGCGCTACGCGCGGCTGGCCGCCGAGGTGAAGCGCATCCTCGCCTGGGCCATCGAGCGTGGCGGCACCACCCTGCGCGATTTCCTGAACCCGGACGGCGCGCCGGGTTACTTCTTCCGCGAACTGATGGTCTACGGCCGCGCCGGCGAGCCCTGTCGCACCTGCGGCACGCCCATCCGCCAGGTCGTGCTGGGGCAACGCTCCACCTTCTGGTGCCCCCGCTGCCAGCGCTGACGGCGCCACGTCGTTTCCCGGGGGAAACGGAGTAACCACGGATTACCGGCTACCCAAGGCGCCCGCGCTGCCTAACATGGTTGCTGTGAATCGCACGGGCCCGTGCCTGCAGCGATGTCCTTGCGACATCGCCGGACCATCGGAAGCGCGACAACCGGCAAACCCCCTGTTTCCCGGATGCGCACATTGCGGACCGGAACCGCGCGATTCGAAGGCCGCCCCCCCCCTATTCGCCCGAGGATTTCGCCATGAGCAGCACCCTTATCGAATCGCTCAAGAAACGCCGCACCCAGTACGCACTGGGCAAGACCCTTCCGCTGGACAAGGCAGCCCTGACCGGCCTGATCAAGGAAGCCATCAAGCACACGCCGTCGTCGTTCAACTCGCAGAGCTCGCGCGCGGTGATCCTGTTCGGCGACGAGAGCGTGAAGTTCTGGGAGCTGACCAAGGAGGCGCTACGCAAGATCGTGCCGGCCGAGGCCTTCGCCCCGACTGCCGCCAAGCTCGACAGCTTCGCCGCCGGTGCCGGCACCGTGCTGTTCTACGAAGACCAGGACGTGGTGCAGGACCTGCAGGAGAAGTTCGCGCTGTACGCCGACAACTTCCCGGTGTGGTCGGAGCAGGCTGGCGGCATGGCGCAGTTCGCCGTGTGGCTGGCCCTGACCGAGGCCGGCATCGGCGCCAGCCTGCAGCACTACAACCCGGTGGTGGACGACTCGGTGCGCGCTGCCTGGAATGTACCGGCATCGTGGAAGCTGCGCGCACAGATGCCGTTCGGCTCGCACGAGGGCGGTTTCGGCGACAAGGCCTTCATGGACGACGCCCAGCGCTTCATCACGGCGGGCTGATCCCGGTCGGCTACGCCGACAGCGACACACGAGAAGGGCGGCACTGCGGTGTCGCCCTTCTCGTTCCAGGCCATCACGCCGGCCAGTCGAAGGCCACGCGGGTGTTGTTGAACTGCGGGTCGTCCATGCCGCCACCGAGGTGCGCCACCAGGCCACCGGGCAGGCCGTCGACGTCGATCGACTGACCATCGCCAAGGCGCCCGCCCAGCGCCTGCAGCTCGGCCAGTTGCAGGCACACCGCACCGGCGCGGTCGAGCTTGGCGACGGGCACGCCGTGCAGGCTGATGTCGGGACGACCGAACTTGCGCATCCCGCGGGTATGGATCCAGCTGCGCCCAAGGCCGGTATCGTCGTCGCGCAGGATCAGCAGATGGTTGCGGATCGGTGCGCCGCCTTTCACCAGGTAACGGCTCCGCCATTCCTCGGCATCGAACAGGGTGAGAATCTGCGGGTCGAGAATCGCCACGCCGCCGATATCGAGCAGGCCGGCCAGCACACCCAGCGTGTCGCGCAGGTAGCCGGTGTCGCCCTGGTCTGCCAGGGTCCCGCGCACGACCAGCACTTCGGGCGCGTCCACGGCCTGTCTGTAGGCCTCGGGCGCATCATCCTTGAACATGCGTCCAAGCTCACCCTTGAGCGGATAGCCTTCCCACTGGCGCAGCGCCGCGTGGTGATGGCTGGTCAGTTCCACGCCGGCCGGCAGCCCGGCACTGCCGTAGGCGTCCGAGGGCACACGCACCGTCTCGAATTTTCCGAACACGTAGAACTGCAGGACGATCTGCTCGTCACTGGCCTGCCAATGCGGGCGCTGCCAGGCGGTAAGAGGGGTCCGGGTACTCATGGGGATACGTTCCTTGGTTGAAGAATGCCGCCGTGGCAGGGGCCCTGGCAGCTTGCGCTCAGACCGGGGCGGAGCCGTCATCGCGGCCGCTCAGCGGCAGCACGGCCTGCTGCAGCTCGATGCGACCGCGTCCTTCGGTGATCTTCTTGAACTCGGCCCGGCTCACCGAGACATAACGGTCGTTGCCGCCGATCTCAACCTGCGGCCCGTCCGTGACGGCGCGCCCCTGCTCGTCCACCCGCACCACCATGGTGGCCTTGCGGCCGGAATGGCAGATCGTCTTGATCTCTTCCAGGTTGTCGGCCCAGGCCAGCAAGTAACGGCTGCCTTCGAACAGCTCGCCGCGGAAGTCGGTGCGCAGGCCGTAGGCCAGCACCGGAATGCCGAGCCGGTCCACCACATCGCCAAGCTGCCACACCTGCGCCCGGGTCAGGAACTGCGCCTCGTCCACCAGCACGCAGTGCAGCGGGCCGTGCGCGGCGATGTCCGCCTCGACCAGCGCCAGCAGGTCGTCAGCGCCGGCGAAACGTCGCGCGTCCGCCTTGAGGCCGATGCGCGACGCTACCACGCCCGCGCCATAGCGGTCGTCCAGCGCGGGCGTGAGGATCAGCGTGCGCATGCCACGCTCGTGATAGTTGTAGGCGCTCTGCAGCAAGGTGGTGGTCTTGCCGGCATTCATTGCCGAGTAATAGAAATAGAGCTTGGCCATGGCGCATTCCGGTTCGGACCGGCCATGGTACCGTCTCCGGCCCGCAGGCGGCTTCAGGCATCGTCCGGATCGTCGTCGAAACGCTCGCCGGCCTGTGCCAGACGGCGGCGCCGGTCGGCTCGCCAGCCCTGGCGATCGTGCAGCACGCAGACCAGGTAGATCAGCCGGAACAGCTGGATGCGCCACCACACGGCGAAGCTGTCGAACACGTCGCCGGCCAGCATGGAAGTGACGCCCTGTTCCAGCCTGAAGCGCCGACTGGGATGGCGGAACAACCACTGCATGGCCGGCCCGTTGAAGCGGTAGATGAAGAACGCGAAACGACGCATGCCGCGCCGCTGCTTTCGTTCCAGTGCACGCAGCAGGCGCTTCTCGCGACGTGGCGCACGCAGCGACGCATCGATCATCGCCGCCGCGCGCTCGGCGCCGCTCATCGCCAGGTACACGCCCGAGGAGAACACCGGATCGAGAAAGGCGAACGCATCGCCGACCAGCACCCAGCCCGGCCCGCCCATGCAGGCCGCGTCGTAGGCGTAATTGCCGGTGGCGTGCACCCGGTCATCGATCAGTTCGGCCTGTTCGAGGCGCTGCCAGAGCGCCGGACTTGTGCGCAGGGTGGCCAGCAGGAAGTCCTTGATGTTGCCGCTGCGCTGCCTCAGGTGGTCCGGCGCGCATACGGCGCCCACGCTCATCACATCGCCGGGCAACGGAATCATCCACATCCAGCCGTGCGCGAAGCTGTAGATGCTGATGTTGCCCGCATCCACGCCCTCGCGCCGTACCGCACCCCGGAAATGCCCGAAGATCGCAGCGCTCTGGTGATGGGCATTGCGGCGCTTGAGCCGACGCCGGCCGGCGAGGAAGGTGTCGCGACCGCTGGCGTCCACCACGTAGCGTGCCCTGACCCGGTAACCGTCACCCTGCTCGTCGCGGATATCCAGCCATGATTCGCGCACACCGACCTGCTCGACTGCGCGCACCTCGTGCCCCTCATACGCGTCCACACCGTTTTCGCGGGCATGCTCGAACAGTATCTGGTCGAAGTCCTGACGCGGTACCTGGAAGGCATGCGGCGGGCTGTGTCCGACCACCTCGCTGAACGCGTAGGTGTGATAGCCCTGCGGGTTGTCCGCCTCGAAATCGGCGCCGGCCTTGTACACGCCCAGCGCACGCACCTTGTCCAGCACGCCGAGCCGCTCGAAGACCGGCAGGTTCATCGGCAGCAGCGATTCGCCGATATGGAAGCGCGGGTGCCGGGCCTTTTCCAGCATGACCACCTGGCGTCCCTGGCGGGCCAGCAGGGTGGCCACGGTGCTGCCGGCGGGACCGCCGCCGATCACCGCCACATCGTACGTCGCCACGTGCGGCGCATCCTTTCGATCCATCGGTTCTCTCCCTGAATAACGCCGCCAGCCTGGCAAGGTCGCGGGTCGATTATGGCCCAGCCGGCATCTTCCGTGGCTCTGTTACCATCACCCGCCGCCTTACGTCCGGCTTCGACCCATGCTCAATCCGCAACAATTGGCCGCCGTCGAACATTGCGATACGCCGTTGCTGGTGCTCGCCGGCGCCGGCTCGGGCAAGACCAGCGTGATCACCCAGAAGATTGCCTACCTGATCCAGCGGCGGAAGCTGCCGGCGTCGAAGATCGCTGCGATCACCTTCACCAACAAGGCCGCGCGCGAGATGCGCGAGCGCGTGGGCAAGCTGATCAGCACCGAAGATGCCGCGGCACTCACCGTCTGCACCTTTCACGCGCTGGGCCTGAAGTTTCTGCAGATCGAACACGAACGCGCCGGCCTGCGCCGCGGCTTCTCGGTGCTGGATGCGGACGACAGCGAGGGCATCGTCAAGGAGCTGGCGCCCAAGGGTGCCAAGCCGGACGTGCTGTGGGGCATCCGCAACCTGCTCAGCCGTGCCAAGAACGCCGGCCTCTCGCCGGAAGAGGCACTGGCCGCCGCGCGCAGCCCGAAGGAACTGGAGGCGGCAACCCTCTACGACCTCTACCAGCAGCGCCTGGCCGCCTTCAACGCGGTGGATTTCGACGACCTGATCCGGCTGCCACTGCGCATTTTAGAAAGCGATACCGAGTGCCGCGATATCTGGCGCGAACGCCTGCGCTATCTGCTGGTGGACGAATACCAGGACACCAACGATGCGCAGTACCGCCTGCTGCGTGTGCTGGCCGGCGAACGCGGCCGTATCACCTGCGTGGGCGACGACGATCAGTCCATCTACGCCTGGCGTGGCGCCAACCCGGAAAACATCGACCAGCTCGGCCGCGACTGGCCCGAACTGCGCGTGATCAAGCTGGAACAGAACTACCGTTGCGGCAAGCGCATCCTGCGCGCCGCCAACAGGCTGATCGCCAACAACCCGCATCTGCACGAAAAGAAACTGTGGAGCGAACACCCCGAAGGCGCTCCGATCCGCGTGCTGGAGTGCAAGGATGCCGAACACGAGGCCGAAAAGGTCGCATCCATCGCCACCACGCTCGCCGAAAAGCACAAGGTCCGCTGGCACGACATCGCCATCCTCTATCGCGGCAACTTCCAGGCACGTCCGCTGGAAAAGGCGCTGCGGCTGGCGCGCGTGCCCTACCACCTCACCGGCGCACTGTCCTTTCTCGACCGCGCCGAAGTGAAGGACCTGCTGTGCTACCTGCGCCTGCTGACCAACCCCAGCGACGACGCCGCCTTCCTGCGGGTGGTCAACGTGCCCAAGCGCGAGATCGGCGCCACCACGCTGGAAAAGCTCGGCCAGTTCGCCCAGTCGCGGCACTGCTCGCTGCTGGAAGCCACCCGCAGCGATGGCGTGCTGCGCCAGCTCAGCCCGCGCCCCGCCGCCGCGCTGGCCAGCTTCGCCGAACTGATCGACGAACTCCGCAGCGCATCGCTGCATGAGTCCGCGGCCGACCTGGTCGAACGCGTGCTCAAGCGCACCGGATATGCGGCGCAACTGGCCGCCGCCACGCCCGACGTCAGCGTGCGCGAACGCAAGCTGGGCAACCTGCGCGAACTGACCGACTGGTTCCGCGCCATGCAGAAGGACGGCAACAGCACCGGCGACCTCGCCTCGCAGCTGGCGCTGCTCAGCCATGCCGACCGCGACGATCCCGGCAACGCCGTGCGCATGATGACCCTGCATGCCGCCAAGGGCCTGGAGTTCCGCTTCGTCTTCATCGTCGGCTGCGAGGACGGCACGCTGCCGCACGATGGCGCCATCGACGAGGGCCGCATCGACGAGGAACGCCGCCTGATGTACGTGGGCATCACCCGCGCCAAGGAAGTGCTGACCCTTTCCTGGTCCGCGCGCACCCGGCGCTACGGCGAGATCCACGCCAACCAGCCCAGCCGCTTCCTGCAGGAACTGCCTCAGGACGACCTGCACTGGCAAGGCAAGGACCCCGAAGCCGACAAGGAAGTCGCACGCGAAACCGCCGAGTCGCACATGGCCAAGATCATGGCTCTGCTCAATACATGACATGCATCGTGGCCATCGTGTATAGATCCATGTCGATCCGCGCCGACTCGGAACATTCGCGATGAGCCCGCAGGAAATCCATCGGCTTCTGCAGGTTGCCGGTCACGCACTGATGCATCGTGAATGGGATCGTCTCGCCGTGACGACGGACACCATTCTCCGGATGCAGCCACAACATCCGTCCGCGAGATACCTCCGTGGCGTAGCCGCCCTTGAGTTGCAGCACTACCGATCGGCCCTGGAACATCTATCGCAGGCATGCCGTCTAGCGCCACGCCAGGCATCGTTCGTGGCAGCACATGCCCGAGCCCTCGCTGCGGTGAGACAGGACCGGGACGCATTGGCCGCCGCCGAATATGCCTATGCACTAGGCCCCGAGGACCCCGATACGCTGGATCTGCTCGGGCAGGTTTTCTCTCAGGTCCGGCACTTCGAACGCGCCGCCGATGCTTATCGTGCCGCGTGCAGACTTGCGCCTGACCGGGCCGCATGTCACTACAACCTGGCCACCGTGTTCATAGCACTGGGTGATACCGATGCCGCAGAGCAGGCGGTAACCACATGCTTGCAGTGCGACCCATGCTTTTGGAGGGCTCATCTGACACGGGCCCATTTGAAGCAACACGATGCCGCCAGCAATCACGTGGCCCCGCTCGCCAGCCTGCTTGAGCGGCACGGCAACGATCCACTGGCCAGGATCTGCCTGAACTTGGCACTGGCCAAGGAATACGAAGACCTGGGCAGATATGCCAATGCCTTCCGCCACCTGGTTCTCGGCAAGACCGCCAGCCGCGAAGAAATCACCTACGAATCCGGCCAGGACACTCGACTGATCGATGCGATGATCCGGGCGTTTCCCGGCCCCATCGTCATCGAGCGAACGCACGACGCACGTTCACCGATATTCATTCTTGGCATGCCGAGAACCGGCACCACCCTTGTGGAGCGCATACTCGCCAGTCACCCCGAGGTTCGCTCGATCGGAGAACCCCAGGCTTTCGGCATGGCAGTTGGCCAGGCCTGGGGCACGCGCCCCACGTTCGCCGGAGCAGTCGATCCGACGCCGCACATGAACACCCTCGACTGGCAACTGATCGGCGACCGTTACCTCGCGATGACCGGGCAGAATGCTGACGGAGGCCGTTTCATTGACAAGTTCCCGCAAAACTTTCTCTACGCAGGTTTCATCGCGCATGCTTTTCCACATGCAAAGCTGATCTGCCTGCGCCGGCATCCACTGGATACCTGTCTCAGCAATTTCCGCGAGCTGTTCGCGGAGAAGCTACCGTACTATCACTACTCGTTCGACCTGATGGACATCGGTCGATACTACGTCGGCTTCGATCGCCTTATGTCGCACTGGCAACGCGTGCTGCCCGGACGCATTCTGGAAGTGCGCTACGAGTCACTGGTCGCCGAGCCGGAACTGGTGGTGCGCCAGTTGCTGGATCACTGCAGTCTCCCGTGGGATGCCAACTGCCTGGCTTTCGAAAGGAACGAGACGCCAGTGGCCACCGCAAGCGCCCTGCAGGTGCGGCAGCCGCTCTATCATGAAGCCGTTGGACGCTGGCGCCGCTACGAGGCGGAACTGGCCCCCCTTAGCGCGCTGCTGCGCCAATCAGGAGTGGACATACCATCGTGACCGATACGATTGCAGGAAAGCCCGGCCCTGGCGTTACCACCACCGGCCCATCCGGCCATTCCCTCGCCAGGGAGCTCGATGCCCTGGTCTCCGCTTTCAACCGACGCGCCTGGCCCGAAGCACTGCAGTTGTCCGGCCAACTCTTGAATACCGGCGCCGGGGTGCGTCAATCCACGGTCCACTATGTTGCAGGGGTGGCAAACCTGGAGCTGCAACGCATGCCTCAGGCACTTCAGTGCCTTCGCGAAGCCACACGGCTGGAGCCGGACCGTAGCGATTTCTCCGTGCAGTACGCGAAAGCACTCTCGCAGGTTCGCCACGACCGCGATGCACGCACCGAGGCCGATCGCGCACATGCACTCGGGCCCTCCGATCCGGTGACGCTCGATACGCTCGGTGTCGTCTATACGCGACTTGGAGCAAGGGAGCTGGCGGTCGAACTGTTCGCAAAGGCCTGTGCCGCAGCGCCACACATTCCGCTCTATCGTTACAACCTGGCCGTCGCCCTCATGACCGCCGGACGTATCGCGGAATCGGAAGAATCGATGGAGCAATGCATCGCTCTCGACCCGCATCACTGGTCCGCCCACTTCATGCTTGCCCAGTTGCGTCGACAGACGCCAGACAGCAACCACGTCGAACGCCTGCTGGCGCTGGTTGATTCGGTGCCGCCCAACAGCGATAGGCAAGCCATGGTCTGCCTCAACATGGCCCTGGCAAAGGAACTGGAGGATCTCGGCGACTACCCCCGTTCGCTGTCCCACCTGACCGCCGGAAAGAGGGCAAGCGGCGTACATCGACGCTACTCGTTCAAGCAGGACGAGGAACTTTTCGAGGCATTGACCGAGCGCTTTCCGACCACTTCGACTGCAGCCGAAGGCCTGCCGACCGAGGAGCCCATCTTCATCATCGGCATGCCGCGCTCCGGCACGACACTTGTCGAGCGCATCATCTCCAGCCACCCGTCCGTTTATTCGGCAGGAGAGCTGATGAACTTCGGCATGGCGCTCAAGTTTCTTGCACAGAGCCCCTCTCGACGCCTTGTCGACCCCGAAACCGTGCGACGCACTGAAGGCGTCGACATGAAACTGCTCGGGCAGACCTATCTGGCGAGCACCCGTCCCGTGACAGGGCATCTGCCGCGATTCATCGACAAGCTACCGCATAACTTTCTCTATGTCGGCTTTATCGCCCAGGCCCTGCCCAGAGCAAAAATCATCTGTCTTCGACGCAACCCGATGGACACCTGCCTGAGTAATTTCAGGCAGCTTTTTTCGCTCGAATCCTCGTACTTCGATTACTCATTCAACCTGATGGATACCGGCAGGTATTTCGTGCTTTTCGACCGGTTGATGGCCTACTGGAACAAAATGTTCCCGGGCAGGATTCTTGAAATGCAGTACGAGGACCTGGTCGAGAATCAAGAGCCGTGTTCGCGCCGCTTGATCGAATTCTGTGATCTTCCGTGGGATCCGGCCTGCCTTCGCTTCCACGAAAACAAGTCTTCGGTGGCTACCGCCAGTGCCGTACAGGTGCGCTCGCCGATGTACCGCACTGCCCTGGAGCGATGGCGTGCATACGGTGATGCACTGGACCCGCTCAGGGATCTGCTTCGCTCCTCCGGAATCGACATCGAGTGAGCAACGAAAAGCCCCGCGAATGCGGGGCTTTTCGCTTCTTCGTCACCAGGAGAATTTACTTGCTGAACTTATAGTTCGCCTCCAGGTACATGGCACGTCCGTACACGTTGTAGTTAAAGATGTTGTAGGGCGTACCCGTCGTGCCCGGATAGCTGCCGTCCTTCGGAGGCATCTTGTTGAACAGGTTGTTGACCATGAAAGACAACGACAGGTTCTTCAGCACGTTGTACTTCACACTGGCGTTGTAGATGATCCACGGCGCCAACGTCCCGTCACCGGTCTTGGCATAGCTGTCGTCCACCGAGGCCTTGTAGTTCGGCGTGCTGCCGTAGCGGTTGGCATACAGGGTGGCCGACCACTTGTCGCGACTCCATGTCAGCGAAGCGTTGACCTTCGACCTGAAATCCGTGCTCCAGCCCGGGTGACGCAGCAGGTCGATCGTCGGATCCGTCGGGTAATCCTGGTAGGTGTGCTTCAGCAGGTCCGAATAGGACAGGTTGAACATCAGCCGCCCCGCGGAACCCAGGTCCTGCAGATACTTCACCCCTGCATCGATGGCGTTCACCTCTTCGTTCGCCACGTTGAACTTCAGTGTGGTGATGTTGGTGATGTTGCCGAGCAGAGCAACCCCATTGGCCGTCTTGCCAGGGCCCCGGGTGATGTATTCGAAGGCGCGGGCACAGGTCGCGGAATTCGAATCCAGAATGCCCGCTTCGCACTGATATTCGTTCAGTGACAACTGGTCGGCGCTGACTTGGTTCACTTCGTTGCTGATGCCGAAGTGCAGATAGTCGACGTTGAACGACAGCTTGGGCGTCGGCGACCATACAACGCCGTAGGTCCAGACCTTGGCCGTGATGGGCTGCAAGGCCGGATTCCCGTATGTCTCGCCCTTGTACTGGACACTGTTGTATGGCGAGGGACAGCTGGTGATGTTGGACGGGTCGTATCCCAGGCGCGCGCAGTTGAGGTAGTCCGGAACGCTGTTGTAATACGCGCTAGGACGCTGGAACTCATCGGACAGGGTCGGCGCCTTGAACGCGGTACCGTATCGGGCACGCAACAGCAGACTGCTGAACGGCCGGTATTCGACACCGATGTTGTAGGTCTTGTGACTGATTCGCTGGTTCTGCACTCCATAGCTGTCATAGCGACCCGATATATCGAAGGTCAACTGACTGAACACCGGAAGGCGCATCTCGGCGGTGGTCGCATAACGGGTCCGGTGGCCGGCACCAGGGGTAGCACTGGTACCCCATACGTAAGGCACCATCGTGCCATTCCAGTCGACCTTCTCCAGCAAGCGGGGATCGGGGGTGATATCCCAACCCTCGTTGCCTGCCTCCGCGACCAGCGCCACGCCTGCGTCGCCGCCCGGCAGGGTGAACAGTGCATCATTGGTGAACTGCACACGCACCAGATTGTCCCAGGTCTTCGACCGGGTATCGGTGTAACCGGTGAACTTCCGGAAGTCGGAGTTCGAAACGGGATTGTAGAGACCGGCGTAATTCGGCTCGTAGACGGGATACCCGTAATAGGTACCCAGCATCGGTCCCATCACGTGGTTGGCGAAGTACGTCTCCATCGGTGTCGTGAACCGCTGGAAGTCACGATCAAGCAAGTGGTCGTCCGAATGCGTGAACGAAGCATCGTAATCCCAGTTGGACTGGCCAAACGTACCGCGGCCACCCAGGGTGAGCATGTAGGCGTTCTCGGTCTCCTTGCTCATGATTGACTTGTAGCCGCCCACTTCTTCGGGCGAGAACGCATGCTGCAACAGCATGAAGTCGTTCATGCGGGGGTCCCAGAAATAACCGCCACCCGCTGCTGCTGCCGCGACCGAACTGCCCCACCATGTGGTGCTGGCTCCGTTGGTGTATTTCTGCTCCTCGTAGGTGTAGAGCAGGTCGCCGTAAAGCTGCAGATTGTCGTTCACATCGAACGTGGAGTGTGTATAGAAATTCACCTCCTTCTTGCCCGTCGTCAGCGTGCCGTAGCCGGGGGTATACATGCTTCCACAGTAATAACCGCTGCCCTTGCGGTATTGCTTGCGCTCGGTGCCGTACCACTGACCGGTGAGGCCCGAGCAGTTGTTCGGATCCAGGAACAGGTAATGGCTGAAGTAACCCAGCACCAGGTAATCGCGGGATGCGGTCTGCGGCCCGGTACCGTCCTGGTTGAATTGCCGGGTCAGCGAGCGGTCACGCCGCCAGATCGGCTGCTGGCTCTCGAATTGCACGCCGACAAGACTGTTGAAACGCCCCTTGTGGAAGCTGTCCGCGAACGAGACGCGGCGATCGGCACCGCCACCATCGGAATCCCAGCCATAACGGAGGTCCACGGCCGGTGCATCGACATGCTTCTTCAGCACGATATTCACCACGCCGGCGATGGCATCCGAACCATAGATCGAGGACTGCCCACCCGGAAGGATGTCGATGTGATCGACAAGATCCGTCGGGATGCCGTTGAGCGAATTGAAGGTATCGCTACCGTTGTACAGACCCGGGAAGTTCCCCATTGGCCGGCCATCGATCAGATACTTAACGAAGCCGACCGGTAGCCCGAACATGCTCAGGGTCTGAGCCGTCGGTGTGAACGAGTTGGTGAACTGCGATCCCTGCACGCTGCCGGTGGCGAACGAGGACTGCTGCAATGCTTCGGCGACCGTCGCGAAACCATTCGCCTTGATGTCCTCGGCGGTAATGGTCGTTACCGGCGTGGATGTCTCTATCTCCGACTGCGGAATCAGCGAGCCGGTGACGACCACTGTCTGCAGCTTCTTTGCCTTCTTGGTTTGCGTTGCCTGCGCTTTGGCAGACGAAGCATCCTGTTGCGTGGAGACTGTCGACTGCATTCCCAAGTCATCGGCATATGCAGATGTGCAGCCAAGCGCCAAGGCCGCCACCACGGCCAGCGTGAGCTTCGATTTCAGCATTTTTGTTCCCCTAAATCCCTGTAGTTGATGAGCAAAGCCCTTGAACCGGGCTCCATCGATCGACCTGCTGACTGACTTCCCTACTCCAATTTATCGAACTGAAGCGGCGTGCATGAACCCGTAACATCCCCCGAAGGATTAAAGTCCGTGCAATCGGTTCTTAACACGGTAGTCACATTTATCGCAAGATCACGCGGCCGCGTAATGCCTCGATAGGCACCACGGCCCACTAACTAATTAATACAGTGGTTCTGCATTGCACCGCGGGCCCAGGCCAGCTACGCCAGGCCCGACGCCTCCAGCTCGCGCTTCAGGTAGGCGTAGTAGATTGGTGCGGCGATCAGTCCGCTCAGCCCGAATGCGGCTTCGAGCACCAGCATCGCCATCAGCAGCTCCCAGGCGCGGGCGCGGATCTGGGTACCCACGATGCGGGCGTTGAGGAAGTACTCCAGCTTGTGGACGAGCACCAGGAACCCGAGCGCAGCCACGCCTACCCACAGCGACACCGACAGCGCCGCGATGGTGATCGCGGTGTTGGAAACCAGGTTGCCGATCACCGGCAGCAGCCCGACCATGAAGGTGACGACCACCAGCGTCTTCGCCAGCGGCACATGGATTCCCAGCAGGGGCAGCACGCCGATCAGGAACACGGCGGTCAGCACGGTGTTGATCAGCGCGATCTTGATCTGCGCGAACACGATGTCGTGAAATGCGTTGCCGAGGCGCAGGCTGCGCTCGCGCAGCATCGCCGCCAACGGCTTCTCGTTGTGTGCAGTGCGCGTATGGCTCAACGCCACCATCGCCCCCAGCACCAGGCCGATAATGATGTGGAGCAGGGTTCGCGCGGTCTCCTTGCCGGCCATCTGCAGACTACCGGCGTGCTTCTGGGTCAACTCCGCCGCCATCGCCCGCAGCTCGTAGACGCTGTCGGGCAACCAGCGGGTCAAAGATGCCGGCAGTTGCAGGCGCGCCTTGTCGACCAGCGGCATCAGCTGGTCCTGCCACAGCTGTTCGGGATTGCCGATTTCGTGACGGATCAGACTGATGGTGCCGAGTGCCAGCAGGATCAGCAGGCCGGTTACCACGATACCCAGCGCGGCGACCACCAGCATGCGTGCGCGCTCGCCCGAAATGCGACGCCCAAGCAAGGGTACAGCCGACTGCACCAGCTCGTAGACCAGCAGCCCCGCCAACAGCGCAGGCAGCAGATGTAGCCAGAGCACCAGCAGCAGCGCAAGGCCGGCCAGGACGGCACTTGCCACCTGGACACGGGAAGAAACGGACGAAGTCGATTCCATGCGCACACCGGCTCCAGAACAGGGAAACGCCTGCAGTCTGTCAGTCAACCGGCGGCGCGGCCAGCCCATCAGCTAACGCCTGTCGTCGCAGGTTCATACGAATCCCTTGCGTCGTTACATCGGATGGTCACGTTAGACTTCGATGATGAACGCTTTCCGCGACACATCCCGAAGGTTCACCATGCCCCGTCTCCTGCCGACGTTGTTGAGCGCATCCCTGTTGCTGGCCGGCTGCGCCAGCGCGCCTGTTCCGCACCTGCCCGCGCCCGCGGCTCCAGCGGCACCGGTCCTGGCACCGAAAGCGGCTGCCGCACCGGCGCCGACCACTCCGCCCGACGACAGCCTCGACGCGGTGGCCTGGGTGCAGACCGCGCTGGAACACAACCTGGTCTACCTGGAGACCTACCGCGATGCCCAGTCGCAACTGCTGACCGCACTGCACGACCCGCACTGGGATGCGCTGGCGAAGAACGACCGCGTAGTGCCGCTGAACCGGCACCTCAAGCCCGCCGTGGTGCTGGATGTGGACGAAACCGTACTGGACAACTCGCCCTACCAGGTCCGCCTGATCAAGCGCGGCGCCGAATTCGACGCAGCCACCTGGAGCGCCTGGTGTCGCGAGGCCAAAGCCCGTGCATTACCCGGCGCGGTGGCATTCACCCAGTTCGCGGCCAGGCACGGCATCGCCGTCATCTACATCACCAACCGCGATGCAAGCCTGAACCAGGCGACCCTGGACAACCTGCGCAAGGACGGTTTCCCCGTCTCCGGCCCGGATGCCTTCCTCGGGCTGGGCATCGCGGTGCCGAACTGCGAGCAGATCGGCACCCAGAAGGGTTGCCGGCGTCAGCTCATCAGCCGCAAGTACCGGGTGCTGATGCAGTTCGGCGACCAGTTGGGCGACTTCGTCGACATCATGGACAACCGTGATGCCGGACGCGCCCAGGCCATGGCGCCGTACATGAAATGGATCGGCCAGCGCTGGTTCGTATTGCCCAACCCCACCTACGGCAGCTGGCAGCCGGCCCTGTTCAACAACGACTGGAGCCTGCCCCGGCAGCAGCGACGCCGCGACATGATCAAGGCGCTTCACGATCAATAAATTCAATAAAAACAATGTTTTTTAGAATGAAACATAAAGTGTTGCCTTAGGTTTCACGACCCGCTAACATTTGTTCCGCCGAGTCCTGTCGATCCATACCTTGGCGACACAGGCAAGGCCATTTCCCTTCCGGCTCTGCCGGCATGAGCCCCGCGAGACGATCCGTCCGTGGGGTTTTCTTTATGCGCCATCCTCCTTACCCTGCGCGCGACATCGCATCCGTTCCGGGTGTGCCATCCCGCCGGCGCTCTGGCGCCCCCAGCCGCGAGATACCTCCAATGCGCTTTCCTTCACTGCATCGCGTCCTGCTGCCTGTCGCCGCCGCCCTGGCACTGGCGGCATGCCATCACGAGAACCCTGCCAACCGCTCCGGCGGCAGCACGCCCGAGGCGATGGTTCAGGAGTCCGCGCAGCTGATCAAGGAAGGCAATTTCGCCGGCTTCTGGAAGCACGCCCTGCCGCCGGCCGACTACGCCAGCATGCGTGCCGACTGGAAGCAGCTGTCGAAAGAACAGCCACCGATGAGCCCGGACGAGCAGGCCCGCTTCATGCAGACGGTGAAGCAGCTCACCGCCCCCGGTGCGAAGGCCAAGTTGTATGCCGAGATCCAGCCGAAACTGACCCGGCTGGAAACGCAGTACAAGGACCAGGTGCCGGTTGCGGTAGGTATCGGCCAGGCCATTGCGAGCACCGCGATCGCCCAGGCCAAGAGCCTGACCGACGCCGAGAAGAAAGAAGCCAGCGACGTGCTGTCCGCCCTTCTGCCATGGGCACAGAAGGCGCCCTGGTTCGACCAGACCAAGGCCCAACAGGCCGTCGGCGTGGTCGTCACCACCGCCCGCAAGCTGGATCTGAAGAGCCCGAACGAACTGCGCACGCTGGATTTCGACGCGGCCATGGCCAAGTACGCCCAGGTCTTCGACGGCCTGAAGCAGGCGCTGGCCATCTACGGCCTGTCGGTCGACGACGTGCTGGATTCCGCCAAGGCCACCACCGAGTCGATGGATCACGGCCATGCGCATGTGCAGATCAATTACACCCTGCTCGGCAAGTCGCTGACCCTCGACACGCACATGATGCTCGACAACGGCCGCTGGTATGACCAGACCCTGGTCGACGAAGTGCGCCAGGCCCATCAGCAACTGCTGGCGCGCGAGGCGGCGGCCAAGGCGGCCGCAACGCCGGCACCGGCCGGCAGTGCGGCTCCGGCTCCGACGGCCAGTGCTGCCAAGCCGGCCAGCGCGTCAACGGCGCACTAACACGGACGCCAAGGCCAAACCGCTACAATTGACCGATGCCGACGTCCCATACCATCGCTGCGGACCACCCCGCACGCAGCCGCGTGCCCTGGTGGTTCCGCCTCAGCGGACAGCTGCTCGAACCCTGGGTCCGGATCCGCCGTGAACCGGCGGAACCGGCCAGCCTGCTGACGCCCGGCGTACCGGTCTGCTACGTGATCGAGCGCGACGGCTTTTCGGACGCGCTGATCCTCGAGCGTGCCTGCCGCGAAGCCGGCCTGCCCAGCCCGATGCAGCCGTTGACCGGCGCGCGACGACGACGCTCGGTCTTTGCCCTGGCCCGTCGCGACGGTGCCCTGCTGGGCCGCGACCGCCACCGCTCGCCGAACGAGCCGCTGGGCCAGCTGGCCCGCTCGCTGGAGGCCGACCCCGAGCGCGACATCCAGATCGTGCCGGTGTCGATCTACGTGGGCCGCGCGCCGACCCGCGAATCGGGCTGGTTCAGCGTGCTGTTTTCCGAAAACTGGGTGGTGGTAGGCCGCTTCCGCCGCCTGCTGGCGGTGCTGCTGAACGGCCGCGACACCGTCGTCCACTTCTCCGCGCCGGTGTCGTTGCGCGCGGTACTGGACGAAGGTGGCGATATCCGCCCCGAACGCTTCGCCCGCAAGATCGCCCGCGTGCTGCGCATCCACTTCCGGCGCATCCGCGCAGCGGTGATCGGCCCCGACCTGTCGCATCGCCGCACCGTGGTCGATGCGGTACTCAATGCCGAGCCGGTGCGCGCCGCCATCGCCGCCACCGCGGCGAAGGAAAAGATCAGCCCGGCCAAGGCCTGGCGCAACGCGCACAAGATCGTGCTGGAGATCGCCGCCGACTATTCGCACCCGGTGGTGCGCTCGGCATCGTTCCTGCTGTCGAACTTCTGGAACAAGCTGTACGACGGCATCACCATGCACCACTTCGACAAGGCCCGCGCCGCCGCGCCCGGCCACGAAGTGATCTACGTGCCCAGCCACCGCAGCCATGCCGACTATCTGCTGATGAGCTATCAGCTGCACATGTCCGGCGTGGTGGTGCCACACATCGCCGCGGGCGTGAACCTCAACCTGCCGGTGATCGGCCCGATCCTGCGCCGCGGCGGCGCGTTCTTCCTGCGGCGCACCTTCAAGGGCAACGCGATGTATTCGGTAATCTTCAACGAATACGTGGCGCAGTTGATCGACCGCGGCGTGCCGATGGAATACTTCATCGAGGGCGGCCGCTCGCGCACCGGCCGCCTGCTGGCGCCACGGGCCGGCATGCTGCTGATGACCGTGCGCGCCTTCCTGCGCGCGCCGCGCCGACCGGTGCTGTTCCAGCCGGTCTACATCGGCTACGAGAAGCTGATGGAAGGCAAGTCGTACATCGGCGAACTCAGCGGCAAGCCGAAGGAGAAGGAATCCCTGCTGGGCCTGCTCAAGGGCCTGAAGGTGCTGCGCCAGCGCTACGGCCACGTGTCGCTGAACTTCGGCGAGCCGATCGAACTGAACCCGCTGCTGGATGCCGCTGCCGCCGACTGGCGCAGTGCCGGCACCGACCCCGATGCCAGACCCGAGTGGCTCAACGGCGTGGTGGATCGCCTGGCCGAGCAGATCCACATCAACATCAACCGCGCCGCCGACGTCAATCCGATCAACCTGCTTGCACTGGCCCTGCTGGCCACGCCCAAGCATGCGATGGCCGAGAACGACCTGCTGACGCAGCTGGAGCTGATGAAGGCGCTGCTCGAAGACCAGCCGTATTCGGACCGCGTCACCGTCACGCCGCTCGAACCGACCGCCATCGTGGCCTACGGCGAGCAGATGGGCTGGATCCGCCGCATTGCCCACCCGCTGGGCGACGTGCTGGTGGCCGACGACGAGCCCGCGGTGCTGCTCAGCTACTTCCGCAACAACGTGCTGCACCTGGTGGCCACCGCGGCATGGGTGGCGTGCTGCTTCCTCAACAACCGGCGCATGACCCGCGCCTCGGTACTGCGGCTGGGCCGGATCATCTACCCGTTCATCCAGGGCGAGCTGTTCCTGCCCTGGGACGAGGACGGCTTCGTGGCACAGCTGCAGGCCACCATCGACTTCTTCGTGCGCCGCGGCCTGCTGGAAGCCACCGGTGAAGGCCGCGTGCTGGAGCGTGGCCCGGGTCAGGAAGATGGCGCGTTCCAGCTGCGCATCATCGCGCGCGGCCTGATCCAGGCCTTCGAGCGCTACTACATCGCCATCGCGGCGCTGGCCAAGCACGGTCCGCATGCAATCACTGCCGCCGAGTTGGAGAAGGCCTGTACGCTGGCGGCGCAGCGTCTGTCGCTGCTCAACGAGCTGTCGGCACCGGAGTTCTTCGACAAGGCACTGTTCCGCGGCTTCATCCAGAAGCTGCGCGAACGCAAGGTGGTCTGGACCGACGACGACGGCAAGCTCGACTACGCCAGTGCGCTGGAAGACATGGTGCGCGATGCCCGTGTGATCCTGGCCCGCGACATGCGCCACTCCATCCTCAAGATCACCGCGGGCGACGACAAGGAGGCGCCGCGCCCCTCGCCACCCGAGCAGCCGCCCGCCGAAACCAGCGGCACCGGCAACACCGGCAGCGAACTGCACGAACGGCACGTCGAGGCGGAACGGCACGAACACGACGCCAAGATTGCAGGCAAGCACTGACACGACTTGGCGGCCCCGTAGCGTCGTGCGGGGCCGCGGAAGCTCAATGCGCCGACGTACCCTGGCCCAGCAGCTTGCCGTTGACCACGGTGCCGTACAGCGACTGCGCCGAATGGTGGTATTTCGCGCGGGTCGCCGGAATCGAGCCGTTGAAGCGCGGGTCCTGCGGACGCTCGTGGGCATCCATGAAATAGGCCACGTCCCACGCATCCTGATCGGTAAGCGTGTTGCCGCGACCCAGCGGCATGTTCGCCTTGATGAAGCCCGCCGCGGTGTTCACTTTGTGCATGCCCGCGCCCCAGTTGAACGAGTGCGGCCCCCACAGCGGCGGGAACACGGTGCGACCGGCCACCTGCTGGCCCTGGCCGTCAGCGCCGTGGCACAGGGCGCAATGACTCTTGAAGACCTGCTCGCCGCGGGCATAGTCCGGCGCCATGGCCGGCTTGGGCAGCTTGGGATAGCCCCGACCCGGCAATGACGCGCCTTCCGGCGCGCCCTGCGACATCCAGTAGGCATAGCTTTCCAGCGCCACCAGCACCGGACTGCCAAGCGGCGGCGCCTTGCCGTTCATGCTGAAACGGAAGCAGCCCTGCATGCGCTCGCCGAAGGTATTCACGTGACCGTTCTTGCTGCGATAGGCGGGAAACGCCGGGTAGGCCGCCCACATCGGCGCCGCGTTGGCGAGCCGACCCGCATCGATGTGGCAGTTTTCGCAGCTGAGCCGATTGCCGACATAGGCCGACGCATAGGTGCCGGTTTCGGTGAAGATCCTGTGTCCCAGCGCCACTTCCTTGCCGAAAGGCGTGTCGGGAATGGCCGACAAGGGCGGCGGCACGAAACGCGTGTTCGCCGCAGCCGCATGTGCCAACGTGCTCGATGCAGCCGGCGCATGTGCGGTCGGAGCCTGGCCTTGCCGGGCCTGGCCCTGGTGGCTCCGGTCGCAGGCCGCTAGCAGCAGCCCGGCGCCGGCCAGCGCGGTCAATCGAAGCAACTGTCTCATGGACTTGCCCCTCCCTTGCCGGTCGCCGGCTGCGATGCATACCACGCGCTGATCGCCGCGATATCCGCCGCGTCCAGCTTGCTGGCAACCGTCTTCATCAAGTGCAGCGGATCGTTGTGGCGGGTGCCGTGCTGCCATGCGTGCAGCTGGTTGGCGATATACACCGCAGACTGCCCGGCCAGCGGTGGAAAGTGGTCGCCCACACCCACGCCACCGGGGCCGTGACACTGCGAGCAGGCCGGCAGCCCTTTCGACCAGCGTCCCTGCGTGGACAGCGTTTCGGCCAGCGCCTTCGACGCGGCATCCATCGGCGCCGCCGGGGCTGCCGGCGCAGGCACCGGCAGCGTGCTGTAGTAATCCGCCATGAGCTTGCGTTCGGCCGGGCTCAGGCCGCTGGCCACCGGCTGCATGGTGGCATTGCGGCGCGCTCCGCTGGCGAAATCGTCGAGCTGCTTCAACAGATAGGCCGCCGGCAGGCCAGCCAGTCGCGGAAACCCGGCAGCGGCCTGACCGCTGCCGTTGGCGTTATGGCAGGCCGCACACGGCGCCACGCCATGACCATTGCCCAGCCGGGCAATGCTGGCACCGTCCGGCTGCGTACCGGCCAGGGCGCTGGCCGTCAGCGCCCAGCCCGCCGCAAAGGCCAGCAGGCGCGGCGCGTTCATGGCTTGACGGCCTGGAAACCGTACTTGCGGTACACCGCCTGCGCGGCGGGCGACTGCATGAAGGCGAAGAAGTCCTTCGCCGCCTGTGCGTGGGGCGCGTCGGCCATGCGTGCCACGGTGTAGGTCGCCGTTACGTTCTGCGCCGCCGGAATCGTCACGGTGTCCACCGGGCGATGCAGGATGTGCTGCTGGAAATACGCCTCGGTGGCCCATACCGGCGCCGCGTCGGATTTGCCCTGCAGCACCCGCAACGGCGACTGGCGATGGTGGATGTGGGTCAGGAAGGTGCTGCCGTCCTTCACCTTAGTGACCATGATGGTGTGCACCAGCGCCTCGCCACCGGCCTTGCGGTAGCTGGCCTCGATCTGCCGCGCGATGCCCTCCCAAGCCGGATTGGGCATGCTGACGCGGACATCCGCACGGCCAAGGTCGCGCAGGCCCTCGACGTGCTTGGGATTGCCCTTGGCGACCAGGATCGCCAGCGGGTTGCGCGCATAGTCGGCGGTGGCAGCAAACCAGTGATGATGCTTCTGCCGCTGGGCAATGCTCGCTTTGCCTGCCGTGAAGATGTCCGGTTTCAGCGCAATGCGCAGGTTGCCCATGACCAGCGAGCCGGTCTCGATCTGCCTGGCCAGGATGCCCGGCGGCAGGGTCTCCACATAGATGCGCTGATAGCGCGGGTAGGCCTTGCGGAAAGCGGCCAGCAGATCGTGCACCACCATGAACTGGTTGCCCGCGAAGAACACGGTGAGCTGCGGATCGACCACATCGCCGTGCAGGTCGGCGATCGCATCCACCGGCGGCACGCTGAAGTGCTCGCCGCCCGCCGGCGGCGGATTCCACGGTGGCAGGTAATCATCATGGGCCTGGCCGGCGTAAGCACCGGCACAGGCCGCAAGCAGGGCGCCGGCGAACCAGGCGCGACACCAACGGAAAGAACGGTTCGACATGACGGTCTCCTTGGTCGTGCCTGGTCAGCCGGAATGCCTTACAGCGGCATCAGCGCATAGCCTTGCTGCTGCAACCCGATGACAGTGGTGAGCCCCGACAGCGCAATCTTGACGTCCTTTGCGATCCAGGCGTCCTGGAAGTGGCTTTCGATCACGGCCTGCCCGCACACGGCCACCGTGATACCTGCCTTGCGCAGCTGCGCAATCACCGGCAGGTTGGGATTCGCCACGCCGAACTTCGCACGGTAGTGGGCATCATCCAGGGTCAGCGCGGTCGCCGGACCATAGGCGATGGCGACGAACTTCAGATGGCTGAGCGGCACGCCCGAAGCGGCGAACAGGTTCACCGCCCGCGCCACGCGCTCCAGCGCCGGGTTCACCTGGTCGGGCTTGGCGCTCGGCTTAGTCATCGCGAACACCGCCTTGTAGATCCGCTTGCTGCTCGGCACGTAGGCGGCGTGCGGTACCTGATGAAAATCGCCGGAGGCCGTGATGGCCTGGGACGGCGCCGCGGCGGCACCCGCACCCAGCAGCAGACCAAACGCGCACACAACAGCCAGGATGGAACGTTTCATGACGGCCTCCTCCTCTGAAAATTCAGGAATGTGAGGCAACGCTACGCCCGATCAGGCGATCAGGCCACTTCATGTTGCGTATACAGCGCATAAGCCGCGCTTATGGCCGTGACGATCCTGTAGCATGGCGCCCCATGAGCGAACAGCAGACCACCCATTTCGGCTTCCGCGACGTGCCCGTCGGCGATAAGCAGAAGCTCGTCGGCCAGGTATTCACCTCGGTCGCACGTAGCTACGACCTGATGAACGACCTGATGTCGTTCGGCATCCACCGCCTGTGGAAGCGCCATTTCGTGGCGGTGAGCGGGGTACGTCGCGGCGACCGCGTGCTGGATCTGGCCGGCGGCACCGGTGACATCGCCGCGCTGCTCAAGCCGGTGGTCGGCACCGAGGGCGAAGTGGTGGTGGGCGACATCAACGCCGCCATGCTCGGTGTGGGCCGCGACCGCCTGACCGACCGCGGCCTGGTCGCCGGTCTGCGCTGGGCCCAGCTCAACGCCGAATGCCTGCCCTTCCCCGATGCCAGCTTCGACGCGGTGACCATGGCCTTCGGCCTGCGCAACGTCACCGACAAGGAGAAGGCACTGGCCGACATCTGCCGCGTGCTCAAGCCCGGCGGCCGTGCCCTGGTGCTGGAGTTCTCCAAGGTGCAGAGCGAGCTGTTCAGCAAGCTCTACGACTTCCACTCGTTCAAGGTACTGCCCAAGCTCGGCCAGCTGTTTGCCGGCGACGCCGACAGCTACCAGTATCTGGCCGAATCGATCCGCAAGCACCCGGACCAGGAAACCCTGAAGGGCATGATGGAACGTGCCGGCTTCGGGCGCGTCGAGGTCCGCAACCTCAGCAACGGCATCGTGGCGATTCACCGGGCCTACAAGCTCTGAGGCCCGGCGGCATGCGGCCTTCCCTCCGCATCCTTGCCGCCCTCAGCGCGTTGACCGGTGCATTCGCGCTGACCCTGCAATACCTGCTGTCGACGCGACTGACCACCGCGGACGGTCGCGGCTGGCTGCCCGGGCTGTGGCTGTGCCTGGGTTACTTCACCATCCTGACCAACCTGTTCTGCACCGTGACGCTGGCCGCGGCGGCGATCGCGCCGCAGGAACGGCGTGGCTGGCTGCGACACCCGGGCACCGCCACGGCAGCAGCGATTAGCATCGTGATCGTGGCGCTGGTCTACCAGGTGCTGCTGCATGCGCTGTGGCATCCGCACGGCTGGGCCCTGCTGGCCGACCTGCTGCTGCACCGGGCCATGCCGCTGCTGTTCCTGCTGTACTGGTGGCTGGCCGTGCCGAAAGCGGCGCTGGGCTGGCCGCAGATCGGCACATGGCTGCTCTACCCCGCCGCCTATTTCGTCTACGCACTGGCCCGCGGCGCGATCGACGGCTGGTATCCGTACCCGTTCCTCGATGTCGCACATCTGGGCTATGCCCGGGTACTGCTGAATGCCTGTGCGATGCTGCTGGCCTTCGTGACGGTGGCGCTGGTGCTGTTGGTGCTGAGCCGCTGGCAACACCGCCGCCTCGGCTGAAGCCGTCTAGGACGCGCGCAGGTCCTCCAGCCAGCTGCCGACGCGCCGCGCATCGGCCTCGTGTCCGGGCTCGCGCCAGGTTTCGGCCAGTGCCGCCTGGTACCAGTCGCGCATCGCGGGCAGCTCGAGCAGGCGCCGCGCATACGCCATCGACAACGGGTCGAGCGACAGGCCATAGGTCTGGATGCGGAACGCCACCGGCGCGTAGAACGCATCCACCGCAGTGAACGCCGCACCGGCCAGGAACGGCCCGCCGAAACGCGACAAACCATCGTTCCATAGTTCGGCGACGCGCGTCACGTCCGCCTGCAGTGCCGCATCATCGGGTGCGGCAAGGCGTACGCGGATGCCGCAGTTCATCGTGCAGTCGCTGCGCAGCGCGCCGAAGCCCGAATGCATCTCGGCGGCCGCGGAACGTGCCCAGGCCCGAGCATGCGGGTCGGACGGCCAGACCCCGGCGTGCTGCTCAGCCAGATACTCGGCAATGGCCAGCGAGTCCCACACCGCCAGCTCTCCATCGTGCAGGCACGGCACCTTGCCGTTGGGCGAAAACGTCCGGAACGCATCCCAGTTCGCGCCCACGCCCCCGTCGAACGGCACCAGCTTCTCCTCGAACGGCATGTCCAGCACGCGCATCAGCACCCACGGCCGCAGCGACCACGAGGAGTAATTCTTGTTGGCGATGTAAAGCGTGTACACGACAGCATCTCCCGCAGTGGATCGATCAGGACGGCTTGCATGCATCAGGCAGCGGCGACGCCGGCAGCCGCGCGCGACGACGCGCGTTCGCCAGCACCACGCCGGCGATCACCACGACACCGCCCAGCAACACTCCCGGGCCGGGAACCTCGTGCAGCCACAGCCAGCCGATCAGGATGGCGATCGGCGGCGACAGGTAGATGAAGCTGGATACCCGCGAGGCACTGGCGCGATGCATCGCCGTATTCCATGCCAGGTATCCGACAAAGCTCGGCGCCACGCCCAGCCAGAACAGGGCGCCGATCCGCGACCACGGCGCCGCCGCCAGCGCCCACGGCAGATGCCAGCCGAACGGTACCGTGCCCAGGGTGGCGGCGAAGAAGGTGAACGCAGTGACCGTCAAGCTGCCGTAGCGGGCAGACAGCGGCTTCTGCCCCACGAAATAGATCGCCGAGGCCAGCACGCAACCCAGCACCAGCAGCGCGCGCGGATCGGCTTTCACCTGCTGACCGCTGGCCAGCACCACCAGCACGGTGCCGGCCAGCGCGATGCCCAGGCCGAGCCAGGTGCGCCGGCTCAGCCGCTCGCCCAGCCACAGCGCGGACAATGCCGCCGTCGCCGCCGGCACCAGCGAAATGATGATCGCCGCGGTACCGCCGGCGATCTGCGTCTCCGCCGTATTCAGGCACAGGTGGTACGCGGTCAGGCCCACCACGCCAAGCACCGCCAGCTTTGGCAGATCGCGCCACGCCGGCAGCGGCGTGCGCCGCACCAGCAGCAGCACCGCAAAGCACAGCGACGCGATCGACAGCCGCGCCAGCGCCAGCTCGCCCGGCGAAAACGAGGGCAGCGCGTAGGCGATCGCGGCATACGCCGACGACCAGGTCAGCAGGGCCACGGCGATGCTGGTCAATGCGCCAGCATCGAGGTGCTCGGAGGTACTCATGGGGTGCTTTCCAGTGGATCGGGGACGTGGGCATCGTAGTCTTGCCGTCGATGCCGGTGAATAATGGATCACTATGCCGGCGACTCGTTTCGCCGTCGAACGAAACGCTAGTCGGAGATATGCACCTTGGCTTCGAAACCGGATCTAGACCACACCGACTGGCAGCTGCTGGAGGCCCTGCAACACGATGCCCGCCTGGGCTACGCCGAACTGGGCCGCAAGGTGCGGCTGTCCGCACCGGCAGTGGCCGAGCGGGTGAAACGGCTGGAGGAGGCCGGCGTGATCAGCGGCTACCGCGCCACGGTGGAGCCGAAGCGGCTGGGCTATGCGATCGACGCGATGGTACGGCTGCGTTGCGACGGCGGCATCTGCGCGCGCATCGGCAGCATCGTGGAAGACATTCCCGAGGTGCTCGACTGCCGCCGGCTCGCCGGTGAGGATTCCGCCCTGCTGCACGTGGTGGCCATGTCCATCGCGCACCTGGAAAGCGTGCTGGACCGGCTGCTGAAGATCCACGCCAGCGTCAGTACCACGACCCTGGTGGTGCTGCAGACGCCGCATGCCAACCGCCCGATCACCCGCACCATGTGGGATGCCGCCCGCGCCCTGTCGCGCGACTGAACGGCGCAGCGCCCCCATTCCCACTCTCCCCGACTTGCCACGGAGCACACCATGCGCCAGCTGTACCCCGAGATCGAACCCTTCCGCACCCGCCGTCTGGCGGTGGATAGGCGCCACACCCTGCATGTCGAGGAATGCGGCAACCCTGACGGCCTGCCGGTGGTGTTCCTGCACGGCGGCCCCGGCACCGGGGTGGCGCCGTACCATCGTCGCTTCTTCGACCCGGCACGCTGGCGCATCGTGCTGTTCGACCAGCGCGGCTCGGGACAATCGACCCCGTTTGCCGACCTGGTCGACAACACCACGGCACACCTGGTCGCCGACATCGAGACGATCCGCGAAACGCTGGGTATCGAGCGCTGGGCGGTATTCGGCGGATCGTGGGGATCGACCCTGGCACTGGCCTATGCCCAAGCTCACCCGGAGCGCGTGCTCGGGCTGGTGCTGCGCGGCATTTTTCTGGCCCGTGACGAGGAGCTGCGCTGGTTCAACGAAATGGATGGCGGTGCCCGCTACATCTTCCCGGAGCGCTGGGCGCACTTCCGCGACTTCATTCCCGAGGCCGAACGCGACCAGATGATCGAAGCCTACTGGCGCCGTCTGAACGACGCCGACGAAACCGTCCGGCTCGCCGCCGCACAGGCATGGAGCGACTTCGAAGGCGGTGCCACCACGCTGGAACACGACCCCGAGGGTGCGGGCGACTTCGCCGACCCGCAGGCGGCACTGAGCGTGGCCCGGCTGGAAGCGCACTATTTCCGTCGCGGCATGTTCCTGGAACCGAACCAGCTGCTGCGCGACGTGGACCGGATCCGCCGTATCCCGGGCACCATCGTGCACGGCCGCTACGACATCATCTGTCCGGTGAAGACGGCACTGGACCTGCACCAGGCCTGGCCAGAGGCCGAGCTGCGCATCGTGCTGGCCGGACACAGCGCGGCCGACCCTGCCATCACCGACGCCCTGGTCGAAGCCACCGACCGGCTGGCCGACCGTTACGTGTGAGTGTCCGCACAGGAAACCGATATCCCCCGAAAAGCCTGCGGATACGTCCACACCGGCCACAGGTCGGCATGACATGCATGCACCCCGATGCGACACTGCACGCTTTGCTAGGCAGGCGCGGGACACGCGAATGGGAAAGACGGGCGACGGCAAGCTGGGACTGTGGCCAGTGGTGGCCATCGGTATCGGCGGCATGGTCGGCGGCGGTATCTTCGCGGTACTCGGACTGGCGGTGCAGATGGCCCACGGCGGCACGCCCGCGGCGTTCGCGGTGGCGGGGGCGGTGGCTCTGCTGACCGCGTACTCGTATGCGAAGCTCTCGGTGGCGTTTCCGAGTCGGGGTGGCACCGTCACCTTTCTCGACCGCGCCTTCGGGCCGGGCATGTTCACCGGCAGCCTGAACGTGCTGCTGTGGTTGAGCTACGTGGTGATGCTGTCGCTGTACGCACTGGCATTCGGCAGCTATGGCGCCACCTTTCTTCCGGCCGCCTGGCAGCCTCTGGGCAAGCACGTGCTGATCACGCTGGGCGTACTGCTTCTCACCGGCCTGAACCTGCTCAGCGCCGAGTGGATCGGCAAGGCGGAAAGCTGGATCGTGGGGCTGAAGGTGGCGATCCTGCTGGTGTTCGTGGTTGCTGGTCTGGCAACGGTGCACGCGACACGGATCGAACCCGCCAGTTGGGCGCCGTCGATGCAGCTGGTCGCCGGCGGCATGATCATCTTCCTCGCCTACGAGGGCTTCGAGCTGATCGCCAACACCGCGCTCGACGTGCGTGACGTGCAGCGTCTGCTGCCGCGGGCGTACTACATTTCGGTCGGCTTCGTGATCGCCCTGTACGTGCTGGTGTCGCTGGTGACCGTGGGCAACCTGCCGGTGGCGCAGATCGTGGCAGCCAAGGATTACGCGCTGGCGGAGGCAGCTCGGCCCTTCCTCGGCCAGGCCGGGTTCGCCCTGATCGCCGGTGCGGCGATGCTGTCCACGGCTTCGGCGATCAACGCCACCCTGTACGGCACCGCGCGGCTGAGCTACAGCATCGCGCGCGACGGCGAACTACCGTCGATGCTGGAACGCAAGGTCTGGGGACAGCCGGTCGAGGGGCTTCTGATCACCGCCGCGCTGACCCTGGTGATGGCCAACGGTTTCGACCTGCGCAGCATCTCCACCCTGGGCAGTGCGGGCTTCCTGCTGATCTTCGCCGCGGTGAATGCCGCCAACCTGCGCTGCGCAGACACCACCGGCGGACGCCGCTGGCTCTCCACATCCGGCATCCTCGCCTGCCTTGCCGCACTCGCCGCGCTGATCGTACAGACCGCGCACAGCGCCCCCGCCAAACTGTGGGTGCTCGCGGCGATGCTCGGCCTGGCGGTGCTGATCGAAGGCGGCTACCGCCTGGCCGGCAGGACGCTTCGACTGCCGCGCTAGAGAGCCATCAGCTCAAGAGCCCTCCACCGGCAATGGCATACTTGGAGCCTGCAGGCTTGTTGGCGCGCAGCTTGGACAATGGCATCCGACTGCGCTTCAGTCTCGCCATGTCCCAGCTGGCCGAGTAGTCGTCCGCCGGAAGCGGCACTCGCGATTACGCGGATGAATTCCGCGATGACGCCGATCACACCTGTTCATTTACATGCCACGGAAGGAGCCGACCTAATGCACCGTTCCAGCTTCGCCATGCTGCTGTTGATGACCCTGACCGCAGCCTTTGATTTACATGCGGCGGAGATGAACATCCGCATCGATCCGTCGACCATCAGGCAACCGGCACTGCACCGCAGCTTGCTTGAGCTCGATCGCCAAGGACATGGCACGCTGGATAGCCCCGCGCTCACGGCGTTCAAGATGCTGATTGCCCGCTATGGCTGGCCCACGGTTCCGGCGGCAGGGCGCAAAGGCGTCGATGCAGCTGGCGACCTCGCCCTCCGTGCCAAGGGCGACTATGACTTCCAGAGCGCCCTGGAAAACGCCATGCAGTCGCGCATCGGCATGGACATAGATGCACGCGCTTTCGCACGACTCAACGATCGTATCGAAATACAACATGGTCATCCCCAGCAATTCGGCAGTCTGCTGGCGCTGGATCACGGCAAAGTCGTTACGAGCCCGCATGAGTCTGCCGCGAATGCCAATCCTTATCGCGATAGCACGGGGTTGCCGCTACTAGGCCCGTGGCTACGCCAGGTACAACGTGCTGTCGATGCCGGCAACACCTTGCAGGCCATCGTAGCCACGCCGTCGCTGGCCACGCCGTTGCACCGCGTGACATTGCCGAGGCTGCAAGCGGAGCTGGCCGCGATGGCCCGGGCCGATCAGCATTCGCGAAGTGCCTGGATGAGCACGGGATTCAAGCGTGGCTCGCCTGAAGAGGCGAATATGGAGCGACTTGATGCGGCACACCTGCAGCGGCTGCGAGTGATCCTAAAGCATCACGGCTTTCCGGATGCAACAGAAGTGGGCCGGGACGGCGTAGAGAATTTCTGGCTGCTTTCTCAGCACGCCGTTAGTGATACCCCCTTCATGACCAAGGTGCTCGATCGCGCGCGCCCATTGATGCTGCGCGGCGAACTGTCGCATCACGACTACGCCTTGATGGTCGACCGTGTTCGGGTACAACAGGGCAGGAAGCAGATCTACGGCACGCAGACATCGATCCAGGATGGTCATTTTGTCCTTTATCCTATCGAGGATGCAGCTCACCTCGCTCAACGGCGTGCCCGCATGGGGCTGATGCCAGAGGCCGAATATCTGAAAATGGGCGAGCAAATGCTCCGCCACTCCCACTCCACATCCAACGCCAGGAAATCCTGAGCCCATGTCTGCAACCCATCCGCCCCAGCGTCCTCTCTGGCAGCGCATGCTGCTGCGCCGCCTGAAGTTTCTCGCCGTCGTGGCGGTGCTGCTGGCTCTTCTGCTTGGTGGCAGCTACCTGTTCGCCCCGCGCCTGCTGATGCGCGCGGATACGGCGCGCAAGGCCATGGCCGCGCACCTGGAAGAGAAGTCGATCCAGGCTGGCGACACGCGCTGGTCGTACTACGAGGGTGGCACAGGGCCGACCATCGTGCTGCTGCATGGCTTCGATTCGGACAAGCAGGTCTGGCTGCCGGTGGCACAACTGCTGACACCGCACTTCCACCTGATCATTCCCGACCTGCCAGGCTGGGGACGTTCCTCGCGGATACCCGATGGCAACTATGACATCGATGCGCAGGCTGCACGGCTGCAGGCCTTCATGCAGGCACTTGGGGTCGGCCAGGTGCTGCTGGTGGGCCATTCGATGGGCGGCGCCATCGCCGGCGTCTATGCCGCGGAACATCCCGCGCACGTGGACGGACTCGCGCTGCTGGACAGCTTCGGCCTGAAGTCCCGCGAAAACGCCTTCGACAAGGCGGCTCTGGCGGGCCAGGACCCGTTCGCCTACACCGACCGTGCCGGCTTCGAACGTGCCCTGGCCCTGGCCTTCGACACGCCGCCGCACATTCCCGGCCGTTTCGTGGACGCCCTGGTGAAGCAGAACACCCAGCGCCACGCCTTCATCCAGCGTACCTTCGACGCCCTGCGCCAGCCGGACCAGGCACTGTCGCTGCAGAACCGCCTGGGCCAGCTGACCATGCCCGTGCTGGGCCTGTGGTGCCACGACGACCGCATCGTCGACATCTCGGCAATGGACAGCCTGCGCAGCGGGTTGACCCACGCCAGCGCGATCAGTTCGACCATGCTGATCGGCTGCGGCCACATGCCGATGCTGGAGAAGCCGCAGGAAACCGCGCAGGCACTCACCGCCTTTGCCCTGTCGCATTGAGCGTGCTTGCGGCATGATACCCACCATACCCGTAAGCATGGACGAGACCCCTGCTCACGCGGGAGTCAGCCTGACTATGGGCATCATGTAGGGCTCAAGGATGGCAGCGCCAGGGGGAATCCGTGCAACGGTTCCGCGGCAGGCGCGTTTTCTGACGAGAAGACGAGAGCTATGCAACAGCAGTCAAGCAAGCGGAACATCATGCACAGTACCCTGGATGCCATCATCCGGATGTCATCCACTCGGGCCAATTACTGGGCCGAAGTGGTGCTGGACGCCATTCTGGGCATGGTCCTGCTGGTCGCAGGCTGGCATCACAGCGACAGCCTGGCGGTCGTCGCCCTGGCCGCAGCAACTGGCCTGCTGGCCTTCAGCTTCATCGAATATTTCTTCCACCGCTGGATGTTCCATACGCGGATCCCGCTGTTCACGCAGGGGCACAACAAGCATCACGAGCATCCGCTGGGTTACGACTCGCTGCCGTTCTTCCTGCCCGCGGCGGTGCTCGGCGGCCTGACCGCGTTGTGCCTGCTGCTGCTGCCGACCGGTTTCGCGCTGGTGATGCTTGGCATGGTGACCTTCGGCTACGTCGCCTACGGGGTCAGCCATTTCGTGATCCACCATGTGCGCTTCAAGAGCGCGCTGATGCGTCGCTGGGCCGCCAGCCATCACGTCCACCATTACCACCCGCACAGCAACTTCGGCGTCACTTCGCCGCTATGGGACCATCTGCTGGGCACCCGCTACGTGCGCCAGCCACGTCAACCGCAGACCTGACGACACGCCTTAAAGCAGCCAGGGAATCAGGGCCTTCGTGCGCCGCATGTAATCCTCATAGACGGCACCGAACACTTCGCGCATCCAACGCTCCTCGTGGCGCAGCTTGTACCAGAAACTGCCCGCGACCAGGGCCAGCGCCAGCAGGTCGCGCCACTGCCCCAGTGCCAAGGCGGTTCCGGCCAGCCCCAGCAGCATGCCGGTGTAGATCGGGTGGCGTACCCAACGATACGGCCCCTGCTGCACCAGCTCGTGATCCTGCTTGACCTGCACGTCGGCGCTCCAGTTGCGCCCGAGCACCACCCGCGCCCAGCAGGCAAAACCCAGTCCGCACAGCAGCACCAGCATGCCCACACACCACCATGCCGGCGAAGCGGGCAGGAAGCGGCCGTAGAACTCGCTGGTACGTGGTCCGTGCATGAACAGGATGACGAAAGCCAGCACCATCGGCACGCGATAAAGCAGCTGCGAGCCCATGCTGTCCTCGCGTGCCGGCGCCTTCACGCCACGCGCGCTCCAGGCCCAGTAGAGCAGCCATGCGACCCAGACCAGCGCGACAGCGGTGTCGTCAACGGATGCCATGACGGATGCCCCAGCAGCGGTGAGGCCAACATCTTGCACGCTGTCGACCCGGCGATCGAGTGACGATTGTCAGCCACCTTCCGGCCACGCCATGGCCCGACCGGCTCAGTCGGCCACGTCGGCCACCAGCCGGTCCAGCTCGGCCTTCAGGCTGGAGCCGTTCACCCGCAACCAGTCGCGCTGCTCGCGCCAGTCGGGATAGAGGCTCTCCACCAGTGCCCAGAATCGCGGCGCATGACTGCGGACTCGCAGATGACACAGCTCGTGCACCAGCACATAGCGCAGCGCCGCAGGCGGGGCGAGTGCCAGCGCCAGATCGAGATTGATGCGGTCGCGCGTATCCAGGCTGCCCCACAGGCTCTTCAGCGGACGCACCCGCACGGCCGTGGGCGCCAGCCCGAGCCGCGGCACGTAACCGGCCAGCCAGCGCGACACATCACGCCGGATCAGCGCCTCGAAGTGCGAGGCCAGCAGGCCACGCGCCACCGGCAGGGCCCGGGTGTGGGGACGCGGAATGACCAGGGTCAGGCCGCCATCGAACGGCTCGATGCGCGGGTACGGCCCCTCTGCCCAGTCCAGCGTGGCGGACTCGCCGCGCAGGGGAAAGTCGACCGCATGCCCCAACCGCAGCGGCGGCAGCGGCTTCACGATCAGGTTCAGCTCGTCCAGTTTCTGCTCCAGCCACTCGGCATGGCTGCGCAGGAAGGCGCTGACCTGCGCCGGATGGGTACCATGCGGATAAGACACCCGCGCGCCCTTGGGTGTCACCGTCAGCCGCAAGCGGCGTGCACGCGGATGCGCGGCCTTCAACACCCGGATGGTGTTGCCGCGCGCCGTCGCCAGTTCCAGCCAGTCGCCTTCGAGATGCTGCGCCATGTCGTGTGCCCAAACCGCCGGTGCGCTTCGCAGGTCGAAAACGCGTCCGGGACGACAGTATGTGGGGAAGCGCCCACCCTTGCGCAAGGGTCTCGCACAGGACGGCCCGGCAGGCCTTGGCAGGCGCGAATCTCAGCCGTCGCTGGGACGCGGCAAACCGAACCATTCCTCGAGCTTGGCCAGCAGCCGCTCCAGTTCCAGCGTCAGCAGGGCGAAGCCCGCGTCCGCCTCGGCGGCGGCATCTTCGTGACTGTCGCCCAGCTCGTCGGTCACCACATCGAGGAATTTCAGCTTGCGCACCACCAGATCCTCGCCCAGCACGAAACTCATGCGATCGTCGAACACCAGGCCAAGCTGGAACACCTGCTTGCCATTGCGCAGGTGCTCCTTGACCTCGTCCGCATCCAGGTCCTGACGGCGGCACCTGGCAATGGCACCAGTGGCGCTGGCCGGGTCGCGCAGCTCGCATTCGTCGCCCAGCGCCAGGCCTGCCGGCAGGTTGCCACCGGCCAGCCAGTCGGTCATCAGCACGCGCGGACCTTCCTCCGGCGCCAGCGGTACGGCCGGAAAACTGCCCAGCGCCTCGCGGATCTGGGTCAGCGCGTTCTCCGCCGACTTGCGGCTGGAGGTGTCCAGCACCAGCCAGCCGTTTTTCGTATCCACGTAGGCGGACAGCCGCGAGTTGCGCACGAAGGCGCGCGGCAGCAGTTCGTTGAGCAGGTCTTCCTTCAGCCGCTTGCGCTCGCGACCGCCGACCTTGCGGCCTTCCTCTTCGGCGATCTTGCGCACCTTGCGCTGCAGCTCGTCGTTGACCACCGCCGACGGCAACAGCTTGTCCTCGCCACCCACGGTGAGCCAGGTGCAGTGCTTCACCGCATGGGTCAGCGCGGCCTCCTCACCCCGGCCGATCGGCGGCACAAAGCCGCGCGTGGCCATTTCCTGCGGACCGCAGGGGCGCAGGCGGTGTTCACCCAGCACCTCGTCGAGGCGCTTGAGATCGTCGGCAACGGCAGGGGAAAAGCGGAACAGCGTGAGGTTGCGGAAGAACATGCGATTTCCATGAAGATGCGAAGGCCGCCTTGCGGCGGCCATGCGCAATAGAACGAACCGGATCGATCAGGCGCAGACGGCGGCGACAGCCCGCGTCACATAGTCCAGATTGCCCGTATTCAGGGCCGCCACGCAAATGCGGCCGCTGGACAGCGCGTAGATGGCGTATTCCTCGCGCAGGCGATCCACCTGCTCCTTGGACAGGCCCGAGTACGAGAACATGCCCGCCTGGCGGTTGATGAAGCCGAAATCCGGCGCGCCCAGGGCCGCCAGCTTGTCCACCATGCCGGCACGCATCGCGTGGATGCGCTCGCGCATCGCGCCCAGTTCCTGTTCCCAGCGCGCACGCAGTTCCACGCTGCCAAGCACGCCGGCCACCAGCTTGCCGCCATGCGTGGCCGGGCTGGAGTAGTTGGCGCGGATGGTCTGCTTGATCTTCGAACGCAGCCGATCGGCCTCTTCGCGATCCGCGCCCACGAAGGACAGCGCGCCGACCCGCTCGCCATACAGCGAGAACGACTTGGAGTACGAATTCGCCACCACGAAAGCCTGGATGCCCGAGTCGGCCAGCAGGCGCACGGCGGTGGCATCGGCATCGGTGCCCTTGTCGAAGCCCTGGTAGGCCATGTCCACGAACGGCAGCAGGTTGCGCTCCTTCAGCAGCGCGATCACCTGGCCCCACTGCGCTTCGTCGAGGTCGACACCGGTGGGATTGTGGCAGCAGGCGTGCAGCAGCACCACGGTGCCGGGCTCCAGCTTGCCGAGATCCTCCAGCATGCCGGCGAAATCCAGCCCCCGCGTCGGGGCGTGGTAGTAGCGGTAATCGAGCAGCTTGAAGCCCGCGGTACGGAACACCGCATGGTGATTGCCCCAGCTCGGGTCGCTGATCGCCAGGGTGGCCTTGTCGCCAAGCACCTGCTTCAGCAGGTCAGCCCCCACCCGCAGTGCGCCACTGCCGCCGATGGTCTGCGCGGTGGCCACGCGGCCGGCTTCCAGCAGCGGCGACTCCTCACCGAACAGCAGCTTCTGGGTAGCCAGGTTGTAGGCCGGCAGGCCATCGATCGGCAGATAGCCGCGCGGCTGCTCGTCGCGCGCCAGCGCCTGTTCAACCTCGCGCACCGCCTGCAGCACGGGCACCCGGCCCTGCTCGTCGACGTAGATACCCACGCCCAGATTCACCTTGGTCGCACGCGGATCGGCAAGGTAGCGCTCGGTAAGTCCCAGGATCGGATCGCCCGGGGCCATTTCAACGGATGCAAAAAGGGACACGGCTTCTACTCGTCTTCGAATGAATGGATGGATGGACGTATGGACGTCCGATTATCGCCGGTATTGGCGTCTTCGCGACACCCCTCGGCGCGCAACGACGCGAAATCGAACAGGCTGCGGTCAGCCAGTTGCGAGGGAGCCACGCTGCCCAGCGCGCGGAAAATGGTCTCGCTGCGCCCCGGATGCTGCGCATCCCACTCGTCCAGCATGCGCCGCACCTGCCGGCGCTGCAGGTTTTCCTGCGAGCCGCAGAGATTACACGGAATGATCGGGAAGCCGCGCTGGCCCGCGTACTCGGCGATATCGTCCTCGCGGCAATAGGCAAGCGGGCGGATCACCACGTGCCGGCCGTCGTCCGAGCGCAATTTGGGCGGCATCGCCTTGAGGCTGCCCTGGTGGAACAGGTTGAGGAAAAAGGTGGCCAGGATGTCGTCGCGGTGATGACCCAGTGCGATCTTGCTGATGCCATTGGCCGCCGCCCAGGCGTACAGCGCGCCGCGTCGCAGCCGCGAGCACAGCCCGCACATCGTCCGGCCCGCGGGAATGACCCGCGTCACCGTGCTGTAGGTGTCCTGCTCGATGACATGGAACGGCACCCCGCGCTGGCGCAGGTAGTCCGGCAGCACATGCGTGGGGAAACCCGGCTGCTTCTGGTCCAGGTTGACCGCGATCAGCTCGAAGCGGACCGGCGCCTTCGCCTGCAGCGCCAGCAGCATGTCCAGCAGGGTGTACGAGTCCTTGCCCCCGGACAGGCAGACCATCACCCGGTCGCCGTCCTCGATCATGCCGAAATCGCCGATCGCCTGGCCGGTCAGCCGCTGCAGGCGCGCAGCAACGCGGCCGGCATCGCGCGACACGGGAGAAGCAAGGGCGGAATCGGCGGACATGACTCGGGACAAGCGGAAAAGGTCACCATTGTAGCCCGCTCGCTGGTTGTCATCCGGCGGCGTTACACTTGCCGACCATCGCCCCTGCCGTTCATGCCATGCAAGTCCAGGATCCTACCCAGCTTGCCCACCTGCTCGCCGAGCTGCGGGTGGAGCATCGCGACCTGGACACGGCCATCGACCGGCTCGCCACCGCCATCGGCAGGGACGAGCTGCAGCTTACCCGCATGAAGAAACGCCGCCTGCTGCTGAAAGACACCATCGCGCGGCTGGAAAGCAAGCTGATCCCCGATCTCGACGCCTGAACGGCCTCGCCTCTCACAGCAACCGGTTCACCAGCCGGTCCAGCCGGACCCGGCTCAGCCGGCGCAGCAGCCGCTGCACTTCCGGTGGATAGCGGCGCAGGCTCTGCAGCTGACGGTAATCGGCCACGGTCACGGCATGCCGGTGCAGCGCCTCGCGCTCGGCACGGTGCTGCGCCAGCAACTGGCCTGCGGGGTCGCGCAGCAGCAGCGCGTTTTCCAGGTCCAGCGCCCAGGCGCGCGGGTTGAGGTTGTGACCGGTGAGCAGGGCGTACTCGTCGTCAACGAACAGGCCCTTCAGGTGGTAGCTGTTGTCCCCGTCGCGCCATAGACGGACGACCAGCTGACCCCTTTCCAGTTGCCGGCGATGCGCACGCATGTAACGGCGCAGGTTGTTCTCGTACAGGTAAGGCAGCAGCCCGATGGTGCGGAACGGCTGCGGCGGCGGAATGTAGAAGTCGCTGGCAGTCTTGTCGCCGACCATGATGTCCACGCGGCAACCGCGCCGCAGCGCCTGACCGATCGCCACACGCACCGGCTTGGGCAGATTGAAATAGGGTGTCAGCAGCACGATCTCGCGCTGCGCGCTGCGTAGCAGCGCCAGCATCGCGGCATTCAGCGCATTCTCGGCCCGGCCGAAACCGAGCAGGGGCGTGACGGCCACCTGCCCGTCCGTCAGCGCGGGAAGCTGCGGGCGTGCATACGAAGCCTGCTGCAGCTGCGCGCGAAAGGCCCGGATGGACGGCAACAGGCTGCGCGTCGAGGGCGGATCGGGCAGGTCCAGCCGTCGCACCGCCTCGCTGCCGTGGAACTGTCCCCGCACGAACCCGGCCATGCTGTCCGCCAGTTCGCGGTCGCGGATGCAGTGATAGCGGTCCAGCCGATAGCGCCCATGCGTGGCCAGATACACGTCGTTGAGGCTGGCGCCGCTGTACAGCACCGTGTCGTCGAACACGAAGCCCTTGAGGTGCAGCACGCCGAACAACTCACGGCTCTGCACCGGCACGCCCCAGATCCGCACGCCTGCCCCGAACCGCTGCGCGTATTCCCTGTACATCGCCGCATTGCCCGGACTCTTGTGCTTGCCGATCAGTCCGCGCTGGGCACGATGCCAGTCCACATAGATGTCGATCTCCAGTTCCGGATGCCTGGCACGCGCCGCATACAGCGCATCCAGCACCTCGTGCCCTGCGTCGTCATCCTGCAGGTACAAGGCCACCATCACGATGCGCCGCGTGGCCTGCGCAATCTGCGTCAGCAGGGCCTGGCGGAACGCCGCCGGCTCATGCAGTGTCTCGATGGCCTGTGCGGGCACGGCGAATCCGGGCAGGGACTCCAGCCACGCACGCGATTTGCGGCGCAATGGCGAGACAAGACGGCGGGCGATCCGCCGGGGCGCACTGATCAGCTTGTTCATGGAGGCAGGATACGCAAAGAACGCCAGCAACAGCGGCCAAGCTTGCCTTGTTTGCGCCGATACCGGCAATCCGCCCCAGTCAGCTATCCTCCTCGCGCAACAGCGCTTCCACCTGGCGCAGCCGGCGTCGCTGCCGGCGCAGGAAGAACACGAAGAACACCAGCGCCACCAGGAAGATCGTCCCGCAGAAACCCACGTTCAGTATCAACATGTGCCGGAACGCGGGATCGTGACGCCAGCGCGACGGCGCCAGCCAGGGCGCGGCGATCGGCAAAGTGATCGCCAGCAGCAGCGGTATGCTGAGGATGTTGATCCACGCGATGCGGATACCCGCCCGCGCCCGGCGCGCAGTCAGCCGCAGCAGGTCGGACACGCTCCCGGTCGGCGCACGCCAGGTACCCCGGCGTACGCGCAGAGACAGGTACGGCGTCGGCGCGATCAGCACCACGAACACCAGCACCGCCCACAGCTTCCAGCGGGCATCCGCGGCCGGCATGAACAACACGCGCACCAGCTGGCCCGCAGCCACCAGCGAAACGAGCCATTCGAACGCGATCACCATACGCATTTGCCACAGCTTGCGTCGCACCCGCGCGCGCAGGCGACCCAGGTCGACCGGCGGCTGGCGTTGCCAGTCCTCGCCCCAGCGGCTCCAGTCGTCGTGCGGAATCATGCGGATTCTCCCAATGCTGTCTTGAGCGCCTTGCGCGCGCGGTTTAGACGCACCGCTGCGTTGTTCGCGCTAATGCCCAGCGCGTCGGCGATTTCCTGCTGGCTGAAACCTTCCAGCGCCAGCGTCACCGCTTGGCGCAGGGTCAGCGGCAGGGCGCGCACCGCGTCCTGCAGGCGCAGACGCTTTTGTTCCAGTTGCGCGTGCGACTCCGGACTGTGCGCCGGATCCGCCAGGTTCTCGTCGAGCACGTGCGTCGCGGGGTGCCGTGTACGGCCGATCACGTGGCTGGCGCCACGGTTGTGCGCCACGCGCGCCACAAAGGTCTTCAGCGCAGCCTCGCCGCGCCATGCCGGCAAAGCCTTCCACAGCGCCAGCGTCATGTCCTGCAGCAGATCGTCGCGCAGCGACGGATCGGCCTCGTAGCTCGCTGCGATGCGCGACAGCAAACCGGCATGCTCGCGCAGCAGCGTGTCGAACGCCCCCTGCCCCATCGTCCTCAGTCCGCCACGACCGGAGTCGGCACCACCGACCGCAGATCGCGCCACACCACGTACGTGCTCGCCATCGACCAGGGCACCACGAACGGCAGCATGACGAGCATAGTCCAGCCTGTGGACAGCATCAGCAGGAACAGCGCCAGATCGATCAGCAGCAACACGCCGAAAGGGGAGGCATGGCGCAGCACCATGCGCACGCTGCCGGTGATCGAGCGCCACGGTGACTGGCCGTCGAACAGCAACAGACACGGTGCCAGCAGCAGCAGGATTGACACCAGCACGCCCGGCAGCAGCAGTACCCGCATGAACGTCAGTGTCATCAACTCCCGGTGGGCCATGGCATGCCCGAGCAGCACTGCGTCCACCGCCGGCCAGCCATACACCAGCCAGGCCACAGCCTGCTGCACGGCGAACACGCCTAGCCCCCACATCGCTGCCAGCGCCAGTACCGGCCACAACTCTCGACGGCACATGCCATCCAGCAGACACGACCAGCGCAGGTGCCCTCCCCTCGCCCGTTCATCCAACCCGAGCAAGATACCCATCAGCAGAACAGGAACGACCAGCTTGGACAAGGCCACACCGATCCACGGGATCAGCTGAAGGATAGTCTCGACGAGCAGCTGCAATGCACACAGCACGAACAATCTGAATGGCGCGCGCCACCATAAGCGCAGGCCATCCAGGCACCAGTACAACGCCCGGCGTGCAGGCACTGCAGCGACCGGCAGGCTTTCGGGTACGACGGACATGGCGACAACCTCACGCGTGGTGATGACCTCTCTCCTAGTCCTCACGCGCCACCAAAAACTTACACGCGCCCTATCTCGCGCCAGAGCATGAACACGCCGACCACCGCGATCACCACCGCCAGCAGCCGGTTGAGCACGCCGCGCTTGCGCGCGAGGCGCTGGGCACCGAGTGCACCGATCCAGCCGCCCACCAGGCCGCCGGCGAGGAATTCGGCGGCGATGTGCCAGTCGATCAGGCCCGACGCAGCGTAGCTGGCCGCGGTGGTGGCGCCGAACATGCCCACCGCGAGCAGCGCCGAGCCGATCGCCTCGATCACGTCGAGACCGCCGGCGAACATCAGGCCCGGCACCACCAGGAAACCGCCGCCGATACCGAAGAAGCCGGACAACCCGCCCGCGAACAGGCCGGTGCCGCTCAGCCACGGCAGCGGATGCGGCCGGCGCACCGGCGCCCGCGAGGCGCGCGGATGCCACATCAGCGCAGCCACCACCAGCATCAGAATCGCAAAGAACACCAGCAGACGCTGGCCATCGAGCCACTTGCCGAGGCTGGCACCGGCGAACGCGCCGGCCACGCCAGCCACACCGAACACCGTCGCCTCGCGCCAGCGCACGTGGCCGGCCCGTGCATGCGGCACCAGGTTGGCGAAGGCATTCAGCGACACCGCCAGCGCACTGGTGCCGATCGCCAGGTGCGGGTCGTGCACGCCCACCACATAGAGCAGCAGCGGCGTAGCGAGGATCGAGCCGCCGCCCCCGATCAGCGCCAGCGAGGCACCGACCAGCGCACCACAGAACAGGGCCAGCAGATCGTGCGGAGCAAGGATCGCGTCCATGCCCCGTAGCCTAACGCGAGTCGCGTGTCAGTGCTTCGCGTGCGGTTTCACTTCGATCGTGGCCGTCATGCCCGCTGCCAGCACCATGCCCTTGGGCACGCTGGCGGTGTCGATGGCGATGCGCACCGGCACGCGCTGCGCCAGGCGCACCCAGTTGAAGGTGGGATTTACGTTGGCCAGCAGGTTGCTGCCGGTCGGGTTGTCGCTGTCGGTGATGCCCCGGGCGATGCCGGTGATGGTGCCCTTGAGATGCACGCCGCCGGCCATCAGCCGGATGTCGACCGGATCGCCCACGCGCAGCTGCGGCAGCTTGGTTTCTTCGAAATAGCCGTAGATGTAGTAGCTGTGGCTGTCGATCAGGGCCAGCCGGGCCACGCCGGTGGTGGCGTAGTCGCCGACGCGCACGTCCAGGTTGGTGACATAGCCGTCCGCAGGCGCACGCACTTCCGTGCGCCGCAGGTTGAGCTTGGCCACATCCACTGCGACCTGCGCCTGCTGCACGGCAGCCAGCGCCTGCTGCGCCGAGGCGCTGGCCTGCTTGCGCGAGGCCTGCGCGGCGCGCAGGTCGGCGCGGGCATTGTTCGCGGTATCCACCGCATTCTGTCGCGCTTCTTCGGAAATAACGTTGCGCTCGGCCATGCGCAGGCGACGCGCGGCCTGGGCCCTGTACATCTGGTATTCGCTCTCGCGCCCGGCAATGGCCGCCGCCGCTGCCGCAGTACCGGCGCCGGCCGCCCGTGCATTCGCCTGAGCGGCATCGAGATTGGCCTCCGCTTGCTGCAGCGCGAGTATGTAGCGCTGCTGGTCAATCACCATCAGCACGTCACCCTTGTGGACGAACTGGTTGTCCTTCACCTTCACCGCGGCCACCAGGCCGGACACATCGGGCGCCACCTGCACCACGTTGGCACGCACACGACCGTCGCGGGTCCAGGGCGAATACAGGTAGTGCTTCCACAGCGCGTGGCCCAGCACGATGGCGATCACCACCACCAGGGCAGTGAGAATGAAGCGCGGAAGCGAAGTCTTGTTCATGGTCGAAACCTGGTCTTGTACGCAGCTCAGCGAAGCAACAGCAAGGCCGCCAGACTGAACAAGCCGGCGAACACGGCCAGGCGGAACAGCGGCGGATGCCATACGAAACGGTAAAGGCCGTAGCGGCCGATCAACGAATCGATCAGCCACATCAGCAACAGACTGCCGATGAACACCGGCAGCAGGCCGGGCATCAGCACATCGGAAAGAGCGATCTCACGCGGCATGGGCGGACTCCATCGGGTCGGCCTGCTGGTAGGCCGCCATCGGCGATTCCTCGTCGCGCAGCGCACTGCGCAACTGATGCAGATAGGGGCGCAATGGTGCGGCGCCGTGGCCGGCCTCGACACAGCCCTGCAACGCCAGCTGCACGGCTTCATCGGCACTGCGCCAGCGCACCGCATCCGGCTGGCTGAACAGCCGCGCCACACGGTGCACGGCCGTATCGACCGCCAGTCGAAGGTCGGGCGACACGGCACTGTCCTGCAGCTCCCGACGCAGTTCGATCAGCGCGCGACCGCATTCATGCACAGCCAGCGCCCAGGCCAGCAGACGCCGCGCGTCCCCGCTGCCCGGCCGCGTGTGCGCGACCAGCTGCTGGAACAGGTCACGACTGACGCTTTCGAAATGCCAAGCCAGCCCGGGAAGCGGCTCGGTCGCGGCCAGCATCACCTGGCCACGCAGCCGGCGCATCTGCCGCATGCGCTGCCAGCCGCTGCCGGTCACTGCCGGTATGAACACGAAGGCGACGCCGGTCAGCGCCACGCCAGCCAACTGCGCCAGTGCATCGTTGAGGGTGTGGACCGGGTCGTAGACCATCGGGTTCTTCAACGACAGCAGGTAGACGAAACCGATCGCGTAGCCGCCGCCGATACCTGCCCAGCGCGGTCTTGTGCTCAGCCACGGGCCGATCATCAGGAACGGCACGATCACCGCCAGCAGCATCACGAAGCCGTCGCTGCCGGGCAGCATCCAGTACATCGCCACGAACGCGCAGACCATGCCGGCGGTATAGCCGATCAGCATGTCGAACGTGGACGCGAACGGGTTCGGCGAGGCGGCGAACAACCCGCTGAAGATGGTGGCGAGCAGCATTGCGCTGGCACCGTAGGGCCAGCCGCTGATCACCCAGAACACACTCAGCGTGATCATCGTCAGGAAGGTACGCAGCACCGCGACGACGGCGCCCGCATGGTCGTTGCCGCGATGGAAATGCGCACGCTCCACATTGCCACGCTGGACGCCGGCCCGCAGCGCGATCTCGGTTGTCGTGAATTCGTGCAGCTCGGAGGCGAAGCGGCGCAGCAGGGTGTCGCCGGTATCGAATTCGAGCTGAGCCGCCGGATCGGTCAGGGTGGCACGCAGCGATTCGGCGTGCACCGGCAATGCTTCGACGCAGGCGCGCAGCCGCGGCGCCAGCACATCCGGATCATGGCGCTGCGCGGGTGCGGGCGCCAGCGCCGCACCCAGCGGGCGGTACAGTGCGATCAACGCATCGGCCACCGACGTTCGCTGGTTGCGCAACAACCGGTTGATCAGGTGATGCAGTGACTGGAAGCTGGTCGACGCAGCCATGTAGTGCTGGTTGAGCAGCCGCATGCGGGCACTGCGGGCGCGTGCCTCCGGGTCTTCGAAGATCACCGAGGCGCGCAGGTCTTCCAGCTGCACCGCCGCACGCACGAATTCCAGATGTGCCTTGGCCATCTCCGCTCGCGGGATCGCCCCGCCCGTACTGCCGCGGGCAAAGTCGATGAAACGTGCGAACTGCTCGCGCGCGCTCTGCCGCAGCACCATGCGCAGGCGCTCGGGGACCACCACATCGCTGACCACGCCGGCCACGAAAATGCCGAGCAGCACCTCACTGACGCGCATCAACGCCGAATTGAACACATCCAGTGGCGAACTCACCACCGGCAACGCCACGATCGCCGCCGTGTAGCCGGCCAGCACGAAACCGTAGGCCATGAAGTTGCGGTACAGCATGGCCCCGCCCGCACACAGCGCCACCCACAAGGACAGGCTCAGCAGGAACAGCTCGCGTTGCTGCGGGAACACGCACAGCAGAACCAGTCCGCACAGACTGCCAGCCAGGGTGCCGATGCCGCGGTAGAAGCTCTTCGCCAGCACCATGCCGCTTTTCGGATGCATCACGATGGCCACGGTGATCATGGTGGTGGACGGCTGTTCCAGCCGCAGCCACATCGCCAGCCACGCGCCCAGGCACGAAGCCAGTACCGACTTGCCCACGAAGATCCAGGCGCGCCCCTCGCCGGCAAAAGCCTCGGTCAGCCACGACGCGCCCGACGTGGCCTGGGAATGCTGGTTCAGCGACGCGGACGTCATGCTTCAGGCCTCGTCGAGCCCGTTCAGGAATTTCTTCAGCAGCGTCTCCAGCTGCATGCTTTCGGCTGGTTTCAGGCAGGCCGCCTGCCGCTCCAACAGGGTGCAGATGGATGGCAGGAAAGCCTCGATCATCGCCAGGCCTTGCTTGCTCAGGGTCAGCGTGACCTTGCGTCGGTCCTCGTCGCTGGCGGTGCGTTCGATCAGCCCCTTGTCGCACAACTGACTTGTAAGGCGCGTGATGTTGGCAGATTTCTCGCCCGCGGCGTCGGCCAGCTGCGAGGGATTCAGCGAATACGCCTCGGTGCCGTACATCATCATCAGGATGTTGTACTCCGGATGGCCGATCCCCCACGGCTTGAGGATCGCATTGGCGTCGTCATGCACCCGCTTGTGGATGTGCTTGACCAGTCGCACCAGCACAGCCGGTTCACGCGGAAACGCGGGATAGCGGCGGCAGGTAACCGCCAGGCGTTGTTCGGTGAGTTCGAAGCTGCTCATTATTTAGTACATAAATGTAATATCAATATGTGAATTGTATGCCTGCCTGTTGCGCTGCGCAAGCGCACGGCCGGACCGGCCAGTGCTATATAGCGCCGGCATTCAGGCAAACGGAAACCACGACCATGCGAAGGCATCGCATGACCCCGAATGGAATTCGCTACAGATCGAACCCGCCGGACGACACCCGGGGGTGGGGCGACTCAACCGCCCTGGATCGGGTAGGTCTTGAAGGCACCCGGTGCCGACGATGCAGCGGGCGGATTGCCGGCCGGAGCCTGGCCGGTGGCCGGTGTCAGCGGACGGGTACCGCACTGGTAGGCACCCCAGGTCTGCGACCCGTCGACCGGCTGGCTCAGCGGCTTGATGGTGTCGGCCTGCATGCCGACCGCCTCGTTGCGAGCCATCACCTGCAGCTCGTCGCGCACCTTGATGCCGTTGCGGTCGATCGGCCCGACGTGATTGAGCACCGAAACCGTGATCTTGCCCAGGTCGTGACAACCCGACACGTCGCCGTTCCATGCCGTGCGCACCTCGCGCGATGCCGGCGTCGGCGTGATGCCCCAGGTGCAGCCCCCGAGCAGCAGGGCAGGGACGAGCAGCAGCACGGTCTTGCGCATGAGGGGCTCCACGAAATGACAGGCGGTATGGCGGGCGGATGAAGGCCGGCACGGCACCGGGCCCGCGACATCGTAACGCGTGGATGCGAAAGCGTCCTGTATGCCGGCTTACTTGAGGTGCCGATGCACGCTGCACGCCACACCACGGTCGGCGACGGCACCGCCCCGCATCTGCGTCCGCAACACTGTCCGGCAACGGGCGCGCACTGTCCGCGGACAGACAGTCCGCACGACAAGACCCAACAAAAAACACGCAATATCAAAAGCCTACAAAGAAGCGACACGCTGGCACGGCCCTTGCCATACCTCCAGTGCAGGCCATCCAGGCCCCCTACCCGGAGATACGGACATGAAATTCGAAACCTTGCTGCTACGCGGACTGTTCATCGCCACCCTGCTCGCTTGCTGCATGACCGTCGTCGGCATGGCACGCCCGACCACGCATACGCGTCAATTCGCGCTGGCTGCACCGGCCACCGCCGTGGTCTCGGCAAACCAGGTCGCCTGCGCACTGCCCGCCGACGGCGTGCTGTGCCCGCTGAAGCCGGTAGGCTGAGCGCACGGCGACGGTATCCGGCGATAATGGGCGGATGCTGCATGTCATCCTGTTCAATCCCGAGATACCGCCGAACACGGGCAACGCCATCCGCCTGTGCGCCAACACCGGCGCCGCGTTGCACCTGATCCGTCCGCTGGGCTTCGCGCTCGACGACACGCGACTGCGCCGTGCCGGACTGGACTACCACGAATACGCACGCGTCGACGTGCACGACAGCCTCGACGACTGCCTGTCCGCGATCGGCCATCCGCGCGTGTTCGCCTATTCCACCCGCGGCACGGTCGCGCACACCGACGCACGCTACGTCGAGGGCGACGCACTGTTGTTCGGCTGCGAGACCGCCGGACTGCCCGCCGCCGTACTCGACAGCATTCCGGCCGCACAGCGGCTGCGCCTGCCGATGCGGCCGGACAGCCGCAGCCTGAATCTTTCCAACGCCGTGGCCGTGGCCGTGTACGAGGCATGGCGGCAGCTCGGCTTCGTCGGCGCCGCCGGCTGAGTGGCGGTTCGACACCGGAAACACGGACAGCCCGGCTACAATCGCGGGATGAATGCCCCCGCTCCCAATGCCTGGCTGCCACGGCCGTTGCGCACGCTCGCCGGCCGCGCCCTGGAAACCGCGCTCAATCATGTCCTGTCGCTCGACCCCGACACCCAGCAGGCGCTGACCGCACTGGACGGCCGCCGTGTACTGCTGCATCTGCGCGGACCGGAACTTGCGCTGGCGGTCACCGTCGACGGCAACCAACTGCGGGTCGGCCCGCCGGACGCCGACGCCCCCGACGGCGGCACCCTGCGCGTCGCCTCCACGCCCGGCAGCCTGCTGGCAATGGCGCTGCGGCGCGACGACGACGGCGTGGCGCCGGGCAAGGTGGAGATCGCCGGCGATGCCGACCTGGCGCGCCGGCTGCAGAAACTGGCCGACCGCTTCGCCCCGGATTTCGAGGAAGCCTTCGCGCGCACCTTCGGTGATGTGCTCGGCGTGCCGGTGGCCCGGGCGATGCGTGCGGCACTGAGCCACGCCCGGACATCGGCCAGCCACTTCGTCGAGGATGGCGCCGCATGGCTGCGCGACGAGACCCGCGTGGCGATGGCCCCGGGCGAAGTCGAGGATTTTCTCGACGGCGTCGACCTGCTGCGCGAACGCAGCGAGCGGCTGGAAGCCCGCCTCGCCCGGCTCGAACGGCGGCTCAGGGGTACCTCCGCATGACCCGGCTTTCCGCCGTGCCGCGCCTGCTGCGCGTCGCCACCATCCTGCTGCGCTACCGGCTCGACGAACTGGTCGAGGCCACCCATCTGTTCCGCCCGCTGAAGCTGGTCCGCCCACTGCTGGGCCGTCCCGAAGTGGACGTGCGCACGCTGTCGCGCGGCGAGCGGCTGCGCCTGGCACTGACCGAGCTGGGGCCGATCTTCGTCAAGGCCGGCCAGGTCCTGTCCACCCGGCGCGACCTGGTTCCTGCCGACGTGGCCGATGAGCTGGCCCTGCTGCAGGATCAGGTGCCGGCGTTTCCCGGCGCGCTGGCAAAAGGCATCGTCGAAGCGGAACTGAAGCAGCCGATCGGACGCATCTACGCCCGCTTCGACGAAACCCCGCTGGCCTCGGCCTCGATCGCCCAGGTGCATGCGGCCACGCTTCACGATGGCCGCGAGGTGGTGGTGAAGGTATTGCGTCCCGGCATCGACGCGAAGATCGCGCGCGACGTGAAACTGCTGCGCTCGCTGGGCGAGCTGGCCCAGCGCTGGCATCCGAATGCCGACAAGATCCGCCCGCTCGACGTGGTCGCGGAAGTCGAGAAGATGTTGGAGAACGAACTCGACCTGCAGCGCGAAGGTGCCAGCGCCAGCCTGCTGCGCCGCAACTTCGCCAGCGGCGTCGATCTCTACGTGCCCGAGGTGCACTGGGATTTCACCGCCGCACGCGTGCTGACGCTGGAACGGGTGCACGGCGTGAGCTGCGACGATATCGCCGCCATCGACGCCGCCGGCATCGACCGCAAGACGCTGGCAGCCAAGGGCGTGCGGCTGTTCTACGAACAGGTGTTCCGCGACAATTTCTTCCACGCCGATGCGCACCCGGGCAACATCTGGGTCGACCCCGCACAGGTGCACGAGCCACGCTTCATCGCGCTGGATTTCGGCATCATGGGCTCGCTGCCCGAAGCCGACCAGTACTGGCTGGCGCAGAACTTCATTGCGCTGTTCGAACGCGACTACGCGCGCATCGCCAAGCTGCATGTCGACGCCGGCTGGATGCCGTCCAACGTGCGCCTGGACGAACTGGAAGCCGCGGTGCGCACCGTGTGCGAACCGTACTTCACCCGCCCGCTGTCGCAGATCTCGCTGGCCGAACTGGTGGTCAAGCTGTTCCAGACCGCGCGCCGTTTCGAGCTGACCATCCAGCCGCAGCTGATCCTGCTGCAGAAGACCCTGCTGAACATCGAGGGTGTCGGCCGCATGCTCGACCCGGACATCGACATCTGGGCGGTGGCGCACCCGGTGCTCAAGCGCATCCTGCGCGAGCGCTACAGCCCGCTGCGCACCTTGCGCGAAGTGCGCCGACGGCTGCCGGAGTGGTTCCACATGGCACCGCAATTTCCCGAGCTGGTGCACCATGCACTGCAGGCTGCCGCCAGCGGCGAACGCCGCCTGGTCGCCGACGCTGGCGCGCTCGAACACCAGGCCCACCTGATGCGCCGGCTGCTGCATACGATGGCCAGCGGGCTGCTCGGCGCCGCGCTGATCGTGAGCGCCGCGCTGCTCTGGGCGCTGGCACCGCAACACGGCCCGTGGCCGCCGCTGGGTCTTGGCGTGATTGGCCTGCTCGCATTCGCCTGGGGCTGGCGCCGGGGACGCGCATGAGAGAAGTGAGCGAAAGCCCGCCGGATGATCGGCTCTCTCTCACTTCTCACTCCTCTTCACTCGCTTCCCGCTCCATCTCCATGTCCATCGAGATCCTTTATCAAGACGATGCCCTGCTCGCGGTGAACAAGCCGGCGGGCCTGCCCGTGCACCGCTCGAAAATGGTGAACGACGCCGAGCGCTATCTGGTCGACGTCCTGCGCGAGCAGGTGGGCGGCAACGTCCATCTCGCCCACCGCCTGGACCGCGCGACCAGCGGCGTGCTGCTGGTGGCGCGGTCCAGCGAGGTCGCCGCCGCGCTGGGCGAACAGTTCATGGGCCGCGACGTGCGCAAGCAGTACCTTGCCGTGGTGCGCGGCTGGCCGGAGCCGACCGAGGCGCTGGTCGACTACCCGCTGCCCGGCTCACGTGAAACCGGGCCACGGCGCGAGGCACGCACACACTATGCGCGACTGGCCACGGTCGAGGTGCCGATCGAACTGGGTCGCTATCCGCAACAGCGCTACGCACTGGTCCGGGCCGAGCCGGAGACGGGTCGGTTCCGTCAGATCCGCAAACACATGGCGCACATCCATCACCCGGTGATCGGCGACTGCCAGCACGGGCGTGGCGACCACAACCGGCTCTACAAGCAGCACTTCGGCTGCCACCGCATGCTGCTGCATGCATGGCGGCTGGATTTCGCGCATCCCGTAAGCGGTGTCCGGATGACGCTGGAAGCACCGCTGGACGACGCCTACGCCGCGCTGCTGGCGCGCTTTGGCTGGACCCTGGATGCGCCTGCGGAATGAGTGACACATAAGGACCGCAGCATGGCGGGCGCATTTGCCGCATCGCGCCACGTGATTCCGCCACCGATCCCGTACCATCGCGCCATGCTGACGATCAGCCGCACCCTTTCCCTGCCCGAGTCCGAACTGACCGAGCGTTTCCTGCGCGCGGACGGTCCCGGTGGCCAGCACGTGAACCGCACCGAGAGCGCGGTCGAGCTGCGCTTCGATGTGGCCCATTCGCCATCGCTGCCGGACGCGGTGCGCGAACGACTGCTGGCCCGCCGCGACCGACGCCTCACCGATGACGGCGTGCTGGTGATCCAGGCCCGCCGCTTCCGCGACCAGGGCCGCAACCGGGACGATGCACGCGAGCGACTGGTGGAGATCATCCGCGGCACCCTGGTGCCGCCCAAAAAGCGGGTGGAGACCAAGCCCACCCGCGCCTCCAAGGAACGCCGCCTGGCCGGCAAGCAGCAGCGCGGCCGGATCAAACAGGGCCGTTCTCGCGACTGGAGCCGCGAGTGAGCGACGCTTTCCTGCCCGAACTGCCACCCCAGGCACCGCGCCGCCACGCCCGTTTCTGGCCGTGGCTGATGCGTCACCTGCTGCGGCTGTCCGGCTGGCGGCTCGTCGGCGAGCTGCCCGACGAACCCAGGCTGGTGGTCATCGGCGCGCCGCACTCGTCCAACTGGGACGGCGTCTGGGGCCTGATGATGAAGATCGCGTTGAACATCGACGTGAACATCATGATCAAGCGCGAAGTGATGGACAGTCCGCTCGGCATCATCCTGCGTCCGCTCGGCCTGATCCCGATCGACCGCAAGGCCGCGATCAATATCGTGGGCCAGATGAAAAAACGCTTCGCCGAGCACGAGCGGATGTGGCTGGGGATCACGCCCGAGGGCACCCGCAAGGCCGTGACCCAATGGAAGAGCGGCTTTCTGCGCATCGCCCATGCGGCCGACGTGCCAATTCTGCCGGTCTTTTTCGACTACCCCAGCAAGACCTTCACGCTGGGCACGCCGGTGCGCGCCACTGGCGACTTCGATGCCGACATGGCCCGTATCCGCGGCCTGTTCCGGAACGCGCGCGGCAAGCACCGCAACGCCTAGCGACTTCCCTGAACCGGCGCGCTGTTGATGTCCGCCGAAACTCTGCCTGGATGGGCATCGAGCCAACGCCCGGGTCTTCAACGCTCCGAGTGGCCGGACTCGTCGTAGTCGCGATGGGTCAACAGGCCCGGACGGATCAGGTCGATGAAGGCTCGCGCCTCGGCGCCCAGGAACTTGCCCTTGCGCATCACCACGCCATAGCTGCGCTGCGGGAAATAGCGCTTCATGTTGTGCACGGCCAGACGCGTGCGATCGGCCTCGGTGATGCAGATGCCGGTGACGATGGAAATACCCAGCCCCATGGCCACGTATTCCTTGATCACATCCCAGCCGCCCACCTCGATCGCCACCTGGTACGGCACCTGGTTCTGCTGGAACACCAGGTCGACCAGGCGGTAGGTGGACAGCCGTTGCGGCGGCAGGATCAAACCGTAGGGGGACAGATCGCGCAGACTCACCGCGTCCTTCGAGGCCAGCGGATGATCCGGCGGCGTGATCAGCATCGGGTCGTAATGGCGCACCGGGGCCCAGGCGATGTCGTTCGGCACGTCCAGCATCGATCCCACCGCGAAATCGGCCTTGTCCTCGCGCAGCATCGCCAGGCCGTCCCGGCCGGTGACATTGGCCAGCTGCAGCTGCACCGCCGGAAAGCGTTCGCGGTAACGGCGCACCAGATCCGGCAGAAGGTACTGGATGGTCGAGGTGCCCGCGGCAATGACCAGCTTGCCGGCCTGCAAGCCCTGCACCTTCGAATGAAAGTCACGGTCCAGCGTGTCCCAGCCTTCCACCAGCGGCCGCGCCAGTTCGTACAGTGCCTCGCCGGCATCGGTCAGGTTGATGCGGCGGCGGCGACGCTCCAGCAGCGTGGCGCCAAGCTCCCGCTCCAGCGCCTGCAACTGCAGGCTCACCGTCGGCTGCGACAGGTACAACGCCTCGGCGGCACGACTCAAGGTACCCAGCTTGACGATGGCGACGAAGGCGCGCAGCTGCTTGTGGCGATTGCCCTTGTAGTAGTAACGCGCCGCCTCGTCGTCCTTGCGGACATGCTTCCCGGGAGCCGCCCGGGCCGATTTTGCAGGTGTCCGCATCGTGATGCCCATCCTTTCAAGGCTTTCTTTTCAATACTTTGCATAAAGTATTCAAAAATTCAATATGAATAATTGAAACATTTGCTTTGTCAAACCACTTTTCCCGGACGTAGCTTCGATCCCACACCGACATGTGGAGAAGCTCATGGCCGTACCCCAGGAAAAGCTCGCTCCGGCAAGCGTCCAGATCCACGCAGACGCCACCGGCTACGAGGACATACTGACCCCGCAGGCGCTGGACTTCCTCGGCCGGCTGCACCGCCTGGTCGAGCCACGCCGGCAGGCCCTGCTCGGGGCACGGCGGCAGCGCCAGGCGCACTGGGATGCCGGCGAGCTGCCGGACTTCCGCGCCGACACCGCCGGCATCCGCGCGGCCGAGTGGATGGTGGCGCCGATTCCCGCCGCGCTGCAGGACCGCCGCGTCGAGATCACCGGCCCGGTCGAGCGCAAGATGATCATCAACGCGCTGAATTCCGGCGCCAAGGTGTTCATGGCCGACTTCGAGGACTCGTCCGCGCCCACCTTCGCCAACCAGCTCGACGGCCAGCTCAACCTGCTCGACGCGGTAGCCGGCACGCTGGAGTACACCTCGCCCGAGGGCAGGCACTACCGCGTCAACCCGAACCCCGCCGTGCTGGTGGTGCGCCCGCGCGGCTGGCACCTGCCCGAGCGCCATATCAGCGTGGACGACGAAGCCATCGCCGGAGCACTGGTGGACTTCGGGCTGTTCGTCTTCCACAACGCCCGCGCGCTACAGGCCACGGACCGTGGCCCGTATTTCTACCTGCCCAAGCTGGAGGCGATGGAAGAAGCCGCGCTATGGGACCAGGCGATGGCCTTCGCCGAGAACGAGCTCGACCTGCCGGACGGCTGCATGAAGGCCACCGTGCTGATCGAGACCCTGCCCGCCGCGTTCCAGATGGACGAGATCCTGCATGCCTTGCGCGGCCGCGCCGTCGGCCTGAACTGCGGGCGCTGGGACTACATCTTCTCGTACCTCAAGACCCTGCGTGGCCATCCCGACCGCCTGCTGCCCGAACGCGGTCAGGTGCAGATGACGGTGCCGTTCCTGAAGGCCTACTCGGAACTGTTGATACGCACCTGCCATCGGCGCGGCGCCTTCGCCATGGGCGGCATGGCCGCGCAGATTCCGATCAAGGGCGACCAGGCCGCCAACGACGCCGCACTGGCCAAGGTGCGGGCCGACAAGCTGCGCGAGGTGCAGGCCGGCCACGACGGCACCTGGGTGGCGCATCCCGCGCTGGTGCCCGTGGCACAGGCGGTGTTCGACCAGCACATGCCCGGCCCCAACCAGCTGCAGCGCTTGCGTGACGATGTCGAAGTCACTCGCGAGCAATTGCTGGCGCCGTGCACCGGCACCATCACCCGCGCCGGCTTCGACAACAACGTGGAGGTGGCGCTGCGCTACACCGCCGCCTGGCTGGGCGGACAGGGCTGCGTGCCGATCCATCACCTGATGGAAGACGCCGCCACCGCCGAGATCGCCCGTGCCCAGCTGTGGCAATGGCTGCACCACGGCGGGGTCGAATTCAGCGACCACGCACCAATCGACTTCGCCCTGTTCGACCACGCACTGGCCAGCCACGCCCACCGCCTGCGCGACAGCGACGTACCCGGTGCCGACCACGTGGACGAAGCCGCCCAACTGCTGTCGAGCCTGACCCATGCCGCCAGCCTCGGCGACTTCCTGACCCTGCCGGCCTACGACCGGCTTTGACGGAGCACCCGCCTCCCACCGGAGGCGCGCCCCTGGACCACCTGCAAGCCACTTCACCCAACCCCTCGGCCAGCCGCGGAGGGGCCCGACACCACGGAGTCATGCCATGAAGAGCACCTTGCCCACCGCCGAACAGATCCGCCTGGACTGGAGCAACAACCCGCGCTGGCGCGGCATCCAGCGTCATTACAGCGCCGAAGACGTGATCCGCCTGCGCGGCACCGTGACGGTGGAACACTCGCTGGCCCGCCACGGTGCCGAGCGCCTGTGGACGTCGCTGCACAGCGAGGATTTCGTCAATGCCCTCGGCGCACTCACCGGCAACCAGGCCATGCAGCAGGTGAAGGCCGGCCTGCAGGCCATCTACCTCAGCGGCTGGCAGGTCGCCGCCGACGCCAACGTGGCCGGCGAGATGTATCCCGACCAGTCGTTGTACCCGGCCAACTCGGTGCCGCAGGTGGTCAAGCGCATCAACAACACCCTGCTGCGTGCCGACCAGATGCATCACGCCGAAGGCAACGACAGCATCGACTGGCTGGTGCCGATCGTGGCCGACGCCGAGGCCGGCTTCGGCGGCGTGCTCAATGCGTTCGAGCTGATGAAGGGCATGATCGAGGCCGGCGCCGCCGCGGTGCATTTCGAAGACCAGCTCGCCGCCGTGAAGAAATGCGGCCACATGGGCGGCAAGGTGCTGGTGCCCACCCGCGAGGCGGTCGACAAGCTCAACGCCGCGCGCCTGGCCGCCGATGTCAGCGGCGTGCCGACCCTGATCATTGCGCGCACCGACGCGGATGCTGCCGACCTGCTGACCTCGGACATCGACGACAACGACAAGCCGTTCGTGACCGGCGAACGCACCGTCGAAGGCTTCTTCCGCACCCGGCCCGGCCTGGACCAGGCAATCAGCCGCGGCCTGGCTTACGCGCCCTATGCCGACCTGATCTGGTGCGAGACCAGCAAGCCCAACCTGGACGACGCGCGCCGCTTTGCCGAGGCGATCCACGCGCGCTTCCCGGGCAAGCTGCTGGCCTACAACTGCTCGCCCAGCTTCAACTGGCGGAAGAACCTGGACGACGCCACCATCGCCCGCTTCCAGCGGGAACTGGGCGCCATGGGCTACAAGTTCCAGTTCATCACCCTGGCCGGCTTCCACAGCCTGAACTACGGCATGTTCGATCTGGCGCACGGCTATGCGCGCCGCCAGATGAGCGCCTTCGTCGAGCTGCAGGAAAAGGAATTCGCCGCCGCCGATCGCGGCTTCACCGCAGTCAAGCATCAGCGCGAAGTGGGCACCGGCTACTTCGATGCCGTGACCCAGGCCATCCAGCAGGGGCAGTCGTCCACCACCGCACTGAAGGGCTCGACCGAAGAGGCGCAGTTCAGGCAGGCCTCGGCCGCATAAGGTTCGTTAGCGGCCACGCCACCACCAAGGCGCGACCTGTGCGCGATACCCGGACGGTATCGCGCACAGGTCTCTCACGCCGTGAAAGTGACCCGCTCTCGCTTCGTCCGCAGGCCTTCGGTCGCCTCGTCGCAGGCTTCGGTCACCACCTGGTTGCGACCGCCGTCCTTGGCGCGATACAGCGCCGCATCCGCCTCGACCAGCAGCTGTCGCAGGGTGTGCGCGGAACGGGCACTGCAGGCCATGCCGAAGCTTGCGGACACCCGTAAAGTCACCTGGTCATCGATCACCATCGGTGTCGCGGCCAGGGCTCGGCGAATGCGGTCGGCAACGCTTGTTCCGCGCTCGTGCGGACACGCCGGCAGCAGGATCCCGAACTCTTCGCCACCCAGCCGCCCCAGCAGGGCGGTGTCGCCCAGCTGCCGGCGGACGACCAGCACCGTGCGTCGCAGCACCTCGTCGCCGACCGCGTGTCCGTGCGTGTCGTTCACGCGCTTGAAGTGATCCAGGTCCAGCACTATCAGGCAAGCCGCGGAACCTTCCCGGTGCAGGCGTCGCAGGACCCGTGTCGCGGAGCTGAAGAAGTGTTCGCGGTTGTACGCGCCGGTCAGCCCGTCATGGCGGGCCATGCGGCGGAAGCGCAGCTGTGATCGCCACAGCCACAACGCCGCCAGGGATATGAAGCCGATCGCCACCAGCAGCAGCGCGATCAGCAGGCGGCTGGCTTTCTGCTCCTGGCGAGCCAGCGTCTGGCGCAGCTGCAGAATCCGGTTCCGCTTGCCCAGGGTCGCCAGCTTGAGTTTTTTGGCCTCCAGTTTCTGCCTGACCATCTGGTAGGCCAGTGCGCGCGCCTTGGCGTCGTCCAGCGATGCCTTTTCCAGCACGTCGTACTTTTCGTCGTAATCCAGCGCGGCCGCCGCATTACCGACCTTCTTTTCGGCTTCGTAGAGCACCTTGTAGGCCGCCTGCACAGTCCAAAGCGGGCTGTGTGCGCCGGTAATGGCAAGGCTGTCCAATGCGGACTGGATCGCCTTGCTCAACTCGCCCAGCTTCATATAAGCCTGCGCCCGCGTGACCGGCAGCGATGCCAAATACGGGATGTAATGCGTCTGCCGAACAGAGGGGGCGATCCGCTGCAGGAAGGTCATCGCCTGCGCGGCATGCCCTTCGTCGATCATCGCACTGGCCTGGTCCAGACGCAGTGCAGTGGCCATGCTCAGCGAACCCGAGGCAAGGCAGGTGTCGATGGCGGCATCGAACATGGGGCTGCTCGACCTCAACTTGCCCGCATAAAGCAGTGACTGCGTTTCCAGCCCGCGGCCGTAACACTGCCCCTTGGCCGACGTTATTGTCGCCTGCATCTCCCGGGCATAGGTCTGCGCCAGGCTGTACTGCCCCACCGTCACCTGATCCAGCATGGTGATGAGCGAAATCATGCTGGACATGCGGGCCCGTGCGTCCTTGACCCCGGGAAGCTCGGCCATGACGGTATTGGCCAACGCATAGGCTCCAAGGTAATCGCGTGTCCGAAAGCGCTCCTTGATTAGCTGTGCTTGCGCACGAACCACCAGGGCCGGATCGCCGGAGTGATCGATGATCCTGTGCAGTGCGGATTCGACCTTGGCGTCATCGCCGTTGGCCATCGGCTCGTGCGTGTCCAGCAAGCGCAGGTACCAGCGCTGCGTGGCTGTCAGTTGCCGCTCTTGCTGGTGCAGCTGCGCCAGCAGGCGATCGAAGCGCGGCATATCGTCGGGCCAGGCATCGTCCGCCTGCATCAACATGACCGAGGCCGACGGGGCACCGGATACCGCAGCCGTTGCATTGGCACACAGCAACATCGTCGCCACGACGACAGCATCAGCCAGGCAATGCGGCCAGCTACGTGCCATGCCCCTTGCCCGCTTAGCGGTTACGACCGACAGAGGAAAAGAGAGGGCGGGTCATCGGCACCTATCGGCACCCCTCGTGGCTCTGCCGGGAACCCGTCCGCAATCGGGACAGCAGAAGCCGGCACGATCATGCCACCGCACCTGACATCTAGACAGCAGCGCCGTTCCGGCGCCGCTCTCTGCCCGCAGCTCAACTGCGTCACACATAGCCACCCCCTTGATCCGTCATGACTGGCAACATCCGTTAGCCCGGATAAACGTAATAAGCGTTCAGCCCCGGACAGCACCACCGAAAAGTCGGCGCCCTCTGCGAATGCCACGCACGACATGCTCCTGCGTTATCGCGCAGCCTACCACCTCACATGAAACCATATGATATTGAATATCTTTTTTAACGGACGAGCCCACTCAGGAGCACCTGTCCGCACAGACAGAGCGCACGCGCCGGCATCTACACCGTGAGGGTGGCCCGCTCGCCCTCGGTTGGTTGGTCCTCGGTCGCCTCGTCGCAGGCTTCGGTCACCACCTGGTTGCGACCGCCGTCCTTGGCGCGATACAGCGCCGCATCCGCCTCGATCAGCAGCTGCCGCAGGGTGTGCGCGGAACGGGCGCTGCAGGCCATGCCGAAGCTTGCCGACACCCGCAAAGTCACCTGGTCGTCGATCACCATCGGTGTCGCGGCCAGGGCTCGGCGAATGCGGTCGGCAACGCTTGTTCCGCGCTCGTGCGGACACGCCGGCAGCAGGATCCCGAACTCTTCGCCACCCAACCGCCCCAGCAGATCGGAATCGCCCAGCTGCCGGCGGATGACCAGCACCGTGCGTCGCAGCACTTCGTCACCGACCGCGTGTCCATGCATGTCGTTCACGCGCTTGAAGTGATCCAGGTCCAGCACTATCAGACAGGCCGCAGCGCCCTCCCGGTGCAGGCGTCGCAAGACCCGTGTCGCCGAGCTGAAGAAGTGTTCGCGGTTGTACGTGCCGGTCAGCCCGTCATGGCGGGCCATGCGGCGGAAACGCAGCTGTGACCGCCACAGCCACAGTGCAGCAAGAGAGATGAAGCCGATCACCACCAGCAGCAGCGCGATCAGCAGGCGGCTGGTTTTCTGCGCCTGGCGGGCCAGCGCCTGGCGCAGCTGCAGAATCCGGTTCTGCTTACCCAGGGTCGCCAGCCTCAGCTTCTTGGCGGACACTTCCTGCTTGACTTCCTGGTATGCCAACGCCTGCATCTTGGCCCCGTCCGCAGACTCCTTGTCCAGGGCTACGTACTTTTCGAAGTAGGCCAATGCGGCGGCGTCATGGCCGGCTCGTTTCGCCACCTCGTAGAGCACTTTATCGGCTTGCTGCACGACATAGCTGTAGCTGCCGGGGCTGACAAGCGTCAGGGCAGTCAATGCGTATTTACGCGCATCGGCATCATCGCCCTGTCTGGCATAGGCCATGGCAAGGGTGACCGGCAACTGGGCAATGTGAAACTGGTACCCGGATTCACGGATGCTTGGCGCGATTCGATGCAGCAGCGCGATCGCACGCTGCGGCTGGCCATCGGCAATAAGCTGGCTCGCAATATCCAGGCGCAGCGCATTGGCAAAAATAGCCTGGTGCGACACAAGGCATGCATCGATCGCATCTGCATATTCATGGCTGCCCGAATCCAGCTTGCCGGCATACGCCAGCGTCTGCGCCTCATAAAGCCCACCCTGGCATTGCCCTTTGGCCGATGGAAATGTGGCTTTTATCTCCCGCGCATATTTCAGCGCCAGGTCGAATTGCCCCACGGAATTCATCATCTGAATGATTTCGCTCAAGGCAAGCAGGCGTGCCGCGGGATCGGTCACGCCGGGCAGGTCGGCGATCAGGGCACCCGTCAACTCGTAGGCACGATCGTAATGGCGCCTGAGGAATTCGACTTGAATCAACAGTGCCGTCGCTCGCGCCGAAAGTGCCGGGTCACCGGAATGCTCGATGATGTCCCGCAGCAATGGTGAGGCCTTCGCGTTTTGAGCCGCGAAAACCCATCGCAGCGCGTCCAGAAGCTTCAGATGCCAGTGCTGTGCGGGAGTCAGCTGCCCTGCTTGCTCGTGCAGCTGCTTCAGAATGCGGAGAAATCGGTGTTGATCGGACGAGTAGATCTGGTCGGCCTGGGACAACAGGACAGCGGTTGCCGGTGACTCGACAGGGCGATCAGTCGCACTCGCATCAATGCAGAACAAGGCCACCACAAAAACGGCGACCTGTGCACAGTAGCTGGCGACGCACCGTTTCATCAGGCATGACTACACATACGGACTCAGGACTCGTGTTCGCCTTCGCCGGTGTCGTTGTCGCCGCCATGACCCGGATGGTCATCACCTGCATCGCCATCTTCGCCTTCGTCACATCCTCCGGTGGTGGGGCTCTGCGAAGGTGGAGGGCTGGCTCTGCCACCCAACTCCTGCAATAACGCGCCTTTGTCACCGGATGCTGCTGCCACCCGCACGCCTTCACTGGCATCGAATCCATCCAATGCACGCTTCAGGGCATCGGGCGAAGCCCAACGCAACGATGCATTGCTTCCGATAGCTTCCAACAACTCGATCGTGTCGGACATATTCCCCCCGTTACTTTTATCCCTTTAGCCCTTGCGCGAAAATGAGAACCATCTTCACGGAGGACAAAACACTTGGCACATCAGGCTCGTTGATCTTTCTTTTTTTCCATCACGCTTTGCCCCATCACAAAGCCGTATTATCCTGCGCCATTGCGAAGATTAGCACTGATCTACAAGCCATGTGGGCAGCTTCAGCCCCTAATTTGACTGTATGACCGATTGATCCAGAGCAGCCAGCCGGGCACGTACGCCGTGGTTGCTGCGCAAGCGCGATGCCGGCGGCAGGATCACGGTCTCCTCGGCACTTATCGCGGTTTCCGGCAGGTCGCGGAGAGGCACGCGACGAATACGCGGCTGTTCGATCGGCAGGGTCGCACCTCGATAGATGATCACCTCGTGGTCCAGCGGGTAATCCCGGCTCAGCACGTCCACTAGCACCTGGCGATACTCGGGACCGGTGGAAAAGCGCTTCATGGAGCGGTCGCCCACCAGGCCGACCTGCCACAGCACAAGGCAGGCACAGGGGTTGAGTGGCGTTTCGTAGAAAAGCAGCTGGCTCGCTTCGTAGTGCTGGCAACCGAAGCGACCCGGATCGATGCCGACATCGGCATACAGGCAGTCTTCGGCCGAGATACCCGGTTCCATGTGCGCCGCGTAGCCCTCCGCACGCGCCTGCTTGATCACCTCGTGCGGCGACCACGCGAAGATGCCTGGGTGGCCGTAGAACACCGCGCAGACACGCTTGCCGGCGCGCACCTCGGCCATCATGACCTCGACCCATTCGCGGTAGGTGATCGCACGGGACTTGTCGCCCTTGCCGTAGTACGGCTGCAGACTGCGCACATCCGGATGCATACGCTCCAGCCACAGCTCGACGACGCCGTCGGAGAGTGCCGCGAAGACTACGTCCGACTGCTCGATATGGCTGCGTGCCAGGGGTGTCAGATGCGAGCCCAGGGTCATGCCCAGCCCCACGCAGGCGATGCTGCCGCGTGCTTCTGATGTTTCAGGCGTTTCAGGCATGGGTGCCGCGTTCAAGGTCATGAAGGTATCCGGTAGTGGAAAAGGCAGGCCTGGCGTGCACGCGCCGCAGACAGCGGCTGAAGACTATAGGCAGCTACCAGCCACAACGCCACACCGGCCATCACTCGGCGCTGGGCGGTACCAGCACGATGACCGTCCAGCCGGGGCGCGGCTCCAGTTCGCGCGTGGCCGAAGCCACGCGCAGCGCACCACGCTCCTCCAGACCGAACAGCAGCACACTGTCCGAACCGTACTGCTCGACGAAATGCGGCCAGTCGAAGGTGGCGCTGAGCCGGGTCGACTTGATGCGCCAGCCTCGCGCCAGCAGTTCGGCGAAACGCATGTGGGTCATCGCCTCATCGAACAGCGGCGGCGCCAGCAGGTTGTCGGCCAGCGCCGCGCGCTCGGTGTTTTCGTCCAGCGACAGATTGCGCAGGCGATAGACCTTTTCGCGGCCGAACTCCTGCCGGTAGTGCACGCACGCCAGGGTGTTGCGCTCGCGGTGGGTGGACATCGCCAGCAGCCGGCCGATGCCGGCAAGGTCGAGGTGGCGTTCGGCATGCGGCGAAGCCGGGTTGCCGAAGAACGTAACAAGGCCCTCCATGCGCGCACGGCGGATGCCATCCCAGTCGTCGTCGGCCAGCATCACGCGGACGTCGGCCTCTTTCAGCGCGCGCCCGACCGCGCGGGCCACCGCATCGGAGCCGAAGATCAGCACGCCGCGAGGCTCCGGCTCCGCCACTTTCAGCCACTTCGCCAGCGGCCGCGCCGTGGCGCTCTGCACCACCACCGTGCCGATGATCAGGATGAACACCAGTGGCACCAGCGCCTCAGCACCGTCCAGCCCCAGCTCGCCCAGACGCAACGCGAACAGTGCCGAGACCGCCGCAGCCACGATGCCGCGGGGCGCCACCCACGCGATCAGCGCCCGCTCGCGCCAGTTGAGCGCACTGCCCATGGTCGCCAGCACCACGGTAAGCGGCCGTACCAATAGCTGGGCCACCACGAAGATCGCGATACCCGCGCCCAGCATGCCGTCGGGCAGCGGCCACGACAGGCGCGCCGCCAGCAGGATGAAAAGGGACGACACCAGCAAGGTGGTGAGGTTTTCCTTGAAATCGAGAATGTCGTCGATATGCACGCCGCGCATGTTGCCCAGCGCAATGCCCATCACCGTCACCGCCAGCAGGCCCGACTCGTGGGTCACCGCGTTGGACAGGCTGAAGGCCAGCAGCACCAGCGCCAGCGTGGCGTAGTTGTGCAGGTATTCCGGCACCAACTGGCGACGCAACATGAAGGCCAGCAGCCAGGCCGCCAACGCGCCGATCAATGCGCCGCTGCCGACCATGGTGACGAACACGCCGATGGTATGGCCCTCCTGGCGCGACACGATCGCCTCGTAGATCAACACCGCGAACAGCGCTCCCAGCGGATCGATGACGATGCCTTCCCAGCGCAGCGTGTTGGCGACGCGTGCGGTGGGCCGCAGCGTGCGCAACATGGGCGCGATCACGGTGGGGCCGGTCACGCAGGCCAGGGCGCCGAACAGCCAGGCGATCTCCCAGCGCAGGCCGGCGATCCAGTGCGCGCAGGCCGCCAGCAGCAGCAGCGCGATCACCGCGCCATAACTGACCAGGCCGCGCACCGCGCCACCGATGCCGCGCAGTTCATGGAAGCGCAAGGTGAGGCTGCCCTCGAACAGGATCACCGCCACCGCCAGGGAAACCAGCGGAAACAGCAGGTCGCCAAGCAACGCATCGGGCTTCAGCAGGCCACTGACCGGCCCCAGCAGAATGCCGGCCAGCAACAGGAACAGGATCGCCGGCAACTTGACCCGCCAGGCCAGCCACTGCGACAGGAAGCCGACCACCAGCAAGCCGGTCAGCATCAGGCCGAGTTCGATGGGCATGGGCGATCCTTGTCGGCGGTCGGATGGGACGCCTTTATCGGAGCATGCATGCTCCGGTACGTCCAGCCGCATCGAGGAAAGGCCAAGCCCCGGTATCGGTGCGGGGGGGGAGGGGAACCGATACCGGGGTGGCGGGGGGCGCGTTCAGTTAATGAACTTGCCGGTGCAGATAATACGCGCCTACGCGGCCAAGTCAATACTTTTCAGTTCACTATTTCGCCAGTCCCGCGATACGACTCGAAACCGGTCAGAGCCGGCGGTATTGCATGGCCTCGGCCAGATGCTTGCGGTCAAGTGCAGCCACGCCGCCGTCGAGATCGGCGATCGTGCGGGCCACCCGCAGAATCCGGTGATAGGCCCGCGCGGACAGCCCGAGCCGCTCCAGCGCCGCTTCGAACCAGCGGCGCTCGGCCGCACCGAGGGCACAATCGCGCTCCAGTTCACGAGTCGTGATTTCGGCATTCGGCCGCCCCGCACGCATCAATGCATGGTGCCGCGCCTGCACGACGCGTACGCGTACGGTCGCCGAGTCCTCGTCATGGATGCTCCTGGGTGCGCCCAGCTCAGCCAGCGGAACACGCGGCACGTCGACACAGAGATCGATCCGGTCCAGCAGCGGACCGGAGATCCGCGCCAGGTAGCGGGCGATCTGGTCCGGCGTGCAATGGCAGCGCCCGCGCGCGTCGCCGGCATAGCCGCAGGGACAGGGATTCATCGCGGCGACCAGCTGGAACTGCGCGGGAAAGGTGGCCTGCCGGGACGCCCGGGAGATAACGATACTGCCGGACTCCAGCGGCTCGCGCAGTACGTCGAGCACATGCCGGCTGAATTCCGGCAGCTCGTCGAGGAACAACACCCCGTTGTGCGCCAGCGAGATTTCGCCCGGCCGGGGCTGCGAGCCGCCGCCGACCAGGGCGACCGCCGACGCGGTGTGGTGCGGCGAACGAAACGGACGGCGACGCCAGTGCATCGGATCGACCGGCTGCCCGGCCACGGACAACACGGCACAGGTTTCCAGCGCCTCGGACTCGGTCAGCGGCGGCAGGATGCCGGGCAGGCGTTCCGCGAGCATGGTCTTGCCCGTGCCGGGCGGCCCGGACATGAGCAGGTGATGCCCCCCGGTCGCCGCGATCTCCAGCGCGCGGCGCGCCTGCAACTGACCACGCACATCGATCAGGTCCGGCCCGGAACCGGCATCGTCGCAGGCCCCCGTCTGCGCCGGCGAAGCCAGGTCCTGCGCACCGCGCAGCCAGCCGCAGACCTCGGCCAGGCTGTCGGCGACACGCACATCGGCATCGCTCACCAGCGCCGCCTCGGCCGCGTTGGCACGCGGCACCACGACCCGTCGCCGACGCGCGCGCGCGCGCAGCAGCGCAGGCAGCACGCCGGAAACGCCGCGCAGCTCGCCGGACAGGGCCAGCTCACCCAGGAATTCGCAGTCATCCAGCCGCTCGCGCGGCACCTGGTGACCTGCCGCCAGGATGCCCAGTGCAATGGCCAGGTCGAAGCGACCGCCGTCCTTGGGCAACTCCGCAGGCGCGAGATTCACGGTGACCTTGCGGCTTGGATACTCGAACGCCGTATTCTGGATGGCGACGCGCACGCGATCACGGGCCTCGCGCACCGCGGCTTCCGGCAGACCGACGATACTGGTGCCCGGCAGGCCGCCAGACAGGTGCACCTCGACCATCACCTGGGGTGCGGAGACCCCTTCCTGGGCACGACTGAGGGTTACGGCCAGGCTCATGCGCTAAGGCGGAGGCCGGCAACGGGTTCGTCGCTGATCAACGCTTGCATCGAGCGACTCCGCTGGACTGCTGAGGAAATGACCGGCCCCGATCGCTCTTGGCGTGCGTAGCGACTGATCGGGGACCGCTCCCGGGCGTGGTTATTCCCCGCGGGAAGTCGCCAGGGCCTCGAGTTCGGCCACGCGCTTTTCCAGTTCGTCCACGTTGGCGCGGGTACGCGCCAGCAGCTGGCTCTGGACTTCGAATTCCTCACGGGTGACCAGGTCGAGACGGCGTAATCCTTGAGCCAGGACATCGCGGAAGTTGGCACGCAGATCCTTCTGTGCATCCGCCAGCCCTGGCGGTACCAACGACGCAAGCCGTGAGGCTATCTGATCGATATCCAGCCGTTCCATCATGGAAGGCGCCTCGAACTCGTCGGGAGGCAGTGTAGGGGTCGGGAAAGAAGAGGCACCATCGGCTCGCTCCACTGGGTGATGTAGGAATTCTCTTACACTTGGCGTACGCATGGCGACAGACCATGCGTTGACGGGCAAAATGCACTCTCGGCGTCATCGGCGGCGCCTGTATCGAGGACTATGCATGAAACTGGTGGTGGCGATCATCAAGCCGTTCAAGCTCGACGATGTGCGCGAGGCGCTGGCCGAGGCCGGCGTGCAGGGCATCACAGTCACCGAGGTCAAGGGCTTCGGTAGGCAGAAGGGTCATACCGAGCTGTATCGCGGTGCCGAGTACGTGGTCGACTTCCTGCCCAAGATCAAGCTGGAAGTGGCCGTGGCCGACGAACAGCTCGATCGCGTCGTCGAGGCCATTTCGCAATCGGCACGCACCGGCAAGATCGGTGACGGCAAGATTTTCGTCAGCAACCTGGACCAGGTCATACGCATCCGCACCGGTGAACTGGACGGCGACGCACTCTGAGCTCCCGCCCCCGCTCCGCCTCAGCCGGCCTGCGCGCGCTGGAAGCGGCGGTGATGCACAAGCAACCCGGCGAAGTAGACGATGTAGTAGCCGATCAGCAGCCCGAACACCAGCAGCGTGAGCGGGCTCGACTGGTACTCCATAGCGACAGCGCCGCCCGGCGTCTGTGCCGCCAGCGAGCCAGCCTGCTGCATCTGCGGCCAGAGCACCATGAAGCGCCACGCCAATCGCCCCAGCAGCAGGGCCACCAGTAACGCGCCGACCCACGGGTTGGGCACATAGCAGTCACCGCGTACCGGATCGACCTCGAAGCGGGTCAGGCGCAAGCCGACGAAACCCAGTGCACCGCCCAGCACCACGCCACCTGCCAGGCCTTCGGCCAGGCGTACGTCGTGGAGTCCGGCCAGCGAGATCAATACGCCTAGCGCGGCAAACACCGCCACGCGCGCGATCATCCGCTTGCGCCGGATCGGCTGGCGACCGAACTGCCGGCCGATCCGGCGCCAGACGATCAGCACCAGCAACGGCACCATGACCACATAGCTCATCAGGTGTGGGGACATCGGTCGGACCTCGTTGCGGAGAAATACCGTGACACCAGACTAGCGGACCCGGCCGGCGGGCACGATTGACGCCCGCCAGGCGGCGCGCATGACGCCTGTCACACCCGACGGCTCGCGCAGGCCTACTTCGCCTTGCCCTGGTTCGCCACTGCGGCCAGCTTGGCCTCGATCGCCGCGGCATCGCCCAGATAGTAGTGACGCAACGGCTTCAGCTCGTCGTCGAACTCATAGACCAGCGGAACGCCGTTGGGAATGTTGAGCTCGACGATGGCCTCGTCGGATATGTCGTCCAGGTATTTCACCAGCGCGCGGATCGAGTTGCCGTGCGCCGCCACCAGCACGCGCTGGCCCGACCTGATCGCCGGCGCCAGCACTTCGTGCCAGTACGGCAGCACGCGGGCCACGGTGTCCTTGAGGCATTCGGTGTCCGGAATCTGCGCCGGGTCCAGCGCGGCATAGCGCGGATCGTGCACCGCCTCGTTCGCGGAGCGCTCCAGTGCCGGCGGCGGGGTGTCGTAGCTGCGGCGCCAGACCTTCACCTGTGCCTCGCCGTACTTGGCCGCCGTCTCGGCCTTGTTGAGGCCGGTGAGCGCACCGTAGTGACGCTCGTTGAGGCGCCAGTCGGTCAGCACCGGCAGCCACATCTGCTCCAGCGTGTCGAGCGCGCCCCACAAGGTACGCACGGCACGCTTGAGTACCGACGTGTGCGCCACGTCGAAGGCATAACCTTCCTGCTTCAGCAGCGCACCCGCCTCACGTGCCTCGGCAATGCCTTGCTCGGTGAGGTCGACGTCGGCCCAGCCGCTGAAGCGGTTGTCGAGGTTCCATTGCGATTGACCGTGACGGATCAGGACGAGCTTGTGCATGGCGCGGGGTTCCGTGTGACTGCTGGGAAAAGGAAATGGTGGAGCGCCCATCCGCCGCCGTCAAATGACGACCCTGCCATAGGTCACGCTAAACCGTGCCGGCCGCGCGCGCATCATAAGCCTGCACCCATTTCATGGAGATTCCCATGCGCCGTGTCCTGCTTTCCCTCGCACTTCTGCTGCCGCTCTCTGCAGTTGCCGTCGCCCATGGCGTCGACAAGGTCAACGGCGACGTGCATGTCGCCGCCGGCCAACCTGCCGGTGACGCCAGCTCGGTCAACGGCGATGTCGACATCGCCGATCATGCGGTGGTCGACAAGGCCAGCACCGTCAACGGCGCGGTGACCCTGGGCAAGCAGGCCCGGGCCGGCAAGCTGGTGACCGTCAATGGCGCCATCCAGATCGACAACGATGCCCAGGTCAGCGGCAAGGTGGAGGCGGTGAACGGCGCCATCAGCCTGGCCGATGGCGCCCAGGTGGACGGTCACCTGTCCAACGTCAACGGCACCATCACGCTGGACAGCGCGCATGTGGCTGGCGGCATCGAGACGGTAGCCGGCGACATCACGATCGGAGCCGGTTCGCATGTCGAAGGTGGCATCCTGGTCGACCGGCCGCACAACGGCTGGTTCCACTTCGGCAGCTCGCACACGCCGGTGATCGTGATCGGCCCGCATGCCGTGGTGCAGGGCACGCTGGACTTTCGCCGTACCGTCGTACTGAAGGTGAGCGACAGCGCGCAGATCGGCCCGGTGAAAGGCGCGACAGTAGAGAAATTCAGCGGCGCCACACCCTGAGCGCAGGCAAGGCTAGGGGTGAGTGGAGAGAAGTGAGAAGTGAGAAAAAGCTGGGTCGCGGCCTGCTGTTGCTCTCGCTCACTTCTCATTCCTGGCTTATCACTCCTCGGCCCAGTCGCGTGGCCGCAGGTAGTCGGCCAGCCGCGCTTCCGGCGAACCCGGTTCCGGCTGGTAGGCGTATTCGAAACGCACGCGTGGCGGCAAGCTCATCAGGATCGACTCGGTACGCCCGCCCGACTGCAGCCCGAACAGGGTGCCGCGGTCGTAGACCAGGTTGAATTCCACATATCGCCCGCGGCGATAGAGCTGGAACTCACGCTCGCGATCGCCCCACGGGGTGTCGCGACGACGCTCCGCAATCGGCAGATAGGCATCCAAGAATCCCTGCCCCACCGCTTCGGTAAAGCCGAGGCAGCGCTCGAAGCCGCCCTCGTTGAGATCGTCGTAGAACAACCCGCCCACGCCACGGGTTTCGCCACGATGCTTGAGGTAGAAATAGTCGTCGCACCACTTCTTGTAGCGCGGATACACCTCCGCGCCGTATGGCGCGCACAGCTCGCGCGCCACCGTGTGCCAGTGCCGCACATCCTCGTCGAACGGGTAGAACGGGGTCAGGTCGAAGCCGCCGCCGAACCACCACACCGGTTCCACGCCTTCCTTGCCGGCCTCGAAATAGCGCACGTTGGCATGCGTAGTGGGGATGTAGGGATTCTTCGGGTGCAGCACCAGCGACACCCCGGTGGCGACGAAACGTCCGCCGGCCAGTTCCGGTCGATGGGCGGTGGCGCTGGGCGGCAACTGATGCCCATGCACGCGCGAGAAATTCACCCCGGCCTGCTCGAATACTTGACCGTCGCGCAGCACGCGGGTCCGCCCACCGCCGCCCGCCGGACGGGTCCAGGCGTCCTCGACGAAGCGTGCACCACCGTCGAGCTGCTCGATGGCTGCACAGATACGGTCCTGCAATCCGCGCAGGAAGGCTTCGGCCCGATCGGCCTGCAAGCTGGTCAGCGGTTGATCGATGGCATTCATGGTCGCGCAGCTTAACAAGAGGCGCCGGCCTTGCCGATGCTGCCCCCGTGCCTGCCGGTGAATGCTGCGCAACATGGCCCGCAGCGCCCTAGGCAAGCCCGCCCCGGCTGGCTAGGCTGATTCGATGGTTTCCCCGATGTCTCCACTCGCCATTTGCGCCACTACCGTGACCTCGGCACTGGGACGCGGCCTGGCGGCCCATCGGCATGCGCTCGCGCAGGAGGACGGCGGCCTGCGCCCGAACGACTTCAGCTCCGCGCCGCTGGCCTGCTGGATCGGCCGCGTCGATGGGGTCGAGGATGCACCGCTGCCTGCCGACCTGTCCGGGTGGGACTGCCGCAACAACCGGCTGGCCTGGCTCGGACTGCAGCAGGACGGTTTCGTCGAGCAGGTCCGCGCGGCACGCGCACGCCATGGCGCCGGACGCGTGGCCCTGCTGCTGGGCACATCGACGGCAGCGGTCGGCGACACCGAACAAGGCTATCGCAGGCTGGACCCCGACGGCCGCCTGCCCGCCGACCTCGATCGCCCGGCCATCCACTGTCCGCACTCGCTGGCCGGCTTCGCCGCCGCCGCGCTGGAACTGGACGGGCCCTGCCTGACCGTTTCGACCGCCTGTTCGTCCAGTGCCAAGGTGTTCGCCAGCGCCGAGCGGCTGATCCGGCTCGGCCTGGCCGACGCCGCCGTGGTCGGCGGTGTCGACAGCCTCTGCGACAGCGTGCTGTTCGGCTTCAATGCACTGGAACTGGTTTCTGCGGAAGCCTGTCGTCCGTTCGATGCCGCGCGCAGCGGCATTTCGATCGGCGAAGCAGCCGGTTTCGCCCTGCTCGAACGGGTGGCATGCGCGCCATCGGCACCGCGTCTTCTCGGCTGGGGCGAATCCAGCGATGCCCACCACATGTCCGCACCACATCCCGACGGACTTGGCGCCGCGCTGGCCATCCGCGACGCGCTGGCCCGTGCCGGACTCGATGCCGCGCAGGTCGACTACGTCAATCTGCACGGTACCGCCAGCCGCAAGAACGACGCGGTGGAAGCCGTCCTGCTGACACGGCTTTTTCCCCCTACCACGCGGGCCAGCTCCACCAAGGGCTTCACCGGGCACACGCTGGGCGCTGCCGGCATCGTCGAGGCGGTCATCAGCCTGCTGGCCATGGCGCACGACCTGGTGCCTGCCAACCTGGGAACCCGCACGCCCGATTCCGCCTGCGGTCCGCAGTTCGCATGGCAGCACGAACGACGCCCGATCCGGGTCGCCATGAGCAACTCGTTCGGCTTTGGTGGCAACAACGCCAGCCTGGTGTTTGCCCGCGCGGAAACGAATGCATGAGCGCACTCGTCGTCCATGTCGAAGGCATCGGGTTGTGGTCGCCAGGCTGGAGCGACTTCCAGGCCTTGTGTGCGCAGCCTGCAGGCAGCACAGCATGCGCAGACGCGACGGGACGCCCGCCGGCACTGACCCTGCCGGCCACCGAGCGTCGGCGTGCCTCCAGCAGCGTCCTGCTCGCGGTGGAGGTCGCCGCACAGGCTGTCGCGATGAGCGGGCGGGACCCGACCACCCTGGCCTGCGTTTTCGCTTCCGCCCACGGCGACCTGCTCACCACCGACTACCTGTGCGCCACCCTCGCGCGTGCGCCGGACGAACTCTCGCCAACCCGCTTCCACCACTCGGTGCACAACGCACCGGCCGGCTACTGGACCATTGCCAGTGGATGCCACGCGCCATCCAGCGCGGTCTGTGCCGGCCCCGCGACCGCCGGCGCCGGCCTGCTCGAGGCGGCCACCCTGACCTGTGCCGAACAATGCCCCGTGCTGCTGGTGTGCAGCGACATCCGCGGGCACGGCCCCCTGGGCGAAATCGCCGGTTGCCGACACGATTTCGGCTGGGCGCTGGTGCTGTCGCCGCAGGCCGGGCCACGCAGCCGTGCACGACTGATGTTGGGACTTCTCGACGCAGCGTCCACTTCGCCGTCACCGATCAACGCTTGCACTGGAGACACGCCGGACAACCCTTCCGCCGCCGCCCTGCCGCTGCTGACCGCACTCGTCGACGGGCATGGCGAGCTGATCCTGCCAGCGGCGACGGCACTCGGCCTGCATATACGCATGGAGCGCCCGCTATGAACCCGACCCCGCGTTGGTGCGTCATCATCCCCTGCCTCAACGAGGCGTCGACGATCCACGACATCGTGTGTTCGGTGCTCGCGCTGGGCGCGCCGCTGATCGTGGTGGACGACGGCTCGGACGACCGCACGCCCGATATCGTCGGCGCGCTGCCGGTGACCCTGTTGCGTCATCCGCAGCGCCGCGGCAAGGGCGAAGCCCTGCGCACCGGGTTCGGCGAAGCGCTGCGCCAGGGTTACGACGCGGTGCTGACCATGGATGGCGACGGCCAGCATCTGGCCAGCGACATTCCGCGTATCGTGACGGCAGCGCGTCGCTGGCCCGGACAGATCGTGATCGGCGCGCGACTGCTCGACCGCGCGCAACAGCCCGCCGGTCGCCATCTGGCCAACAGCTTTGCCGACTGGGGCATCTCATGGGCCTGCGCGCAGCCGGTTGCCGACACCCAGAGCGGGCAGCGCTGGTACCCACGCGACGTGCTCGACCTGGCCAAGCTGCCGGCCGACGGCTTCGTGCTGGAAGCGGCCCTGTTGATCGCCGCCTCGCGCGAACGCGGGATCAAGGTGATTTCGGTACCGATCGCATCGCGTTACCAGGGCACGTTCCGGCTCAGCCACTTCCGCCCGATCCGCGACGTGGCACGAATCACCGCGTACACCATCGGCCGCGTGATCCACTACGGCAACGTGCGCGAAAGCTATCGGCGCTCGCGTGCGGCGCCACGGGTCACCGATGCGGCTGACCCGTCCTCGATCACCCGACCCTGATGCGGTCACCGGTCATCGAGTCGTCGTGACAAGGCGCTGGTGCGCAGGCGAACGCTCAGGCGCCCGTTTTCCATACATCGTGGAAGTTGAACCAGTTGTACGGGTAGCTGCGCGCATAGTGCTCGACCCGCGCGACATAACGCGCGATCAGGCTGTCCAGCACGATCTCGCGGGCCTCGCGCGGGACCACCACCGGATCGGCGAACGGCTCGAACACCAGCCGGTAGCGGTTGCCGCCCAGGTACAGGCCAAAACACAGCAGCACCGGCACCTGCAGCGTGTTCGCCAGCAGCCAGGGGCCGGCCGGCCACGGCGCAGGCCGCCCCAGGAACTCGACTTGCCGCAGCGCTTCGTGTTCGCGGGCGCGGTCGGCGAGCAGCGCCACCATGGCGCCCTGGCGACAGGCCTCGGCCACCGCCAGGGTGATCGCCACGCCGCCACGCGAGGTGTCGATCACGCCCGCCCCCACGTCCGGCGCCAGCGCCTCGAGCAATTCGGTCATCGCCGGGGTCTTCTGCTTGTCCAGCAACACCCGCAGCGGTACGTCGGGCCGTCGCCCGCTGATGGCACGCAACGCCTCGAAGCTGCCCTGGTGCGAACCCACCAGCAGGACGCCGCGACCTTCGGCCATGGCCTCCTCCAGCACGGGCAGCCCGTCGATCGCAATATCGAAGCCGCGTTCGCCGTGGGCCAGCAGAAAAATGCGGTCCAGCGTGGTTGCCGCATACGCATGCAGGTGCCGGAACACCTGCCGCCAACCCGGCGGGCGGCCTAGCACGCGTTCGAGGAACTGCCTCGAGGCCGCACGTTCTTCCGCGCGCCGCAGCATGAAATACAGCGTGACCGGATACAGGCACAGCCGTCCCAGGCGGCGTCCGCCACGCAGTGCGATGGTGCGGATCAGCCACAACGCAAAGCGTCCGCCGCCCTCGGGCCGCTCACTCCAGTGACCGCTCATGCCGTCATCGCCACACCAGAGGGCTGCCGGGTTGCGGCAGAGGATACGTAACGCGGGCCGGCAAGGCCGAGCATTGTTGCGGAGCCGGACCCGCCGTCCGCCCGTCGCCACGTCGCCGGCGCGGCATCAGGCCGTCCGCTGCTGCTCGACGTAGTCACTCAGGTGACGGAGGCTGGAGAACACGCGCTGGTTGTCCGGACTGTCGGAGCGCAGCGTGAAACCGTAGCGTTTGGAAACGGCCAGCGCGATCTCCAGCGCGTCGATCGAATCCAGCCCAAGCTCGCCACCGAACAGCGGCGCGTCCGGGTCGATCTGCGACGGCTCGACGCCTTCGAGGTTGAGGCAATCCACGATCAGGGCAGCCAGTTCATGCTGCGCGGCGGTCTGCTCGGCCATGCGGGTTTCGGGACTCCGGAGACATGCAATTCGTCCCGTCGGGAACGGGCGCGGAGTGTACCATAGGGGTCTTGTCGTTCCCGGTTACACCCAATGGTTCAGGGATGTGAAGATCGACAGGTCGAATCCGACCTGCCCCGCGCTCCGCGCGTTTCCTATCGCATGACCGATGCCCGCACGCTGCTGGATAACCCCGGCACCTTGGCGGTCATCGGCTTTGGCAAAGGCACTGCCGCCGTCGACGATCCGCGCTGGCTGCGGGTCGAGCTGGAGTCCTTCGATGCGCCGGCCCCGCTGGAGCTTTGGCAGGTGGAGGCGGAGGTCGCGCACGGCCAGGTCGACGACCTGCGCTGGTCGATCGGCGGTGGCTGGCTGTTCGCCGCGATCGAGGTGGACGAAGACGCGTACGGCGGCCCCGCCGGTGCCGCACGGCACGCCTACGCCAGCCTCCGTCGCTTCCTGGGCGAGCGCAGCGAGCAGCATGTACTGCGGATCTGGAACTACATCGGTGCGATCAATCACGGCGAGGGTGACCAGGAACGCTACAAGCAGTTCTGCGACGGCCGCGCCGAGGGCCTGGGTGACTTCTTCGCCAACGGCTATCCTGCCGCTACCGCGATTGGTCATCACGGCGACGATGCGCGTCTGCAGATCTACCTGCTGGCCAGCGCGCATGCCGGCGCGCGCGTGGAAAATCCCCGCCAGCTCAGCGCCTGGCGTTATCCGCGCCAGTACGGCCGCACCTCGCCGGGCTTCGCCCGCGCGATGACGCTGCCGGCGCAGGACGTATTGGCGATCTCCGGCACGGCCGCCATCGTCGGCCACGCGTCCACCCATGAAGGCAACCTGGACGCGCAGCTCAACGAGACCCTGACCAATCTCGAAGCCCTGCTGGCCAGCGCGGACATGCCCGCCGGCTTCGATACGCACTCGCCGCTGAAGGCCTACGTCCGCCACCCTGCCGATGCGCCGCGCGTGCGCGACCTGTTGCATCAGCGCCTGCCCGGCGTACCGGTGCTACTGCTGCACGGCGACGTCTGCCGCAGCGAGCTGCTGGTGGAACTGGACGGCTGGCGTTACGCCTGAGCTGCGTGCCTCAGCCCACCGGATAGCTACCGGGCCGGGGCCGCAAACTCACGCCGTCGGCTTTTTGGTCGGCCGCCGCCAACCGCGTACGGTGGCCTGACCACCACGTGCCAGTGTCAGTTCGTGTGGCGGCGCGTTCTTGGTGATCACCGAGCCGGCCCCGATGGTGGCGCCCTCGCCGATCGTCACCGGCGCGACCAGCGCGCTGTTCGAACCGATGAAGACATCGTTCTCGATCCGGGTGACGAACTTGTTCACACCGTCGTAGTTGCAGGTGATGGTGCCCGCACCCACGTTCACGCCCTGACCGATCTCGGCGTCGCCGAGGTAGCTCAGGTGATTGGCCTTGCTGTTCCGGCCGATGCGGGTTTTCTTGACCTCGACGAAATTGCCCACGTGCACGCCGGCTTCCAGCTCCGCGCCGGGACGGAGCCGCGCGAACGGACCGATCACGCACGGACCATGGGTCACCACGCCTTCCAGGTCGCAATGGGCCAGTACCTGCGTGCCGGCTGCCAGACGCACGTCCTTCAGGCGCGTGAACGGCCCGATCCGCACATCTTCGCCCAACGTCACCGCCCCTTCCAGGATCACGCTGACATCCAGTTCCACATCGCAGCCAGTCTCGACTGCGCCGCGCACGTCGACGCGTGCAGGATCAGCCATGCGCACTCCCGCATGCAGCAGTTCACCCACCGCGCGCTGGCGATATTTCGCCTCCAGCCCGGCCAGCTGCTGCGGGTTGTTGGCGCCGGCAGCCTCGGCCGGATCGTCGCTCTCGATGCACAGCGCCGGCCGATGTTCGGCCGCGGCCATGCCGAAAATATCGGTGAGGTAGTACTCGCCCTGCGCATTGTCGCGGTCGAGCCGACCGACCCAGCGCGCCAGCGCATCGGCGTCACCCGCCAGGATGCCGGTGTTGACCAGGTTGATCGCGCGCTGGCTGTCGTCGGCATCCTTCTCCTCCACCACCGCGCGGACCCGCGCGTTACCGTCGCGGAACACGCGCCCGTAGCCGGCGGGATTGTCGACACGAGTCACCAGCAGGTTCAGCGCGGCGTCCGCTTCGACCAGACGCTGCAGCGTGGAACTGCGGATCAACGGCACGTCGCCGTAAAGGACAAGCACGCGCGCATCGCCCGGGACATCGCGCAGCGCCTGCCCGACCGCGTGGCCGGTGCCAAGCCGCTCGGCCTGCAGCACCCAGTTCAGGCCGGCGTATCCGTCGAACGCTGCCAGCACCTGGTCGCCGCCGTGCCCGTAGACCAGATGGATCGCTGCCGGCTGCAACGCCTGGGCCGTGTCCAGCACGTGCGCCAGCAGGGGGCGGCCGGCCAGCGGCATCAGCACCTTGGGTTTTTTCGACTTCATCCGCTTGCCTTCGCCGGCGGCGAGGACGATGACGTGCAACGGAGCGTGTCTCATGGGCGTCTGCCTTGACCTTTGCAAGCGGGGAGCTTCAAAGCATGGCAGACGCGGCTGCCGGCGTCACGAGCGACGCCGGACCGGCCGCGTCGACCTAGCCGGCTGCGGGAGACGGCAGATCCGCGTTCGTTGCGGTCCCGACCTTGCCGTCATGGCAGGTGAAGCTGAATTCGTAGGGCAGGCTGAACGGCTTGGTGACGGTTTCGACCGGGTGCGTGTCGCCATTGGCATCGGAAGCCCAGCGACTGATGGTCAGCGGGGAGAACGTCCATTGCATCGCCGCGGCACGCACCGCCTCGACAAAGGCAGTCGGCGCAGCTGGTGATGGCGTCGCGCGTACAGCATCCACTCGGCCATGGGCATCGACGATCAGTAGGGCCCGGAGTGTCACCCTGGCCGGACAGCGGGCCAGCCACGATAACGGATATACCGGGTCGGGATGGTCGACCGGGGTCGCGCCGATCGCGGTCGAACCCAGCGCCAGTGCATAGCGCTGCATATGGCGACCCGGCAACGTCCGGAAACTGGATTGCCCCTGGTGTGTCGATGGCGGTGCCACGACCCGCTGGCTGGCGCAGCCGCCCAGCAGCACCAGCAGAGCCGCAGTGCTTGTTCGCATGCATCGTGTCATGTTGGCTTTCCCTGCCCGTTCGTACCGCCGGCACGGCAAGGGTTGCCAATGTAGTCCATCAGCGTGCCACCGATCACCCGAAACGCAGACGCCGGCACGAGGCCGGCGTCCGGATCAGCGTCAGGCGGATGCGCGCCCGGATCAGTGCTTGAGGTTGCGGCGCAACCGCTCCAGCGCCTGCAACTGGGCCAGTGCCTCGGCCAGCTTGGCCTGGGCCTCGGCCACCTCCAACTCGTCGCTGCGGCTGGCCAGGGCGTCCTCGGCTTCCTTCTTCGCGCGCTGGGCAGCGGCTTCATCCAGGTCGGCGGCGCGCTTGGCGGTGTCGGCCAGCACGGTGACCACCTGTGGCTGCACTTCGAGAATGCCGCCGGAGACGTAGAACTGCTGGCGCTCGCCACCAGCCTGCAGCACCTCGACATGGCCGGGCTTGAGGCGGGTGATCAGCGGCGCGTGGCGGGGCGTGATGCCCAGCTCGCCCAGCTCGCCGGTGGCGATCACCATCGTCGCGTCGCCGTGGAAAATCTCGGCTTCGGCGCTGACGATATCGACACGAATGGTGTGTTCCATGACGGTTCCAGTATGGCCGGGACGCATTGCCCCGGCGTGTTGCTGCCTACGCTGCCCACCGGCCGAAACCGGCGTGGCCATCCATCATCGGTCGATCAGGCGGCCTTCTTGGCGCCCATCTCCTCGGCCTTCTTGATGGCCTCGTCGATGCCGCCGACCATGTAGAACGCCTGCTCCGGAATGTGGTCGACTTCGCCGTCCACGATCATCTTGAAGCCGCGGATGGTCTCCTTCAGCGTCACGTACTTGCCCGGCGCGCCGGTGAACACCTCGGCCACGTGGAACGGCTGCGAGAAGAAGCGCTCGCACTTGCGCGCGCGGGCCACGACCTGCTTGTCCTCTTCGGACAGCTCGTCCATGCCCAGGATCGCGATGATGTCCTTCAGTTCCTTGTAGCGCTGCAGCATGCCCTGCACGCGACGGGCCACTTCGTAATGCTCCTGGCCCACCACCTGCGGATCCAGCTGGCGGCTGGTGGAGTCCAGCGGGTCCACCGCCGGGTAGATGCCCAGCGAGGCGATCTGGCGGCTCAGCGTCACGGTGGAGTCCAGATGCGCGAAGGTGGTGGCCGGCGACGGGTCGGTCAGGTCGTCCGCGGGCACGTACACGGCCTGGATCGAGGTGATCGAACCGGTCTTGGTCGAGGTGATGCGCTCCTGCAGCACGCCCATTTCCTCGGCCAGGGTCGGCTGATAGCCCACCGCCGACGGCATGCGGCCCAGCAGCGCGGACACTTCGGTACCGGCCAGCGTGTAGCGGTAGATGTTGTCGACGAAGAACAGCACGTCCTTGCCCTTGCCGGACTCGTCCTTCTGGTCGCGGAAGTACTCGGCCATGGTCAGGCCGGTCAGGGCGACGCGCAGGCGGTTGCCCGGCGGCTCGTTCATCTGGCCGTAGACCATCGCCACCTTCGACTGCGGCAAGTTGTCGAGCACCACCACGCCGGCGTCCTGCATCTCGTGGTAGAAGTCGTTGCCTTCGCGGGTACGCTCACCCACGCCGGCGAACACCGACAGGCCCGCATGCTGGGTCGCGATGTTGTTGATCAGCTCGAGCATGTTCACGGTCTTGCCCACGCCGGCGCCGCCGAACAGGCCGACCTTGCCGCCCTTGGCGAACGGGCAGACCAGGTCGATCACCTTGATGCCGGTTTCCAGCAGCTCGTTGGCGATGGCCTGGTCGTCGTAGCTGGGTGCCTCACGGTGGATCACCCACTGGTCTTCGGCGTTGATCGGACCGACTTCGTCGATCGGGTTGCCGAGCACGTCCATGATGCGGCCCAGGGTCGCATTGCCGACCGGCACCTTGATGCCCTCGCCGGTGTTGCGTGCGATCAGCCCGCGCTTCAGGCCCTCGGTGGAACCCAGCGCGATGGTGCGCACCACGCCGTCGCCCAGCACCTGCTGCACTTCCAGCGTGATGTCGGTGCCGTCGATCTTCAGCGCGTCGTATACCTGCGGCACCTGATCGCGTGCGAACTCGACGTCGATGACCGCGCCGATGATCTGAACAACTTTACCCTGGCTCATGGATGTGCTCCGGATGGATCTTTGTGATTTCGTATCAGCGCCGACGAAGCGTCGCTCTATTTAAATAGTGCAACCACGGATGGTTGCTTTTTGATCTTGCTCTTGCAGGCATGGATGCCTGCACTCATACCGCGGCGGCACCGCCGACGATCTCCGAGATTTCCTGCGTGATCGCCGCCTGACGCGCCTTGTTGTAGCTGAGCGTCAGCGTGTCGATCACCTTGCTGGCGTTGTCCGACGCGCTCTTCATCGCCACCATGCGCGCCGCGTGTTCGCTGGCGAGATTTTCCAGCACGCCCTGGTACACCACCGACTCGATGTAACGGCCGAGCACGTGCTCCAGCACCGTCTGCGCGTCAGGCTCGTACAGGTAGTCCCAGTCGTGGGCCTGCTCCAGCTTCACGCCGGCATAGGCCGAATCGCCTGCCGTCTCCTGTGCCTTCAGTTCCGACGCTACCAGCGGCAACGGCAGCAGCGCGTCGATCGACGGCTTCTGCGTCATCGTGTTGACGAAGTCGTTGTAGGCGAGGAACACGCGATCCAGGCCATTGGCGGTATAGGCGTCCAGCACCACCTTGATCACGCCGACCAGCTGCTCCAGCTTCGGCCGGTCGCCCAGATGGGTCACGCTGCCGGTCAGGTTCACGCCCTTGATGCGGCGGAAGAACTGCACGGCCTTCTGGCCCACGGCCACCACATCGACCTGCGCGCCCTTGTCCTGCCACTCGCGCACCTGCGCCAGCGTGCGGCGGAACAGGTTGGAGTTCAGGCCGCCGCACAGACCGCGGTCGGTGGACACCACGATGAAGCCCACGCGGGCCACGCTCGAACGCTCGGTCAGGAACGGGTGGCTGAACTCCGTGCTGGCCTGGGCGACATGCGCGATCACCTTGCGCATCGAGTGCGCGTAGGGGCGCGAGGCCTTCATCAGATCCTGCGCCTTGCGGATCTTCGAGGCCGAGACCATCTCCAGCGCACGCGTCACCTTGCGCATGTTCTGCGTGCTCTTGATCTTGGTTTTGATTTCGCGTCCGCTTGCCATCGTCTTCTATCCGACAGGGACGGGCCGAAGCCCGTCTCGTGATTACCAGCTACCGGTCTTCTTGTACTCGTCCAGGCCCGCCTTGAAGCTGGCCTCGATATCGCCGTTCCAGTCACCGGTGGCGACGATCTTGTTCATCAGTTCGCCGTAGTTCTGGTGGAAGAACGCGTGCATGCCCTTCTCGAAGGCCAGCACCTTGTTCACCGGCAGGTCGTCCAGGTAGCCCTTCTCGGCCGCGTACACCGACAGCGCCAGCTCGGCGATCGACAGCGGCGCGTACTGCGCCTGCTTCATCAGCTCGGTCACGCGCTGGCCGCGGTCCAGCTGGGCGCGGGTGGCCGGGTCGAGGTCCGAGGCGAACTGGGCGAAGGCCGCCAGTTCGCGGTACTGCGCCAGCGCCAGCTTCACGCCGCCGGACAGCTTCTTGACGATCTTGGTCTGCGCCGAACCGCCTACACGCGACACCGAGATACCGGCGTTCACGGCCGGGCGGATGCCGGCGTTGAACAGGTCGGTCTCGAGGAAGATCTGGCCGTCGGTGATCGAGATCACGTTGGTCGGCACGAAGGCGGACACGTCACCGGCCTGGGTTTCGATGATCGGCAGCGCGGTCAGCGAGCCGGTCTTGCCCTTCACTTCGCCGTTGGTGAACTTCTCGACGTAGTCGGCCGACACGCGGGCCGCACGCTCGAGCAGGCGCGAGTGCAGATAGAACACGTCGCCCGGATAGGCTTCGCGGCCCGGCGGGCGCTTCAGCAGCAGCGAGATCTGGCGATAGGCCACGGCCTGCTTGCTGAGGTCGTCATAGATGATCAGCGCGTCCTGGCCGCGATCGCGGAAGTACTCGCCCATGGCACAGCCGGAGTACGGCGCGATGTACTGCAGCGCGGCCGACTCGGACGCCGACGCCACCACCACGATGGTGTTGGCCAGCGCGCCGTTTTCTTCCAGCTTGCGCACCACGTTGGCGATGGACGAACGCTTCTGGCCGATCGCCACGTAGATGCAGAAGATACCCGAATCTTTCTGGTTGATGATCGCGTCGATCGCCAGCGCGGTCTTGCCGGTCTGGCGGTCGCCGATGATCAGCTCGCGCTGGCCACGGCCGATCGGGATCATCGAGTCGACCGACTTGTAGCCGGTCTGCACGGGCTGGTCCACGCTCTGACGCCAGATCACGCCGGGCGCGACCTTTTCGATGGGCGCATTCAACTTGGCGTTGAGCGGCCCCTTGCCGTCGATCGGATTGCCCAGTGCATCGACCACGCGGCCGAGCAGCTCGGGACCGACCGGCACCTCGAGGATGCGACCGGTGGTCTTGGCGGTATCGCCTTCGCGCAGGTGCTGGTATTCGCCCAGCACCACGGCACCGACCGAGTCGCGCTCGAGGTTCAGCGCCAGTGCGAAGGCGTTGCCCGGCAGCTCGATCATTTCGCCCTGCATCACGTCGGCCAAGCCGTGGATGCGCACGATGCCGTCGGACACGCTGATGATGGTGCCCTCGTTGCGGGCCTCCGCGCCGAGCTTGAACTGCTCGATGCGGCTCTTGATCAGTTCGCTGATCTCGGACGGATTCAAGGTGGAGCTGGACATGGTCGTTATCCTAAAGATCTAGAAACGAGTTAAGAGGAGTGAGTGGTGAGCAAGAGCGGCGTGGCAGATGGCTTTCCACTCGTTTCTCACTTCTCCCCACTCTTTTCTGCTGTCAATGCGTAAGCGCGCCGGCCAGACGCTCCAGGCGTCCGCGCGCGGAACCGTCGATCACCTCGTCGCCGGTGTCGATCACCACGCCGCCCAGCAGCGTCGGATCGACAGCCGTTTCAAGCTCGATCTCGCGCTTGAAGCGGCGCTTGAGCGACGCCTTGAGCTGCTCGGCCTGCGTGGCATCCAGCGTCATCGCGCTGGTCACCTTGACCAGCAGCTGCGACTCGGACTCGCGCTTGTACTGCTCGAACAACTCGGCCACCTCGGGCAGCAACTGCATCCGCCGATGCGCCGCCAGTTCGCCCAGGAAACGGGCGAACGGCGCGTCGTCGGTCATGCCCTGCGGCAGATGCAGCGCCACCAGCTGTGCAGGCTGCACGCGCGGATCGTTGGCCAGGCTGGCCACGTGCGGATCGTTCGCCACGGCCGCGGCGAACGACAGTGCCTGCGACCATGCCGCCAGCGCGCCCGCCGCATGGGCCAGCTCGAATGCCGCACGTGCGTAGGGTCGGGCGAGGGTGATTGACTGGGCCATCGATCAGATCTCGGCGGCGAGCTGGTCGAGCAGCGCCTTGTGCGCGGCCGGATCGATCTCGCGCTGGACGATCTTGCTGGCGCCCTGCACGGCCAGCGTGCCCACGCGCTCACGTAGTTCGTCACGGGCGCGCTGTGCCATCGAGGCGATCTCGTCCTGCGCCAGCGCCTTCTGCCGGTTCACTTCGGAAATGGCGTCGGCACGAGCCTTGTCGAGGATCTGATTGGCCTGCTGCTGGGCCTTGTCGATGATCTCGGCCGCCTTCTGGCGGGCGTCGCGGATCTCCGCGGCCACCTTGGCGTCGGCGTCCTTCAGTTCGGCATGCGCGCGCTCGGCCGCACCCAGGCCGTCAGCGATCTTGCGCTGGCGTTCCTCGATGGCCTTGTTGAGATGCGGCCAAATGAAATGGACGCAGAACCAGATCAGAATGGCGAACGAGATCATCTCGCCAATCAGGGTCGCGTTGAATTGCATCGCTGCGTTACCTGTGCATGCGGATTACGGATGGCACGGGCGCCTGGCGCCCGTGCCGGACGGTTGCTGCAGACCGGTCAGTGACCGGCGGCGGCCTTGGCGGCGGCAGTGATCGCCGAGGCCAGCGGGTTGCCGACCGCGAAGTACATGGCCAGCGCCACGCCGATCAGGAACGCCGCGTCGATCAGGCCGGCCAGCAGGAACATGCGACCCTGCAGCAGCGGCATCAGCTCGGGCTGGCGGGCAGCGGCTTCGAGGAACTTCGAACCCATGATGCCGATGCCGATACAGGCACCCAGCGCGCCGAGGCCAATGATCAGGCCGATGCCGATGGCGGTAAGGCTCTCAACCTGAGCAAGATGAGCGATAAGGTCCACGGTGGTCTCCTGGAAAAGAAAAACGTTTGTTGTGATGGGTGGAAATCAGTGGTGCTCTTGGGCCATCGAGATGTACACGACGGTCAACACCATGAAGATGAACGCCTGGATCGAGATGATCAGGATATGGAAGAGGCCCCAGATGGTGTAGCCGACCAGTCCGAGACTGTACAGGGCCACACCGCCGGCGCTGAACAGGCCCGCGATCAGGATGAACACCAGCTCGCCGGCATACATGTTGCCGAACAGTCGCATCGCCAGGCTGACCGGCTTGGAAACCAGCTCCACGAGGTTCAGCGCGAAATTGGGGATCCACAGCAGCGGATTTTTTCCGAACGGCGCGGTGAACATTTCGTGCATGTAGCCGCCGAAACCCTTCGCCTTGAAGCTGTAGAAGATCATCAGCAGGAACACCGTGATCGACATCGCGAAGGTGGTGTTGATGTCAGCGGTCGGCACCGGACGGAAATGGCCAAGGCCGCACTTTTCGGCGATCAGCGGAATCAGGTCGACCGGCAGCAGGTCCATGAAGTTCATCAGGAATACCCAGACGAACACGGTCAACGCCAGCGGGCCGATCACCCGGCGGTCACCGTGGAACACATCCTTGACCTGGCCATCGACGAATTCCAGCACGATCTCGACGAACGCCTGGCCACGCGACGGCACCCCGGAGGTGGCCTTGCGCGCCTTCAGCCAGAACCACAGGCAGAAGATCACGCCCAGCACCAGCGACACCGTTATCGAGTCGACGTTGATCGACCACGTCCAGAACCCGCTGTGGCTGACACGCGGCAGCGACAGGAAGGTCAGGTGGTGCTGGATGTATGCGGTAAAACCGCCCGGCTCGCTTGCCATCATTCAACCCTTGAATCTGAATGCCATCAGATTGACCGCATAAGCCGCCACCAGCCCCGAAATGGCGGCCAGCGGCGGCAACTTGTATTGAACCAGGATCATGATCAACCCTCCGAGGACCACGATCCATTTGAGAATCAGGCCGGTAAGCAGATGCACAAGCGCACTGCCACCATTGCCCAGCCCGCTGAAGGTACGTGCCGACATCAACGCCGTACCCAGCGCCACGATGACCACACCCGCCACTGCAGCCAAGGCCTCGCGGCGCCCCCACGCCAGAAAGGCCAGGCCGACCAGCAAAGCCGCAACCAGCTGCCAGAGCAGCATGCGCAGCGCGAGGCGACGACCGGAAGCTAGACTGTTGAGCACGTGAGGTTTCCGCGCGGTTCGCACCAGGCAGTTCCAACCAGCCACGGGCTACGATTCAATCTGTTGAAGTATATCAGTGCGTCTTTTCTTGCGGCAAGCTGGACGACCGGAAACAGCATCACGCAGCGCACAAAAAACGGGCCGAACTGGGGAGTTCGGCCCGGAGGTATCGCGGAAGGGGAGAGTCGCGATCAGTACGGTAAATACGAATTACTTGGCGGCAGCCTTCTTGGCGGCGACGGGTGCAGCGGCCACGGCATCGTTGGCAGCCTGTTGCTGAGCCTGAAGGAGCGAGCTGAGCGACTCAGCCGTCTTCTGGGTCACAGCCATGATTTCGCGGCTCACCGCCACAGCCTCTTCGGCCTGGTCACGGGTCAGGCTGGCGCCCTTTTCCCAGATTCCGCGCAGCGCTTCGAGATCGCGCACTTCGGAAACCTGGGCCACGTAATCGGCGGTGCTGCGCGCCTGCTTTTCGAAAGCCTTCAGCTGAAGCTCGGTCACCTGCTCCAGCCCCTTCAGGGCCACTGCCTGCGCCTTGAAGGCGTTGTCGGTGAACTGCTTGGCGTAAGCGAAAGCTTGAGTGTTCAGTTGCTGTGTCATGGCTATGTCCCTCACAAGGGATGTCTGGGAGTGAGACAAAGCCTAACAAGCTTTTTTGTGCAATGCAATATATTTTTTCTGAACGAAGCGATTTTTTTTGAATTACGCTTTTGTTTCATATACTTGACACCGAAGCGTCAGTCATCGCGCCGCGTCAAAATCTGCTTTCGAGCAACTGGCGCCCGACGTACAGGTCTCGTGGACCACGACTTTGTCCAGACCGGGGAGGCTCGGTACCAGCTTTTGCCAGATCCAGCGCGACAACATCTCGCTGGTGGGATTCTCCAGCCCTTCGATGTCGTTGAGGTAATGGTGATCGAGCTGCTCGAACAGCGGCGCGAAAGCCGCCTTCACATCGGCGAAGTCCATCACCCAGCCCATCTGCGGGTCCGGCTCTCCCGCCACGTGGATCTCCACCTTGAAGGAGTGCCCGTGCAGGCGCGAGCACTTGTGCCCCGGCGGCACGTTCGGCAGCCGGTGCGCCGCCTCAATGTGGAATGTCTTGAAGATATGCATGCGCCCATTGTAAGCGCTTGCAGCACTTCAAAGCGGCCGCGGCGCGGGCGCACCGACACGCGCAGCCAGATCCGCCAGCACATTCATGTAGTTGATACATGCATCGTAGGGTGACTCGAACGGGCTGAAGTACTGGTGCACGTCGCCATCGGCCCAGTGCTTGGTGGACATGTAATAGGCATGGTCGCTGGTCAGCAGGCGCCGCCAGTCTTCCAGCGTGGCGACAGCATCGGCCGCGTGGCGGGCGTGATGGCGACGCACGAACGGCTCCAGCGCGAAAGCCTCGGTCAGTGCGGCACGCTGGATCGCATTGCCGTCCCAGGCGGAGATATCGCGTTCCTGATCCGCCCACGAAAACGGCGTCGGCATCGACAGGCCAGCGGCATCCGCGGGAACGTGTGCCAGCGCTTCGGAGGGCTTGATGAAGCGGAACCCTCGCCGTTTCAGCAACTCGCCGGGCAAGGCCCGCATGAAGTCGAAGATGCCGGTGTCGGCCCACTGGTGCTCGCCAAAGGTCTCGTAGTCCATGAACAGGCCGAGGAAACCGCGCCCGTGCGCCTCGGGCGGCAGTGCCTCGGCCTCGCCCTGCAACCAGTCGGCATAACGCTCGACGCTCAACGGCCAGGCTGTCCAGCGACGATCGGAAAAGCGGAATGCGATGTCATCGCTGAGCCGGTAATGCCGAGGCAGCGCCACCAGCGACGGGGCTGCCGCGAAACGATAGGGCGTGGTCACGCTGCGCCAGCCGAACAGCTTGTCGGCACCCTCGATGCACAGGCCGCCATAACCCAGCGCCGCCACCTGTGCCGCCACCGCGTCGCTGGTGATCAGTTCGGTATTGCGGAACACGCGCCCGGTCGCACCCAGCAGGCGCCGGCAGACCGCGCGATGATGGCGCACCTGAGCAGCGAACTCGCGAGGGCTGTAGAGCGCCGCCAGGCTGTGATGCGATGTCTCCGCGAGCAGTTCCACCTGCCCGGTGGCGAGCAGGCGACGGTACGACGTCAGCACCTCCGGCGCGAACGCGGCCATCTGCTCCAGCGCCGTGGCGGTGATCGAGAACGCCACGCGGAAATGCGGGCGATAACGCTCGATCAGCTCTGCCAGCAGCGCATTCATCGGCAGATAGCACTTCTGCGCCACCCGCCGAAGGATCTCGGCATTCACGGCGGCATCGAAATAATCGTGACTGTGCCCGACCTCACGGAACGGGTAGCGCCGCAGTCGCCACGGCTGATGCACCTGGAAATAGAAGCAGATGTCCAGGCTCATGCGCCCGTATCCGCACGCGCGGCCACGTCGATCTGTACCACGCGCGCATAGGCATCCGCGACGCGCTGCGCCGATTCGTCCCATGACAGGCGGGCCAGCTGCGCGCGGCCCTCCTCGACCAGTTGCCGCGCCAGTACAGGCAGGCGCAGCACGGCCAGGATCTGGTCCGCCAGCTTTTCGTGATCCCAGAAATCGACCTGCAGGCTGTGCCCGAGCACCTCGCGCACGCCGGACTGCCGCGACAGCACGACCGGCGTGCCCGCTCGCAACGCCTCAAGCGCCACCAGCCCGAACGGTTCGGACACGCTGGGCATCACCAGCAGACTGGACTGCGCCAGCAGACGATCGACCGCGCCGGGTGTCAGGAAGCCGCGGAACTCCACGCGACCGGCCAGACCAAGATCGCGGACCTGCTGCTTCAGCGCATCGAGCATGTCGCCGCTGCCGCACACCAGGAACCTGGCCGCGGCATCCAGCCGCGCGACCTCGGCCGCCGCACGCAGGAAATGGTCCGGGCCTTTCTGGAACGTGAGCCGGCCCAGGAACACCACCCAAGGCTGCCGTGTGTCCGGTTCGAACGGAGCCGGCGACGGCAGGTCTTCCGCATCGGGCGCGTTGTAGACCACGCTCACCTTGTCCGGCTCGATGCCGTAACGCGACACCAGGATGCCGCGTGTGTAATCGCTTACCGCAAACACATGATCGGCGCGCTGGCAGGCTTCCCGCTCGATCGCCGCAATGCCCGGATGGACCCCTTCGCCACTGCGGTCGTATTCGGTGGAGTGGACATGCAGGAACAACGGACAGCGCAGGCGTTCGGCAGCCGCCATGGCCGCCGGGAAGGTCATCCAGTCATGCGCGTGGACAAGATCCGCGGACACTTGTCCGGCGATCGCCGTCACGCGTTCGGCAAAATGCGCCACCTCGTCACCGAGATTGGCGCCATACAAGGCTGACGCGTCGCCCACCGTTTCGTGCCCGCCGCCTGCGGCGGGCGGGTGCGCGGGCAGCGACGCCACCGCATCCGCGGGACGCGCATACGGTCGCAGCCTTGCCGTCACCCCCAGCAATTGCGATGCACGTGACTTGCGCATCGTGCGCGCACCGTGGTCAAGCAGCCACTGCCGCGCACCGCTGACCTGCAGACGCGTATCCGCCTGCGACCGTCTGAAACGCGGCAGCACGAACAACACCTCCGCGCCCAGGTCCGTGAGCCCGCGCGCAATTCCCTGGCTGGCTTTGCCCAGACCACCGACGAAACGGGGCGGGTATTCCCAGCCAAGCATCAGCACGCGCACGGGGTCACTGCGGATCAACACGATCTCCTGAGGCAAGGGATTCGATGACAGGCACGTCCGTCAGGGGGAACGACGCGCCAATCACCACGCGGACCATCACTTCCGAACGAACACGACGCTGATGGTGAAACGCCGCCGCGAGGAATTACGACATCGGCGACAACGATGCGGCGGCCGCACGATCAAGCCACCAGGCGTAGGCATCCGCCACCGGGGCGATGTACTGCATCGGCAACTCGTCCGGGCGGTACGGGCCGTGCAGCACACGCGCAAGCACGTCGGCCTTGCCGTCGCCATCGGCCAGCAGCCACACCGCCGCCGCCGCGTTGATCACCGGCAAGGTCATGGTCAGCCGCCATTCCTGCTGGCTTTCCACGTACTGCGCACACACCGGCTGCTCGCGTTCGCGCAGGCAGGCGCAGCCCGGAAACAGCGAGGCGGTATGGCCGTTGTCGCCAATGCCCAGCAGCACCAGATCAAGCTGCGGCCACTCGCGCCGGAACACGCTGCGCAGCGTCTGTGTGTAGCCGAGAGCCGCCTGTGCCGGCTCGTCCTCGCCACGCATGCGATGGACGTTCGCCGGTGGCAACGGCGCCTTCGACAGCAGGGCATCGTGCGCCATGCGGTAGTTGCTGCGCGCCGTGTCCGGCGGTACACAGCGCTCGTCGCCAAAGAACACATGGATGCGCGACCAGTCGAGCCGATCCCGATAAGGTGATGTCGCTAGCCGCTCGTACAGCGGACGTGGCGTCCCGCCACCCGCCAGCGCCACGCTGAACCCGCCTTTCGCGGCCACCGCCGCCTGTGCCCGCGCCACCAGGGCATCGGCCACCGCGCCGATCATCGCGTCGGCATCGTCGTGCACATGCACGCGGGGTTGCGGGGATATCGAAGTCATGTGTGCGTTCCGTTCGTCCCTGGTCGTTGTCTAGGCGTGCCGGTCCGGTGCCGCCAGCGGCACCAGCTGAAGCACCCAGTCCCTGCCTTCCCAGCCCCGTTCGCCCAGGAAGCGGCGCGTGAACTCCAGTGTGCGCTGCGCGCCCAGTGATGCCACCTCGAGCCGCACGCCGTGCATGCCGAAGGCCGTGGGCTGGCTGGCGTGTTCGTCCACCTGCTTCCAGCCGTCCCGCCCAAGATGCAGCACGAACGGCGACGCGGCTTCGACAAGCAGCGTGCCCTTGCGGTTCACGGTGTGGCAAGGCACCTGATCGCGCCAGTGCGCCACCCCGGGAAGGCGCGGCCTGGCATAACGGTCGGCCACCGCACGCAGGCATTCCACGGCGTGGCCGCGATGTATCGCCACGACCAGCTTGATCAGCTCCGCGTGCGCCCAGACCAGCGGCATGGCACTGCCAGTGGGGCGCCCGGGCAACAGGTTGCGCTCGGGAATCGGCGCCGCGTCCCAGACCTGCTCGGGCAACATGCCACCCTGGCTGGCCGAGCTGAGCATGGCATCCAGATACGGTCTGGGGTCTTCGCCGGCCAGCAGGGCGTAATGCGCACGCTCGCCGCTCAGCAGCGGCCATGCGCGACCGATGCCCGTGCCATCAAAGGAGCGGCCGTCTTCGTGTTCGCCGTAGCCGTCCTGGTTGTAGCGGTGATAGTACGGGCCACCGGGCAGCTCCACCCGCAGCTCGGCGTCGACCAGCCGCGTGGTGTCGCGGATGCGCGGATCGTCCGGCGCGCGCAGGCCAAGACGGACGAGATAAAGGTATTCGAGGCCAAGCAATTGTCGCGCCGGAATGTTTTCGCGACCACGGTTGCGCAGCGCCACGTCGCCGCTGTCCGGCGTCTGTCCGGGCGGCACGATGCGCACGTAGTGCCCGCGCGTTCCGTGCTTGCGGTCGAGCTCGGTATCTCGCGCATAGGTCCAGGATTCGACCCGTGCGTTCCAGTCGTCGGCCAGCGACAGCGCGTAGGTCGCATCGGCCTTGTCCAGGAAGCCGTGTGCGGCTCCGGCCGTCAGCGCCGCGATGGCGGTGGCCAGGGTGAACGGGTTGATGCCGGCGTTTTCTTCCCAGCGGTCCTGCGCACTGAGCGGCCCGTTGCGTACCACGAAACGCAGTGCCCGGCGCACCATCACGGTGGCCTCGGGACGCAGGTCGCCCAGCTGGTCGAGTTCGTCGAGGCGCGCGGCCAGCAGCACCGGCAAGGCCGCCTCGTCGAGCTGGATGCCGGCCCAATAGGGGCGGCCATCGGCGTAGAAATTCTGCAGCCAGTGCCCGTCCGGTTGCTGGGTGGCGATCAAGTAGGCGAGCATGGCGCGCGCCTCGTCATGATGCGCGCAGGCCAGCATGGCAAAACCGGATTCCACCGCATCGCGCGGCCAGACCAGGTGATAGCCGCCGGGATCGTCGCGCGTATCGCCCCAGGGCACGCTGAGGCTGGCCACCATGGCGCCGGGGAAGTCGCGGTCGTTGTGGGTCTTCAGCACCATGGCCGCACGCCGCACCGCCTGCTGCAATGCCGGATCGATGCCTTCGCACTGCAGATGTCCGGCCCATGTCTTCCAGCCTGCCACGAACTGCTCGCGCGCAGCCTCGAAACCGCAGGCCAACGACGACAGCGCCAGCGTGCGCGCACCCTCCACAGTGTCCGCGAAGCCGAGTCCGAGTACGCCTTCGTTGTCGGCCAGTTCGCCCATCAAGGCCACGTTGCCGTTCGGCGCGCTGTCGTAATGCCAGGTCATCGCGCCGTTGTGTTCGAAATCCTGCCAGCCGTCGGATGTCCCGACATAGCCGGCGCTGGCCCGGCTGAAACCCCCGTCGGCGGCCAGCAGCAACGCGGCGCCGGGCTTCACCGCCGCCAGGCCGTGCGGCTGGACCTCGGCGGTGTTGTCGTGCCCCGATCCGTCCAGGTGCGGCGCCAGCAAGGCGTACAGCCGCAAACCCTTGCCTTCTAGCCGGTAACGCACCAGCACGACGTCGCGATGGGGATCGGCCAGCACTTCCAGCTCGAGGCGATAGCGCTCGTGCCGATGCACCACCTTGGGCAAGGGCACATCGGGTGCCGGGGTGCTGAGTTCGTACTGCTGTTCGCGCTTCACCTCGGACCAGAAATCGTCGCCCGCGACAATGAAGCCGAGGTCGCGGATCTGCGGCGTGCTGCAGGACGGCCAGTACACCTCGTCGAGGACGCCGTAGCCCAGGGTGTACCAGACCCGCCCCGGGCCGAGCGCGGTACCGACGACGTCCTTGTCGCTGCTCGACCAGGTCGGTGCGAGTCCGGGCCACCCCGGCGCGTTCACGCGACGTCCCCATCGACCAGGCTGACCGAGCGCCAATGCTGGCCACGGTCGAGCAGCCGCTTCTGCGTGGACGGCCCCTCGGAGCCGGACGCATAGAAATCGGGCGAGCCTTCCTGCCAGTGGCGCAGCACCGGTTCGAGCAGGCGCCAAGCCCATTCCACTTCATCGAAGCGCAGGAAGTGCGAGCGGTCGCCCTCGATCGCATCCATCAACAGCTGCTCGTAGGCGGAAAACTCGTTCTCGCCCGCCTGCACATAGGGCGCGCTAAGGGTGACCTGATGTCCGTCCAGCTCCAGACCGGGCAACTTGGCGTTGGCCAGCAGGTGCATGCCCTGCTCCGGCTTCATGCGGAACACCATCCAGTTGTTCTGCGCCTTCACGCCACCGGGCAGCGCGCCCGGCACGTCGTGGAACTGCACCGCGATCTCCGAGCAGTTGCTGGCCAGCCGCTTGCCGCTGCGCAGGTAGAACGGCACGCCCTGCCAGCGCCAGTTGTCGATCTCCAGCCGCAGCGCGGCGAAGGTCTCGGTATTCGAACCGCGCGGCACGCCGGGTTCGCGCCGATAGGCCGGCACCTTCTTGCCGTCCACCGTACCGGCACGGTACTGCCCGCGCACGGCATGTTCGTCGACGTTGCGCGCCGTGATCGGCCGCACCGAACGCAGCACCTCCACCTTGTGGTCGCGCAGCACATCGGCATCCCAGCAGGAAGGCGGTTCGATCGCCGTCAGGCTGAACAGCTGCATCAGGTGGTTCTGCAGCATGTCGCGCAGCGCACCCGCATGGTCGTAGTACCCGGCGCGCTTCTCCACGCCCAGCGTTTCGGCGTAGGTGATCTGCACCTGCGCGATGTGGCGGCTGTTCCACACCGGCTCCAGGAAGCGGTTGGCGAAACGGAACACCATCAGGTTCTGGGTGGCTTCCTTGCCCAGGAAGTGGTCGATGCGCAGGATCTGCGATTCATCCCAGTGCTGGTGCATCTGCGCGCGCAGTTTCTCCGCCGAGGCGAGGTCGGTGCCAAACGGCTTTTCCACCACCAGCCGGCGCCAGCCACCGCGCGGCGCGACATTAAAGCCGGCTTCGCCCAGCGCTTGCGAGGCGGTGCCGAACAGCGGCGGCGGCAAGGCCATGTAGAACAGCGTGGCGGGCGTCAGCTTGTGCTTGATGCGCTCGAGATCGGCGGGATCGAGCCGGCCACCCACGTAGTCCAGCTGCTTGCGGAAGCTGTTCCAGTTGCGCGCGCTGAAGTCCGGCGCGAAGGCCTTGAGCGCATCGTGGATATGCTTCTCGAAATGCGCGCGGGTCCAATCGTCCATCGCGTAGCCGAGAATGCGCAGGCCCGGCGTGAGACCGAGCCGGTGCAGCCGGTACAACGCGGGCATCAGCAGCCGCTGGGTGAGATCGCCGGTGGCGCCGAGAATGACCAGGGTGGTGTCGCTCATGACTGCTGCCTTCTCCTTTTTCGATGTCTCCACACGAACCGCGCCAGGCACACCCGGTCGCGGCCGCCGCTAGCCCGGGCCAGGACAGCGGCGGCGCGAGCGCGACGTGACGCTTAAGCCTTGTCGTCGGCCGCCTTCTCGTCGTGTCCGCCGAACGCGTGGCGCATTGCAGACATGACCTTGTCGGCGAACTCATCGTTCCCGCGCGAGGCAAATCGGCCGAACAGCGCCGAGGTCAGTACCGGCGCGGGCACGCCTTCCTCGATCGCGGCCAGCGCGGTCCAGCGCCCTTCGCCGGAGTCGGAAACGCGACCGGCGTAATGCGCCAGGGTGGCGTCGCGATTCATCTCGATGGCGGTCAGGTCGAGCAGCCACGAACCGATCACGCTGCCGCGCCGCCACACTTCCACCACGTCGCCCAGCGGGAAGTCGTACTGGTAGCGGTCGGGATGCTCCAGCGGCGTGGTTTCGGCGTCGACTTCCTGCTGCTGCCGTCCCACGTTGGCGTGATGCAGGATGTTGAGGCCCTCCGCATAGGCCGCCATCAGGCCGTATTCGATGCCGTTGTGGACCATCTTCACGAAGTGGCCGGCACCGTTCGGACCGCAATACAGGTAACCCTGCTCGGCCGGCGAAGGTGTGCCCTCGCGACCGGGCGAGCGCGGCGCGGTGGCCACGCCCGGCGCCAGCGCGGCGAAGGCGGGTTCGAGGTGCCGATAGGCCTCTTCGGGCCCGCCGATCATCTGGCAGTAGCCACGCTCGCGGCCCCACACGCCGCCGCTGACACCGACGTCGACGTACATGATCTTCTTGCCGGCCAGTGCCTTGGCGCGGCGCAGATCCTCGACGTAGTGCGAGTTGCCGCCGTCGATCACCATGTCGCCGGCGCCGAGCAGCGGCACCAGGCCATCGAGCACCTTGTCCACCACCGCGGTGGGCAGCATCAGCCACACCGCGCGCGGACCTTTCAGCATGCCCACCATCGCCTGCAGCGAGTCGGCGGCCTGCGCACCGGTCGCGGCGGCCGCCGCGCGTGCCTCGGGGTTGGTATCGAACACCACGCACTCGACCCCGGCGTCCTGCATCCGGTGCACCATGTTGAGCCCCATCCGGCCGAGGCCGACAAAACCCAGCTGCAAGGTGACTTCCGTTCCTTTTGCCGCACTCATGCTTCGTTCTCCCAAAGCCGGAAGCCACCCGCGAACGCATTGGCGTTGTCGCCACGGCGCACGCCGTCGGGCAGCTTGTCGAGATGATCCACGTTGCCGCCGCCGAGCACGACATAGTCGGGCTCCAGCGCGGCACGCAAGGTCGCGATTTCCTCGAGCACGTTCGCCTGCCACTTCTTCTTGCCGTGGCGCTGGCGTGCCTTCTCGCTGACGTAGTGCTCGTAGGTGTGCTTCTTGTAGGGCAGGTGCGCAAGCTCCATCGGTTCGAGCCTGCCGTCGGCGATCATCGCCGAGCCCAGCCCGGTACCCAGCCCGAGGAACAGCATGCGACCGCCCGCGTAGCTGCCCAGAGCCTGCATCGCGGCATCATTGACCAGCTTCACCGGGCAGCCGAAGGCCTTGCCGAAATCGAAACCGGCCCAGCCCTTGCCGAGGTTGAACGGTTCGCTGGCAACGCGCCCGTGCACCACCGGCGCAGGGAAGCCGATGCTCACCACGTCGTATTTCCAGCCGCGCAGACGCTTGCGCAAGGCAGCCATCATCAGCGCCGGGGTCATCTCGGGGCCGGACTCGATCTTCACTTCCTGCCGCCGGCCGGTGAGCATGGCCTTGACGTGGGTGCCCCCCACGTCGAGCACCAGCACGCGGCGGCGACTCGGCACCGGAGCCTCGCCCGCCCTGCGGCGCGCACGCCGATACCAGCGGATGGCCGCGTTGGTGGACGCGTCGTGCGACAGCGGCTTGCGCGGCGACTCGATTTCATCGGCCACGCGCAGCGCCAGCTGCTTGCCCAGCTCGACACCCCACTGGTCGAACGGATTGATGTCCCAGATCGCCGCCTGGGTGAACACGCTGTGCTCGTACAGCGCCACCAGCGCACCCAGCGCGGCGGGCGTGAGCTGCTCGGCCAGCAGCAGGCTCGACGGACGATTTCCGTCGAAGACCTTGTGCGGCACCAGCTTGGCCGGCACGCCCTCGGCGCGTACCTGTTTCGCGGTCTTGCCCATCGCCAGCGCCTCGGCCTGGGCGATGACATTGGCCAGCAGCAGGTCATGATGGCGACCGAGCGGATTCAGCGTCTCGCCGAAGGCGATGAAGTCGCAGGGAATCAGGTGGGTACCCTGGTGGATAAGCTGGTAGAACGAGTGCTGCCCGTTGGTGCCCGGCTCGCCCCAGAACACCGGCCCGGTGGCGTAGTCCACCGTCTTGCCTTCCAGCGTCACGTGCTTGCCGTTGGACTCCATGGTGAGCTGCTGCAGGTACGCTGGGAAGCGCTTGAGATACTGCTCGTAGGGCAGTACGGCGACCGTGGCGGCATCGAAGAAGTCCGCGTACCACACGGTCAGAAGACCCATGATGGCCGGCAGGTTGCGTTCCAGCGGGGTGGTGCGGAAATGCGTGTCCATCGCATGGAAACCGGCCAGCATTTCGCGGAAGCCGTCGGCACCGATCGCGATCATGGTGGACAGGCCGATGGCGGAATCCATCGAGTAGCGTCCGCCCACCCAGTCCCAGAAGCCGTACATCTGCTCGGTGGGAATGCCGAATGCGTTGACCGCCTTCTCGTTGGTGGACAGCGCCAGGAAGTGACGACCCACTGCGGCCTTCGCATCCTTGCCCGCACTGGCCAGCAGCCAGTCGCGCGCGGTGTGCGCGTTGGTCATCGTCTCCAGCGTGGTGAAGGTCTTGGAAGCGACGATGAACAGCGTCTCGTCGGGCCGCAGGCCGTGCACGGCTTCGGCGAAATCGGTGCCATCGACATTCGAGACGAAGCGCAGCTGCAAGCCGCGGTCGCTGTAGTGGCGCAGCGCCTCGTAGGCCATCACCGGGCCGAGGTCGGAGCCGCCGATGCCGATGTTGACGATGTTACGGATCGGCCGGCCGCTGTAGCCCTTCCATTCGCCGGCGCGGATCGATTCGGCACAGGTGGCCATGCGCTGCAGCGTTTCCTGCACTTCCGGCACCACGTTCACGCCGTCGACCAGGATCACGCTGTCGGCCGGCGCGCGCAGCGCCACGTGCAGGGCGGCGCGGTGCTCGGTGGCGTTGATCTTCTCGCCCGCGAACATCGCGTTGCGCTTCGCTTCCAGCCCGCGTTCGCGGGCCAGCGCGAACAGCCGCTTCATGGTCTCTTCGGTGATGCGGTGCTTGGAGTAGTCCAGCCGCCAGCCGGCGGCTTCCTGGGTGAAACGCTCGGCGCGCGCTTCGTCCCTGGCGAACAGATCGCGCAAGTGAAGCTTCTGCACCGATTTGTAATGCGCCTCCAGCGCTTTCCAGGACCGACTCTCGCGCAGCGCGCTCATGCGGCCTTCTCCATGCGCTGGCGGATCGCGTCGAGCAGGTCGTTCCAGGATTTGACGAACGAGGCGGCGCCTTCGTCCTGCAGCGCCTCGGCCAGTTCGTCGACACGCAGGCCACGCTCGGCGAAGCGGTTCTGTACCGCGCGGGCCGCGCTGTCGTCGGCGCTCATGCCGTCACCCGGCTTGCCGTGGTCGGCGGTCGCGAGCAGGGTCTTTTCGGGCAGCGTGTTGACCGTCAGCGGCGCCACCAGGTTGTCGACATAGAGCGTGTCGCTGGCGTTCGGGTCCTTGGTGCCGGTGCTGGCCCAGAGCAGGCGCTGCGGACGGGCGCCGGCATTCATCAAGCGCTGCATGCGCGGCGATTCCAGCACGGCGCGATAGCTGGCGTAGACACTGCCGGCAACGGCCAGGCCCAGCTCGTTGTGCATTTCCTCGGGGACCGCCTTGGCCACCTTCACGTCCCAGCGGCTGATGAACACGGACGCCACCGACGCCACGTCCAGCGACAGGCCTTCCGCCAGGCGCCGCTCGAGTCCCTTGATGTAGGCCTCGGCCACGGCCCGGTACTGCTTGGCCGAGAACAGCAGCGTGACGTTGATCGGCACGCCGCGATAGATCAGCTCCTCGATCGCCGCCGCGCCGGCGGTGGTGCCCGGCACCTTGATGTAGAGGTTGTCGATGCCGGCACGCTGGTGCAATGCCAGTGCCTGCTCGATGGTGTGCGCGGTGTCGTCGGCGAGCAGCGGCGAGACTTCCAGCGAGACCCAGCCGTCCACGCCACTGGTGCGTGCGTGCACCGGCTCGAAGACTTTCGCCGCCTGGCGCAGGTCGTCGATGGCCAGGCCGAAGAACACCGCCTCGGGGTCGGTGCTGCCGTCGGCGCGGATCGCCTCGTCGTAGTCACTGCCGCCCTTGATCGCGTTCTCGAAGATGGTCGGGTTGGACGTCAGGCCGGTCACCGCGCATTCCTCGCGGTATTTCTCCAGCGTGCCGGCGCGGAGCATGCCGCGCGTGATGTTGTCCAGCCAGAGGCTCTGGCCGAGCCCGTTGAAGATGCGGGCCATGTCTTGCATCGCGAAACTCCTTTAACCGGATGGCGCGAAGAGCGGGCCATCGGCTTCACCGGCGTCGGCGGGATCTTCGCGGTTGTGGTGGGACGCGCAGGCGGCGCCTGCAACCGACCGTAGGTTAGGCCGCCACCACGGATACTCGCAAGGCGAGGCTTATGACGTGTTGTGTCGAACGGGGAACATGGGGTGCTTTTTGGGGTTTTCCGACCCGCTGCCTTGCAGGCCCGTTTCCGGAGATTTCGGCAGCGGTGTCCGCCTAGCCTGTCGTGATGCGTGTCAACTCCGGATGAAACCGGTGTAACGGCGCTGGTCGCCATTCAGCGAACCGTCTGCTTCACCATACGCTTCGTCGCCTCGACATCGAAATGTCACATCAAGCGGCTCCGCATGCGCTGACTTTCATTCGCGTGTAGGCGCAGCTTCACAATGCAGGCCCAGCATGACGCGGCCGTCCCCGACGGTATTCCCGTTCCCTCATACGCATGGCGACACCGCCTCAGGGTCGCCGCGAAGGATGCCTGCGCATGTTCACTCGTCGTACCTCGATCCAACTGTCCGGCCTGGCCCTGGCCATTCTGGCGACCCTGCACGGCAATCCAGCCCGCGCTGCCGATACCGCCGCCAGCGGTGCACCGGCACCGGCCGCCCTGCCATCCAAGGACAAGGCCAAGTCACTGCAGACGATCTCGGTGGTGGCAACCGGCCAGACCCGTCAGGTGCAGACCATTGGCCAGGAAGACATCCGCGCCGCGCCGCCAGGCACCAGCGCGCTGAAGGTGCTGAACGAACTGCCGGGCGTGAACTTCCAGTCGTCCGACCCGTGGGGTGCCTATGAATGGTCCACCTCGATCAGCCTGCACGGCTTCGACCAGAGCCGCCTGGGCTTCACGCTGGACAACATTCCGCTGGGCACGATGTCGTACGCCGTGACCAACGGCCTGCAGATCACCCGCGCGATCAGCTCGGACAACATCGCATCGGTGCAGCTGGCACAGGGTGCCGGCGCCCTGGGCACGCCGTCCAGCTCGAACCTGGGCGGCACGGTGCAGTTCTATTCGGCCGACCCCGACGAGAAGGCCGGCATCCGCGTCGACCAGGCGATCGGTTCGGACAATACGCACCGCACCTATGTCCGTCTGGATACCGGCGACTTCCACGGCTTCTCGATGTACGTGTCCTACGACCACGCCAACACCGACAAGTGGAAGGGCTACGGTTCGCAGCGCTCCAACCAGGCCAACCTGAAGGCGGTCTACCAGTGGGGCAACGGCAACCGCATCAGCCTGTTCGCCGACAGTTCCAGGCGCAAGGAATACGACTACCAGGATCTGTCGCTGACCAGCCAGCGCGTGCTGGGCTGGAACTTCGACTACTACCAGCCCGACTGGAACAAGGCGGTGCAGGTTGCCAAGGCCTACCAGACCACCGGCCAGTACAACGGCGTGGCCAACGGCTACCCGGACTCGCTGGCCGGCCTGCCCGCCAACTACGACTGGCTGGACGCCGACTACTACGCCGGCGGTGGCATCCGCCACGACAATCTGGCCGGACTCAGCGGCAGCTTCAACTTCGGCGACAACCTGACCTGGAACGTGGGCACCTACTACCACGGTGATCGCGGCGAGGGCCAATGGGTCACGCCGTACACGCCGTCGCCCGCATCCGGGCTGCCGCTGTCGCTGCGCACCACCGACTACGGCCTGGACCGCTACGGCCTGACCAGCTCGCTGCAGTACACGCTGGGCAACAACGACATCGAAGTGGGCGTGTGGGGCGAAAACTCCAGGAACAACATCGAGCGCAACTATTTCGACCTGTACGGCGCCTACACCGACCTGTGGACCATCTATGACGGCCAGGCGCCGTTCTACCGCGCGTTCCTGCAGCACTACACCTACGACACGCGGATGGCCTATGCGGAGGACACCCTGCACCTGATGGACGATCGGCTGACCGTGAACTTCGGCGCCAAGTCGCTGCGCTCCACCACCACCTCGACCTCGCTGGTGCCCACCGCCGCCTATGCGCAGGGCAGCATCAAGGCCAGCAAGGGCTTCCTGCCACAGGCCGGCGTGGATTACCGGATCGACAGCTACCAGGACGTCTACGCTTCCTACAGCAAGAACATCGACGCCTATGGCGCGCTGCCGTTCGCCACCTCGCAGACAGCCTTCGATGCCAGCAAGCACACGCTCAAGCCGGAGGGCTCGCAGACGCTGGAAGCCGGCTACCGCGTGCGCGGCAGCACCTACGAGGCGGCGGCCGACCTGTACTACACCCGCTTCAGCAACCGTCTGCTGCAGACCACGCCGTGCTCGGCCGTGCAGACCTGCGCCAGCCAGCTCAACAACGTGGGCAGCGTGGACAGCCGCGGCGTCGACCTGTCGCTGATCTGGCGTCCCGTCCAAGGCGTGCGCTGGCTCAACACGTTGTCCTACGACAGCTCGAAGTACCAGGACGACTACCTCAATGGCGGCGTGGTCGCGACCAAGGGCAAGTATGTGGTGGGCATTCCCAGCTGGATGGCCACCTCGGCACTGAGCTACCGTTTCGGCGGTTGGGATTTCACCCTGGACGGCAAGTACACCGGCAAGCGCTACATCACCTACACCAACGATTCGTCGGTGCCCTCGTATGTGCTGTTCAACGCCGGCCTCAGCTACGACCTCGGTGCGGTGGCAGGCTTCCGCGATATCCGCCTCGCGCTGAATGTGACCAACCTGGCCGGCAAGCACTACTTCGCCACCACCGGCACCAACGGCTACGTCGCGTCCGATCCCTACGGCTACAACCAGACGCTGCAGGCGGGCGCCCCGCGCCAGGCGTTCTTCAACGTCAGCGCCAGACTCTGAGTCCGCCCCACTGCCCGTTGCCATGGCCGCATGGCAACGGGCCCGGCGGAATCCGCCTGTCACATCCGCGCGTCACCATGGGCGCGCGTCGAATCCTTTCCCGTCATCCGCGCTACGCTGGTGACGGACATCTACCAGCCTGCCGAGACCCACGATGAAACGTAGCCTGCTGCCCCTGGCCCTGATGCTGTCGCTTGCCGCCTGCCACCACGGATCGTCTTCGACACACGGCACGGTGCATGTCGCGCTGAGTGGCGTGGTCGGCGGCGCCGTGCCGGTCGCCGGCGTACCGGTGACGGCCACCGACCACGCCGGCCACCACACCGTGTCCGGTGTGACCGACGCGCAGGGTCGCTTCTCGCTGGTCGTGGACGGGCCGGGCCCGTTCGTGCTGACCGCGCCGGGTGCCGACAGCAACGGCGCACCGGTCACGCTGTCCGCGGCCTTCGCCCCCGTCGGCGGGCAGGCGCACGCAGTGGTGAACATCAACCCGATCACCGCACTGCTGACCCAGCGCGTGCTGGGCACCTTGCCGCAGGGCGCGCCCGACGCGGCACAGATGGCAGACATTACCGACGCGCGCATCACCGCCACCAGCAAGGACGTGGCCGGTGTGCTCGCGCCGCTGTACAGCGCGTTCCACGTGCCCGCCGCCGTGGCGGCCGATCCGGCCGGCGTTGCCGATTTCCGCGTCGCCGCGCGCACACCGCTGGCCGAGCTGCTTTCGGTCGTGCATGTCGACCTGCACACGGGCAGCCTCAGCGTCGGCACCGGCGCCAGCCATGCCGTGGTGTCCATTCCCGCCCACGGCGCGCTGTCCGCCGCCGTGCCCGCCGCCGCTGCCGCGTCGGCGGTGGCGCTGGCGAACGGACCGACCACCACGCCGATCCAGCACGTGATCGTGGTGATCGGCGAGAACCAGACCTTCGACGCCCTGTTCGGCGGTTACGTGCCGCCGAAGGGGCAGACCGTGAAGAACCTGCTGTCCGAGGGCATCATCAACGCCGACGGCACGCCCGGCCCGCATTTCGCCCTGGCCGAGCAGGACCGCGGCACCGCGCAGAAGACCTACACCATCCAGCCGCAGCGCGCGGGGCCCTATGCCACGCTGCCGCAGCCCGAGCAGATCGGCGTGCTGAATCCGGTCACCTTCCAGAGCGGTGGCGGCGTGCCCGACAAGCGCTTCCCTGCCAACCTGCCGGACGGCCCGTTCCAGATCACCCGCTACGTGCCGTACATCAACGCGGACAAGCACGGCCTGGCGGCGGCGGTGCGCACTGGCGACCCGGTGCACCGCTTCTTCCAGATGTGGCAGCAGACCGGCGGCGACAACCATCGCCTGGACATGTTCACCTGGGTCGCCGACACCACCGGCCAGGGCGGCGACACCAAGGGTGTCAGTCCGTCCAACCCGGCGCAGGGCGGCGAACTGATGGGCTTCATGAACATGTCGACCGGCGACGCACCGCTGTTCGATACGCTGGCGCGGCATTACGCGCTCAGCGACAACTACCACCAGTCGATCATGGGCGGCACCGGCGACAACTTCTTCGCCATCGCCACCGCCGACGTGCCCTACTTCGAGCAGGACGGCAAGCCGGCGGTGCCACCGGCCAACCAGATCGAGAATCCGGACCCGATGCCGGGCACGGCGAACTTCTACACCCGCGACGGCTACCAGGGCGGTTCGTATGTCGACTGCTCCGACCCGAAGCAACCCGGCGTCGCGCCGATCCTGGCCTTCCTCAAGGCCCGCCACATTCCCAGCAAGTGCGCGCCCGGCACCTATTACCTGGTGAACAACTACAACCCGGGCTACGACATGGACGGCAAGCCGCAGCCGATCGGTCCGGACAACTACAACTACCCGCCGCAGACCGTGCCGACCATCGGCGAGGCGCTGGCTAAAAAGGGGGTCAGCTGGAAGTGGTACACCGGTGCCCGCGACGCGGCCGACGTTGCCGCCGAAGCGGCTGCCCTGCACATGCCCGTGCCCAAGGCGCAGATGCTCCAGTACAACAATCTGGGCGATGCGCTGACGGCATCGGCCAGGGTGATGGGCACCCCGGCACTCAAATCACAACTGGCCGGCCTGACCACGTTCTACAACGACATCGCCAACCACACCCTGCCGGCGGTGTCGTTCGTGGTGCCGAAGAACCTCGACAGTGGCCACCCAGGCTATTCGGCGCCGGCCTGCTACGAAGCCTTCCTGAAGACCCTGCTGGCCAAGGTGCAGGCCGACCCCACGCTGTGGGCGCACACCGCGATCCTGATCACCACCGACGAGGGCGGCGGCCATTTCGACAGCGGCTACATCCAGCCGCTGGACTTCTTCGGCGACGGCCCGCGCATCGCGATGCTGGCGGTCTCGCCGTATGCACGCAGGGGCGTGGTCGACCACGCCTACGAGGACCACGCCTCGATCCTGAAATTCATCGAGCGCAACTGGCGCCTGCCGCCGCTGTCGGCACGCAGCCGCGACAACCTGCCCGATCCGGTCGCGCTGCCGGGCAAGCCGTACCGGCCGATCAACGGCCCGGCGGTGGGCGACCTGATGTCGATGTTCCAGTTCTGAGCGGAACGGCGCGGGCCACCGCCCGCGGCCGGACGCTACGATGCGCCTGATGTCGATGCCCTGGCGTGATGCACGAGCAACCGCGGTGCTGGCGACGGCGGTAGCGGCGATCGCCGCCGCCGTGTACCTGCTGGCGACGACCGCGGGACACGCCCAGCCGGCCGGTCCCGCGACGGCCTCCACGACAGGCCGTGTGGCCGCGACCGACGTCCGCATGTGGGTGCGCTACCCGGCCGTACCGGCCCGGTTGAGCCCGACGGCCGCGCTGGGCCGTCAGCTGTTCTTCGACACCGCACTGTCGGCCTCGCGGCGGATGTCCTGCGCCAGCTGCCACAGCCCGGCCCACGCCTATGGCCCGCCGGACGGGCGCGCAGTGCAGGACGGCGGCCCGCACCTGCAGCTGCCCGGCACGCGCGCGGTGCCTTCGCTGCGCTATCTCGATCACACGCCGCTGTTCAGCCTGAACTTCTTCACCCCCGGCTCCGAAGATGCCGAGTACGAGGGGCCGACCGGCGGCTACACCCGCGACGGCAGGGCCGCCTCGCGCCAACAGCAGGCGGCGATCCCCCTGCTGAACCGCAACGAGATGGACAACGCCAGCCCGCAGGCCGTGGTCGCAGCGGTACGCGACGGACCCTACGCGGCGGCGTTCCGGCGGGTTTTCGGCCACGACATTTTCCGGCATCCACGGCAGGCCTTCGCGGATGTCGGCATGGCCCTGGCCGCTTTCCAGGCCGAGGACCCGAGCTTTCATCCCTACACCAGCAAGTTCGATGCGGTGATGTCGGGCCATGCCCATTTCACGCCGCAGGAACTGCGCGGCTATGCGCTGTTCAACAACCCGCACAAGGGCAACTGCGCCGCCTGCCACATCGACGTGCCCGGGCCGGGCGGTCGCCCGGCGCCATTCACCGATTACTCGTATGCCGCGCTGGGGGTGCCGCGCAATCCGGCGATCCCGGCCAACCGCGATCCGCACTATTACGACATGGGCCTGTGCGGTCCCTACCGGCACGACCTGCGCCGGCAGACGCAGTACTGCGGCATGTTCAAGACCCCGACGCTGCGCAACGTCGCCACCCGGCACGTGTTCTTCCACAACGGCGACTTCCACAGCCTGACGCGGGTGCTGCAGTTCTACGTGCAGCGCGATACCGACCCGCGCAAGTGGTATCCGGTGGTGCACGGCAAGGTCGTCACCTACGACGACCTGCCGCCACGTTATCGCGGCAATGTCGATCACTACGACGCGCCGATGAACCGGCAACCGGGCCAGCGCCCCGCACTGGATGCGCGCGAGATCGCCGACCTTGTCGCGTTCCTGAAGACGCTGGACGACGGCTACTCGGCAACGCCCGGCGGCCCGCCGATCCATCGCAGCGCAGCGCCCTCGCCGGCCCACGCGAAGACGCGCCGAGCAGCCGCCAGATAGCCGACCGTGAGGCTACGGTACGGACAGGTACGGCGTCGAAGGCCGCGCTGGGTTACCCTCTGCGTCCTGGGAACAGGGGGAATGCGTGTTGGGAGCGGGATGGCGACCGACGCTGTGGCGTCTGACATTTTCGATGCTGGCCGGCAGCCTGGCCTGCCCCATGCTTTTCGCGCAGGCCCTGCCGCTCCGACGCCCGCCGCCACCGCTGCAGCGTCCGCTGCCGCCTGACGCCCGGCCTGGACTTTATCCTCGCCCGCTCCCACCGGGCTGGCGTCCGGGCGATCCGCTGCCGCCGCCACCGCCGCGCGGGCTGCTACCGACCGTGCCGACGCTCCACGCCACACCACCGTATGCGGCACCCGCGGCCGCACCAATGCCAGTTGCCACACCGCCGCCCGCCACCGGCGCGGCGACGAGTCCGCCCTCGACGCAGCCCGCCAAGGCGCCGGCCTTGCCGGACATGCCGAACCGCTCGCCACTGGCCAGTGGTGCTCCGTCCGCCATTCCGAACACAACGCCGAACCGGCACGGCTCGCTGCACTGGACGATCGCCGCATTCCTGCTCACGCTCGGCGGCGCCTGGCTGCTGTGGCGCCGCAACGAGCGCCTGGCCCGCGAGTCCCAGCGCATGGCGCGGCAGCAACGCGCACTGCAGTCGGCCAACACCCGTCTGCAGGACGAATCGCGGCAGCTGCGGCAGCTGGCGACCAATGACCCGCTGACCGGCGTGCTCAACCGCCAGGCTTTCGCGACGGGACTGCGCGAGCGGATCGCCCATCTTTCCCACTACGACCGTCCGCTGAGCCTGATCGTGCTGGACCTGGACCACTTCAAGTCGATCAACGACCGCCTCGGCCACCTGGCCGGAGACAGTGCGCTCAAGCTGGTGGCCGGTGTCGTGCACGAGCACCTGGTGAGCGACGACTTGTTCGGCCGCTTCGGTGGCGACGAGTTCCTGATCGCCTGCGCCGAGCGCACGCCGGAGTCCGCCGTGGAACTTGCCGACACCATCCGCGCCGCGGTGGCGCTGGCGGCGCCCACCCACGCGCCGCCGTTGCCCGGCCTGACGCTGAGCATGGGCGTCGCCACCGCCGATGCGACCACCGGCTATTCGGCCGACGCGCTGTTCGCCCGTGCCGACGCCGCGCTCTATGATGCCAAGAGCCGGGGCCGCAACCGGGTGGTACAAGCGGACGACGCGACGCCCACGTTCGCCGGCACCGCACCCGGCAGCCGGCATCTCTGATGCACCCGCGCACCGACCACGCTCCCCGCGGGAAGCGGCATGCCGCACGGCCGCTCATGCATCGCCACCTGCATCCATCCAGCCCACAGCACCGGTAGATCATCCATGGCCGACGTCGCCACCGTCTTCAACCAGAACATCGTTCCCTACTCGCCGGGACCGCGCACCGATGCGGCGCCACCGGTGAAGCGGATCGTGGTGGTCGGTGGCGGCACCGCCGGCTGGATGACGGCATTGCTGCTCGCCAACTCCGATTACGGCCCGCGTCTGGAAGTCACTGTGCTGGAGTCGCCGCAGGTGGGCACGGTCGGTGTGGGCGAAGGCTCCACACCCTGGCTGCGCGGCTTCTTCGACAGCCTGGGCATCGAGGAATCGGAATGGATGCCGGCCTGCCATGCCACCTACAAGAACGGCATCCGCTTCGACCACTGGTGCACCAGGCCCGGTCACGAAAGTTATTTCCATCCGTTCGCGTCGATGCTCGACAACATGACGATGACCCAGTTCGTCGACAATGTGCACCGGCGCCTGGAGGGCGAGGACGTCGAGGCGCATCCCGACCGTTTCTTCATTGCCACCCGGCTCGCGCGCATGGGCCTGGGCCCGCGGCCACGCCACGATTTCCCGTTCGACGTGTGGTACGCCTACCACTTCGATTCCAACCTGCTCGGCGCCTTCCTGCACAAGAAGGCAGTCGAGCGTGGCGTGCGGCACATCTCACGGCACATGCATGACGTCACCCTGGACGCGCAGGGCGACATCGCCGCGCTGAAGCTGGATGGCGACGAGACGCTGGCGGCGGACTTCTTCGTGGACTGCACCGGTTTCGCCTCGCTGTTGATCGGCAAGGCGTTGCAGACACCCTACGTGTCCTACGCCGACAACCTGTTCAACGACGCCGCGGTGGCCCTGCCCTCGCCGTCGGACGGACATGCCGCGCAACCGCTGATGTCGCAGACCGTATCCACCGCGCTGCGTCACGGCTGGGCATGGAAGATTCCGCTTACCCACCGCTACGGCAATGGCTACGTCTACAGCACCGCGTCCTGCTCGGCGGACCAGGCCGAGGCGGAACTGCGCGCTCACCTCGGCCTGCTCGACGACCCTACGCCGGCACGCCATCTGCGCATGCGCGTGGGCCGGGTGACCCGGCACTGGAACCGCAACTGCGTGGCGGTGGGTCTGTCGCAGGGGTTCATCGAGCCGCTCGAGGCGACCGCGCTGCTGTTCGTGCAACGCACCGCGTCGCTGCTGGTGAAGGCGCTGGAAAGCGGCGACCTGGGCGAGCGCACCCGCACCGCCTTCAACGAAGCGATCAACGAGCGCTTCGAAGGCACCCGCGACTACATCGTCACCCACTACAAGACCAACACGCGTACCGATACCGAGTACTGGCGCGCGAATGCCGCCAACGTGAACCTGTCGCAGCCGCTGCAGCGGCTGTTGCGCACCTGGCTGTCGAGCCGGCCGATCGTGGGCGGACTGCAGCAGGGCACTTATGGTCGGGGCTATCCGACCATGTCGTGGTACTGCCTGCTCGCCGGCATGGGCCTGTTCCCGGAGGCGCAGGCCATGCACTCCACCCCGCCCGGCAAGCTGCGGCACGACCTGGCCGCGATCGACAACCTGCTCGAACGCAGTGCCGCGAACTTCCCCGAGCATCGCGCCCTGCTGGCCGATATCCCGGCGCGACCGCGCGAGACCTCGTTGCAGCTGTACCTGTGGTGATCGTGGCGGAGCCGCCTCAGACAGAAACGGGCTGCGCCATGAGCGCGGCGATACGCTCCAGGTCGGCCTGCTCCATCGGGTTGTAGACCACCATGCTGAGGTCGGGCCGCCCATCGACTGCGAAGGCCGAGTGTTCGAAGGCGAGTTCGCCCAGCACCGGATGACGCAGGTGCTTCACCGCCTCGACAAAGTGGCTCACCTCGTTGTCGTGCCACATCGCCTTGAACTCGGGGCTGCGCCGGCACAGGTCCTCGACCATCGGTTCCACCTCTGCCGCCGCGCCGGCACGGGCCGCGTCCACCCGGAAGGCACCCACCACGAAGCGCGCCACGCTCTCCCAGTCGTACTGGGCCGCGCGTGCATGCGGGTCGAGGAAGATGAAGCGCAGGATGTTCCGCTGCTCCGGCGGCAATGCGGCGTAGTCGGTCAGCATCACAGTCGCCGCCCGGTTCCAGGCCACCACGTCCCAGATGGCGGTACGAATGATGGCCGGACACGGTTCCAGCGTGTCGAGCACGCGCTGCAGGCGCGGCGTGACGCCCTCGTTCCCGCGGTAACGCACCTCGGGCGGGCGGCCAAGCCCGAGCAGGAACAGGTGTTCGCGCTCGACCTCGGTCAGCATCAGCGCATGCGCGATCCGGTCGAGCACGTCGGCGGACGGCGCGCCACCACGGCCCTGCTCGAGCCAGGTGTACCAGGTGGGGCTGATATGCGCGCGCTGCGCCACTTCCTCGCGGCGCAGGCCCGGCGTGCGGCGACGCTGACCGCGGAAGCCGAACGCGGCTGGGTCGAGCTTCGCCCGGCGATCCCGCAGATAGGTACCCAGACGGTTTTCCTTGCCGGCGTGCGTGCTCATGCTGTTGGTCTTATTACCATGATAACGACACTACTTTACCGGGATACATCGGCCGATCGATAGTCGCCCGCAGTCAATCCACGGAGACATCGCATGCGTGTATTTGTGACCGGAGCCACCGGCTTCATCGGCATGGCCGTCGTCAGGGAACTGGTCGCGTCGGGCCATCAGGTACTGGGCCTCTGCCGTTCCGACGACAAGGCAGCAGCACTGGCCGCGGCAGGCGCCGAGGTGCATCGCGGCTCGCTGCAGGATCTGGAAAGCCTGCGCGATGGCGCCGCCCGCGCCGATGGCGTGATCCATCTCGCCTTCAATCATGATTTCTCGACCTTCGCGGCGAACTGCGAGGACGACCGGCGGGTGATCGCCGCCCTCGGCGCACCGTTGGCCGGATCGACACGGCCGCTGGTCGTGACCTCGGGAACCGGCATGGCCAGCAGCGTGCCCGGTCAGCTGGCCACCGAGGACAGCGCGCCGGTCAGTGCGCAGGTGATCCCTCGCGCGGCCTCGGAAGAGACGGCCATGGCGCTTGCGGCCGCTGGCGTGAATGTCGCGGTGGTGCGCCTGCCGCAGGTGCACGACACGGTGAGGCAGGGCCTGGTCAGCTACGTGATCCAGGTCGCCCGCGAAAAGGGCGTGGTCGGCTATGTCGGCGACGGCCACCATCGCTGGCCTGCCGTGCATGTGCTCGACGCGGCCCGGCTGTACCGGCTGGCACTCGAAAAGGCTCACGAAAAGGCCGAACCCGGCGCCATCCATCACGCCGTCGGCGAAGAGGGCATTACGCTGAAGGACATGGCGGAAGTGATCGGCGCGCGTATCGGTCTGCCGGCCCGTTCGATCGCAGCGGACCAGGCTGAGGCCTACTTTGGCTGGCTGGCCATGTTCGCGGCTCACGATGCTCCGGCCAGCAGCGCGCTGACCCGCCGCCGGCTGGGCTGGCAACCGTCCGGCCCCGGCATGCTGGCGGACCTGGCGCAGCTGGAGCTGCCTGCAGCCTGAGGGCAGGCCCCACGCCGGCGGACGCGGCGCTAGATGCCGTAACGCTTGAGCTTGTACCAGAGTGCGCGCTCGCTGATCTCCAGCAGGCGCGCCGCGGCGGCCTTGTTGTCGTCGCTGCGCGCCAGTGCGGTGGTGATCAGCTGCCGTTCCAGCGCTTCCACCTGCGTCTTCATCGACAACGATGCCGGCGCTGTCGCGGCGGGTTCCGGGCTCACCGGCGTGCTGTCCCCGGCCACCTGTCCGTTGGCGATCTCGGCCGGAAAATGCGCCAGGCCGATCTCGTCGCCGCGGCACAGCACCACGGCACGCTCGATCAGGTTTTCCAGCTCGCGCACATTGCCGGGCCAGGCGTAGGCCTCCAGCCGCTGCAGCGCTGGCGCCGACAGCCGGGGCGTGGACCGGCCGAGCTCGCGCGCGTACTTCTGCAGGAAATGCGCGGCCAGCAGCGGGATATCCTCGAGACGTTCGCGCAGCAGCGGCACATCGACCCGCACCACGTTCAGCCGGAAATACAGGTCGCGGCGCAGACGCCCTTCCTCCACCGCCTGCAGGGGGTCGCGATTGGTCGCCGCGACCACGCGCAAGTCGACCGTCACCGGCGTGTTGGCACCCAGCCGCTCGATGCTGCCTTCCTGCAGCACGCGCAGCAGCTTGGCCTGCAGCGCCGGCGGCATTTCGGTGATCTCGTCCAGGAACAGGGTGCCGCCGCTGGACAGCTCGCACTTGCCCACGCGATCGCTCAGGGCGCCGGTGAACGCACCCTTGGCGTGGCCGAACAGCTCGCTCTCCAGCAGATCGGCCGGGATCGCCGCGCAGTTGATCGGCACGAACAGGCCACTGCGTCCGGACGCCTGGTGCAGTGCCCGCGCCACCAGTTCCTTGCCGGTACCGGTCTCGCCCACGATGAACACGCTGCTGCGCGCCGGCGCCACCTGCTCCAGCAGGCGATACAGCGTCCGCATGCGTTCGCTGGTGCCGATGAATTCGCCCCAGCCCCTGGAAAGCTCGTCGCGCAGGAAGCGGTTCTCGCGCTGCACCGCCTGCAGCGCCAGCACCCGCGTGACCGCGATCTCGACGGTCTCCATCTCGAACGGACGGATGATGTAGTCGGCAGCGCCGAGTTTCATCGCGGTGACGGCGGTCTCGATGGTGCCGTAGGCGGTCAGCATGATCACCGGCACGTCATCGCCACGCGTGCGCAGGGCATTCAGCAGCCCGATGCCGTCGAGCCGCGGCATGCGCAGGTCGGTCAGCACCAGGTCGTAGGTTTCGCTTTCCAGCGCTGCCAATGCCTCTTCGCCGTCGGCGGCCTGGCCCACCTCGTGCCCCATGTTGCGCAACGACAGTTCGAGGATGCGCCGCATCTTCGCCTCGTTGTCGACCACCAGGATCCGTTTCGCATTCATCGTCACCGCCTATCGCCTGCCGAAGCGCAGCTCGAACGCCGCGCCGCCCCATTCGCTTTCGCCCACTTCGATCTCGCCGCTGTGCACCTGGACGATCTGCTGCACGATGGTCAGCCCGAGACCGATGCCGCCCTCGCGCCGGCTGAAGAACGGGTCGAAGATGCTCTGCCGCATCGCCGGCGGCACGCCGGGGCCGCTGTCGGCCACCACCAGCCACGGGCCTGTGGGGTCGCGACCGGCACTGACCACGATGCGTCCGCCGGACGGCACGAAGGACAGTGCATTGAGCAGCAGGTTCAACAGCACCTGCATCAGCTGCTCGCGATCGCACTCGAACAACAGCTCTTCGTCGCCGAAACGTCGGCTCAGCGCGACACCAGCATGTTCCGCACGCGAACCCAGCAGGCTGATCACACTGTCGACGATCGCATGCAGATCGTGCGGGCGGAAGTCCGGCGGCGTGGGGCGCGAGCACTCCAGCAGCATGGTCACCAGCCGGTTCAGGCGCTCGGTCTCGCTGAGGATGAAGCCGATCAGCTCCTGCTCCTTCTCGCCCAGGTCCGGCTGGCGCTGCAGCAGCTGCGCCGAGCTGCGCAGGATACCCATCGGCGTGCGCACCTCGTGCGCCATGATCGCGGCCATTTCGCCGACCACCGCCAGCTTGCCAGCACGCACGATCTGCTCGCGCGACAGCTCCAGCGCCTCGATCATCTCGACATAGGCGCGGTGCAGCTCGTCCACCTCCGAGATCGCGCTGGGCGGCACCTCGGGCAGGCTGCTTTCGCCCTTTCGGAAGCGACGCGCGAACTCGGTCAGGGCGACGATCGGCCGGGCGATGCGGCCGGCCATGCGTGAGGAAATCCACACGCCGACTCCCAGAGTTAGCAGCAGCACCACCAGCATCGCCCACAGCAGGCGCCATACCGGACCGAACGAGACCGAGGTCGGCTCGATCATCACGATGTGCCAGCCCAGCCCGCGGAACTGCTGGTAGCCGCTGGACGTGGCCGCGCCGACCAGCAGCGCGTGATAGCCCAGCGCCCGGCCGTTGTGGATATACGTGGTCGCCCCACGGTGAGGCAGCACCCAGCTTTCCAGTTGCAGCTGCGCCAGATCGATCCGATGGCGCAATGCGCTGGAGGCCGCCACCGCACGCCCGCGGCGGTCGAGCAGCAGCAGGCCGCGCGGCCCGTTGCCGACAGCCTCGTCCAGCAGCGCCTGCACCGAACGCCAGTCGAGCAGCACGTAGAGGTAACCGATGTCGCCCTTGCCGAAGGCGTTGGGGATCGATGTCCGCAGCAGCACGACATTGCCCTGCCGCAGGTGCACCGGCACGATCGACACGTTGTCCAGCCGCGTGCCGGGAATCGGTCGCCACTCGGCGGCCACCGGCGCCATGCGTCCGATCATCGCCGGATCGCTGGCCGCCACGATGTGCCCGTGCGTGTCGGTGCACAACAGCGCGCGGTAGACCGTCCCCTGGCCGGCCCGCAGGTCGGACAGGAAGTGCGACAGACGCTTGTCGACGTCGTTGACGCGGATGTCCTGCATCACTTCCAGCCCGCGCCACACCCGCATGTTCTCCACATGCGAGAACATGAACGTGTCGATGCGCTGCATCACCGTGCTGGCGCCGAACTGCAGGTTCGTGGCGATCTCCGACTGCAGTGCGCGGCGGAACTCGAAGAACGACACCGCACCGACCACCGCGGTGGTACCCAGCAGCATCCAGAACAGCAGCCGCAGAAGGGCCGAGCGTGTCGTTACGGGGCGCATCCGACGACACCGTTGGCAGAGCGAATGATCATGAAAGGTCCGTTGGGCAGACGGCCAGCCTAGCCGCCCATCGTACTGGCGCGAGTGTGGCCGAGCCGGACCGCCGGCGGCAAGCGCACCGGACCGCGGCTTTGCGCGGCAACGCCGTTATGGCGCAGAATCCGCCGCGTCGTGCCAGGCCGCCGGCCCCCGGTCACGGCATTGCGCGATCACGCATCGATGCGGCTGTACTCGCCTCCCTTCCGCTTCCCCAGGCATCTCCCCATGAGCAGGCCACTTCACAACCGGGTGATTCGCCACGGCGCGCTGGTCGCGCTGGTCACATGCCTGTGGCTGGGTTTCGCGCCGCGTTCGCAGGCAACCCAGGACAGCTGGCAGATGGCCCCCTACACGCTGGGCCAGGGTCTGTACTTTCCGCAGCAGGGCTTGCGCATCGGCGGCTATGCCGACCTGCACTACTACGACATCCAGGACCAGCGCGCCACCTACAGCGTGCGCGACATCAGCCTGTTCGCGACCAAGGACCTCGGTACGCGCTGGCAGCTTTTCGGCGAACTGGACGCCGGCAACACGGTCGACTTGTCGGCGGGTCACGCCACGTCGTCGGATTCCGAACTGGACGTCGAGCGCCTGTATCTCGACTACCACGCGAGCCAGTCGGTCAGCTTCCGCTTCGGCAAGTTCCTCACCCCGTTCGGCGAGTGGAACCTGATCCACGCCGACCCGCTGACCTGGACGGTTTCGCGTCCGCTGACCACCTCCGCCGCGTTCGCGCGCCACGCCGCCGGCGCGATGATGTACGGCACCGTGCCGGTACACGGCAACGATCTCGATTACTGGGTCTACGGCGACGACAGCACCGACCTGGGCGTCGGCCAGGACCAGGACCGTGCATACAGCGCATTCGGCGCCGACGGCACCGTGCGCAACAATTTCCGGCGCGCGCTGGGCGGGCGGCTGCTCTACCACCTGCTCGGCGACCGGCTCGGCATCGGCATGTCGGTACTGGACTACGAACTGCAGCAGCCGCGGCAGCACTACCGTCTCGCCGGCCTCGATTTCAACTGGAACGGTCGCTGGCTGGACCTGACCGGCGAGGCCATCCGCCGCAGCGGGGGCACCACCGGACGGTCCGGCGACAAGGGCGGCTTTGTCGAATTGGAGGTGCCGTTGCGCCAGCGCCTGTATCTGGTCGGCCGCTACGAACGCTACAGCAGCGCGGTCCTGGAACAGACCAGCACCATTCGCACGCTGGGCCTCAACTACCGTCCGATCCCGGGCATCGTGCTCAAGCTGGAACACCGCAGCGGGAACCACAACCTGGAGCTGGCGCCCACCGGCTGGCTCGCCTCGGTGGCGGTGCTGTTCTGAGATGCGGCTGCGGGATCGCCACCTGCTGCTCGCCCTGACCTGGTTGCTGGCAACCTGCGTCGCCAGCCTTGCGCAGGCCGGCGCGCCCGTGCGCATAGCGGTGATCGTCGGCGCCACCGCACCCAAAATGGCGCTGAACCGCGACGCCCTGCGCGACATCTACCTGAAGAAGATCTTCGTCGACGATGGCGGCCACCGGCTGATTCCGGTCAACCTGCCGCCCGCCTCGCCGCTGCGCGAGGCTTTCACGCACAGCCTGATCCGCATGCCGGACAACCTGCTGCAGAATTACTGGAACCGCCAGTACTTCCAGGGCGTGAGCCCACCGTACGTACTCGCCTCGCAACAGGCCGTGGTGCGCTTCGTTGCATCCACGCCAGGGGCGATCGGCTACATCGCCAGCTGCTTCGTGAAGCCGGGCGTGCATGTCGCGCTGTGGCTGACGCTGCCCGCAGACAGCCCGGCCTTCGACGACGGCTGCCCCGCGGCGCCGACGCACTGAACCGCATCTACCCGGCGCGTCCCGGACCACCGATTTCCTACGATTTGTGCAGACCATTCTTGCGCACTGCAAGGATGGTATGGCCCCGCCGCACCCTTCGCATCGCAGGTTTTCGCGCAGAATCATGCAGTTGCCGGGTTGGCACGGATATCGCCTAGGAAAGGCACGACTTTCCCGATCCATGCGTGATGGTTCACTTCGCTCCGACTTCCGACAGCGCCCCCGACATCGAGCCGGTACCGCAGGCGTTGCCGTGCGAACCGCGGCAGCATCGCGCGTCATTCCGCGCGGCAGCGGGACGGTCGTTGACGCGTCCCGGTCCGTCATTGTCGACCCACGAACGCCTGGTTCTTGAGACCGCGGCGGCGCGCGAGACACTGCTGTCGATCCCGATCATCCGCCGCACGCTCGGTGGCGACGTCGCGCGCGCCGAGTACCTGCTGTTTCTGCAGCAGGTGTATCACCACGTGCGCCATACCGTGCCGCGGGTGATGGAGATGCGCCATCAGTTGCCCGAACGCCTGCGCTGGATGCAGCCGGCCGTCGCGGGGTACATCGCGGCGGAGAGCAGCCATGAGCAGTGGATTCTCGACGACATCGCCGAAGCCGGCGGTGACGCCGCAGCGGCGCGCCAGTCCACGCCGCTGCCCGCCACTGAGATGATGATGGCGTATGCGCACGACACCATCCAGCGCGGCAATCCGGTCGGATTCCTGGGCATGGTGTTCGTGCTGGAAAGCGCCAGTGCCGCGCTGTCCATGCTGGCCGCCGGTGCGATCCAGCGCGCGCTGAACCTGCCCAGGACCGCGCTGCGCTACCTGAGCTCGCACGCCGTACGGGATCTGGCACACGTAGGTTTCTACCGGGATCTGGTGAACCGGATCGATGACGAAAGTGACCGCCAGGCATTGATCAATGCCGCCGGGCGCTTCTACGAACTCTACGGCGCCATCTTCCACGCGATCGACGACGCCGGCCTGCACGGAACCTGCTGACATGAGGATATGGCGCCCGGTCCACGTGCTGTTGCTGCTGCTCGGGCTGGTCGCCTGGCCGGCCGTCGCCGGCACACCCGCGACCGCGCCTGATGCGGAACTGTTGTCCATCGCACACCAGTGGGCGCACATCACCTACCAGCTGCCCAGGAACCAGCGCGATGCGGCGTATGCGGCACTCGAAAGCCGCACCGCTGCATTGATCAGGCAATACCCGCAGCGCGCACGACCGAAGGTGTGGCTGGCGATCATCCTGAGCACGCACGCCACCATGCATGGCGGACTGGACGGCCTGTCGATGGCCAAGCGCGCACGCGATCTGCTGCTGCAGGCACAGCAGATCGACCCCGCGACCATGCACGGCGCTATCTACACGACCCTCGGCACCCTATATGATCGGGTTCCGGGGTGGCCTTTGGGGTTCGGCAACGAAACCAGGGCGCGCGTTATGCTGCAGCGGGGGCTGCGGATCGATCCGAACGGCATCGATGCCAACTATTTCTATGGGGATTTTCTTTATCGCAACGGCGACAAAGCCGCCGCGCTCGCGGCGCTCAACAAGGCGCTGGCCGCACCGCCGCGTCCCGACCGGCCACTGGCCGACCAGGGCCGACGCAAGCAGGTGCAGGCGTTGATCCGCACCATCATCGACAGCCACTGAAGGAGACAGACGATGAGTCTTCAGGGCAAACGCATTCTGCCGATGGGTGCCGCAAGTGGTCCAGGCCTGCGGATCCATGCCGAGCTGCCCGGCACGACGAACCATTCGCTGCGCAAGCAGGTGCAGGTGCTGGCGCGTTACGCGCGGGGGGCGGCATGACCGATATGCTGAGCCAGGCGATGCTCGCCCTGCAGTCACACGGCTGGCTGCTGCTTGGCGCCATCGGACAGGCGGTGTTTTCCTCCCGCTTCGTACTGCAGTGGGTGTACAGCGAGCGCCGCGGTCAAAGCGCGATTCCCATGCTGTTCTGGTACGTCAGCATCATTGGTGCCGCCTTGCTGCTGGGCTATGCGATCCATCTGCGCGACCCGGTTTTCATCACCGCGCAGAGCGGCGGCATGCTGATCTACCTGCGCAACCTGCAGTTGCGCCGCCGCGAGGCGCGGGAGACGGCAGCGGAGGGCAGCTCATGCTGACACCCGCCCAGATCGATGCCTGCTGGATTGGCGCGGGCTTTCTCGCGCAGGCGCTCTTCGGCGCACGCTTCGTGGTGCAGTGGCTGTACAGCGAAGCGCGCGGCCGCAGCGTGGTGCCGACTGTCTTCTGGTACTTCAGCGTGGCCGGCGGCGCGATCCTGCTGGCCTACGCCATCCACCGCCGCGAGCCGGTCTTCATCGTCGGCGAAGCGACCACCCTGCTGATCTTTCTGCGCAACCTGCAACTGCTGCGTCGTCGCGGCAACCGTCGCTGAGTGCGTGCCTCCGTGTCTTTGCCAGGATCCTCCTACATGCCTGACCCTTTTGACGCCAAGACCCGCGCGCAGGCTTCCGCCACCCGATCGCGACGGACGCTGCTGGCGCTGCTGCTGCTCGGCCTGGTGCTCGGCTTCGCCTTCCAGGGCTCGCGCGGACTGTGGAGTCCGGACGAGGGCCGCTACGTGGATGGTGCCGTGCAGATGCTCGACTCGGGCAACTGGCTGGCCCCGGCCTACAGCCCCGAGCGCCTGAACTTCTCCAAGCCGCCGGTGACCTACTGGCTGATCGCCAGCTCGCTGAAGGTCTTCGGCCGCAACACCTGGGCGGCGCGCACGCCCTATGCGCTGGCCTTCGTCGCCACCCTGCTGCTGCTGTACGGCATGGGTCGCACGCTGGTGCCCGACCGACCATGGCTGCCGGCGCTGGTCTATGCGCTGGCGCCATTGCCATTCCTTGCCGCCAATGGTGTCAGTACCGACGCCTTCCTGGCGCTGTTCGAGGCACTGGCCATGCTGGGTTTCGTGCGCGCCGCGTTCGGTGCGGAAACGAAACCGCCGCTGCACTGGATCGTGCTGATGTGGTGCGGTTTCGGCCTGGCCTTCCTGACCAAGGGACCGCCGGGGCTGATTCCGTTGCTGGGCGTGCTGCCCTTCATCCAGCGCCGGGACGGCTGGCGCGGACTCGGTCGCTACTTCCACCCGGTCGGCCTGGCCGTGTTCCTGGTCGTCGGCGGTGCCTGGTACGTGCTGGCCATGCAGCGCTATCCGTGGTTGCTGCACTACTTCCTGCACCGCGAGGTCTACGACCGCATGTTCACCGCCGTGCAGCGGCGTCACCCGGGGCCGTTCGGCTGGATCGTGGCCTACGTGCCGACGCTGGTTATCGGCTCGCTGCCGTGGTGGCCGATGCTGCTGGGGCGCAAGGCACGCAGCGCGCTGGCCGATGCATGGCGCGAGGTACGTGCCCGTCGCGACAGTCCCGGGCGCTTCCTGCTGCTGTGGCTGCTGCTGCCGTTGCTGGTGTTCTGCCTGGTGCAGTCGCGCCTGCCGCTGTACATCCTGCCGCTGTTCGTGCCGCTGAGCCTGCTGCTGGCCCGCGCCCTGCGCGATCACGTCGACCTGCGCAGCACGCGCCAGCGCTGGGTGCTGGGCCTGTGGTTTGTCGCGCTGCTGGCGATCAAGGCCAGCCTGGCCTGGTTCGTCCACCTGCCGACCGACGATCGCGCGACCGCCGGCCAGCTGGCCGCACTGGGCAAGGGCCACGCCTATGGCGCGATCACCTTCGTGCAGGACACCGCGCAGGACTACGCCATCGAGGAACGCACGCCGTGGGGGCTGCACCTGTACCTCGGCAAGCCGATCTACGGCGTGGCCTGGCACAAGCCGCAGGCGGCGGCGCGACTGTGCCAGCTGGTGCGCACGCACGGCCCGATGATGCTGGTGCTCGATCCGACGCTGCGTCCCGCGGTGATCGAAGGCGCCGTCTCCGCCTGCGGACTGCACATCGCTAGTCTTCCCGACCGCTGGCGCCGCGGTGCGCTGTTCCTGGCCGGCCGCTGAGCCGCAACACCCTAATCGAGGATCAAACGTCGTCATGTGCGGAATCTGCGGCATCGTCACCCGGACTACAGACCACGACGCAGCTGCGCTGGAGCAGGCTGCGCAGCAGATGCTCCGGCAGCTGGCGCATCGCGGCCCGCACGGTGATGCACTGAGCGTGCGCGGCACGGCGGCGATGGCCGTGAACCGGTTGGCGATCCGCGGCGTGGAGGAAATGCAGCCCCCGCTGATCGAGCTTTCCGACGGCATCCTGGTGGCCTGCAACGGCGAGATCGACAACCATCGCGAGCTGCGCCGCTTCCTTGCCCAGTGCGGGCATGAAGTGCCGTTCAGCACCGACGTCGCCGTGATCGCGCCGCTGTATCTGGAAAAAGGCCTGTCCTTCGTCGAACACCTGCAGGGCGTGTTCGCGCTGGCGCTGTGGGACACGCGCCGGCAGCGGCTGATCCTGGCCCGCGACCGGGCCGGCGAACGCCACCTGTATTACAACGTCGATGGTTCCACGATCCGTTTCGCATCCGAGCTGGCCGCGCTGGCGGACCCGGCCGCGCCACTCGACCACGAAGCCATAGCGCAGTACCTGCAGTCCGGCTATTGCCCGGCACCGCACAGTTTTCTGGCCGGTCACCACAAGGTATGTCCGGGCGAAATGATCGTGTTCGAGCCGGAGGAAACGCGCCACGTCCGCTACTGGCAGTTTCCCCAGCGCCCGGCCACGGCCACCACGCCCGCGCCGCGCTCGTTCGACCATGTCATGCGCGAGGCCGTGCATCGGCAGAGCGAGGTCGACGTGGACTTCGGCGTGCTGCTGAGCGGCGGACTGGACTCCGCCTTGATCGCCGCGATCGCACGCAGCCTGCGCCCGGCGCGGACCTTGCCGGCCTACTGCATCCGCTTCGCCGAGGCCTCGTACGACGAGGGCAGCGATGCCGAGCGTACCGCCGAACGCCTGGGCTGCCCGTTCGTGCCGGTCACCGTTTCCGCGGACGACGTGCCGACGACCCTGCGCGAACTGATCACGAGCACCGGCGAGCCGCTGGCCGACCCCGCCTGGATCCCGCTGGCGCAGGTGACCCGCCGCGCCTCGCAGGACGTCCGCGTGGTGTTGGCCGGCGAAGGCGCCGACGAATTGTTCGGCGGCTATCCCACCTATCTGGGTGCCCAGTTCGCCGGCCGCTACGCACACCTGCCGGCAGGACTGCGCGCCGGGCTGCGCCACCTGATCGAACGCCTGCCGCCCAGCGACCGCAAGGTCACGCTCTCGTTCCTGCTCAAGCGCTTCATCAGCGGGCAGGAGCTGGACGGCCTATCGCGACACCGGCTGTGGACCTCGCACATCGCACCGGACTGGCTGCGCAAGCTCGGCATCGAACCGCCGGTGTGGACCAACGACACTGCTGCGGCCGGCACCCTGCTGGACACCGTGCAGCAATTCGATTTCACCCACTCCCTGCCCGAGGCCCTGCTGGCCAAGGCCGACCGGGGCGGCATGCTGCATGGCGTGGAGATCCGCGCACCCTTCCTCGATTCGACGGTGATCGAGTTTGCCGCGGGCCTGCCGGCACGGGCACGCGTGCGCGGGCTGACCACCAAGGCCTTCCTCAAGGACTACGGCCGGCTCTACCTGCCGCGCTCGGTGACCCACCGCCGTAAGCGCGGGCTCTCGGTACCGCTTGCCACCTGGCTGCGCGGCCCCCTGCATGACTGGGCGAAAGCACGCCTGTCGGCCCCGGCACTCGCCGAGGCAGGCGTGCGCGTCGAGACCGCGCTCGAACTGCTGGACGAACATGCCTCGCGCAGGAACGACCATGCCCGCGCGATCTGGACCCTGCTGGTACTGGCCGAATGGCTGGAGTGGCGGGTGCAGATGCAGGCCAGCGCCAGCGATCGCTCCGTGTCGACCGCACCGGCAGCTGCCGCAGCGATCACCGCGAACAATCTAGCCGCGCGCGCCGCAGCATCCTGACCCCGGCGGCACCCGCCGCCCTTCAGCGCCCCGACGAGCGTCATCGTCTCGACGACGCCGCCCGGGCCCGTGCTCACGTGTCCGGCACGCAGCCCGGCGTATGTCTGCGCCTGCGGGAATCACCCCAGCCATCGTGCGTACAGCGCAACACTGCGTTGCGCATATACGCCTTATGTCGATACGCCGGTGCTTGCCGTATTTAGTAAACTACTAAGTACAATATGGACCAACAGGGGCAACACCATGCGCAGCCACACGCGCTCACTCAAACTCACCCTTCTTGCACTGCTTTCCGTAACCACCCTGCCCGCCGTCGCATCGACCCGCATCGAAGTACAGGCCGGTCGCAGCTACATGGACACCCACGGCACCAATGCCGCCTTCATCGAAAGCGTGTTCGCCGAACATCCGCTCGGTGACAGCCGCTTCACCCTGTCGCCCGACATCACCGCCGGCTGGGTCGAAGGCCGCGACGTGGTGCGCTACCGTGACTCGCGCTACACCACCGGCGACGACGTCTGGCTGGTTGCCGCAGGTGCACGGCTGCGCTTCCGCGATGCGAATGCGTGGTACCGGCCGCTGTTCTTCAGCTTCCAGCCGGCGTACCACAGCGGCCGCACCCAGGCGCTCAGCAGCAGCTACGAATTCGTCAGCACGCTGGGCTGGGAGATGAAACACTGGAGCGTCGAGATCCGGCACATCTCCAACGGCGGCATCCACGAACCGAACCGCGGCGAGACGATGGCGCTGGTCGGCATCGCCTTCAATATCTGACCCGGTGCATCGGCCGTCGCCGCTCTCAGGCCGACGGCCGCTGGGCACCGCCCAGCGTATAGGCCGCGTCGCGCAGCTGGCTGCGCAGCAGATGCAGCTGCACCAGCAGCGGACGGCGCCCGGACGGGGCATCGGCAACGGCCAGTCGCACGGCTTCGTCGAGCGCGGCCAGAGCCTTTCGATGCGCGTCCGTTCCCGGCGTGCGGAACAGCTGTGCGAGTCCCGGCAGCACCAGATCATCCAGCACCACATGCAATGCCGGCGGTAATGCAACGACACGCATCCGCTCACGCAGATCGAGCACGCCACGCCCCACATTCATGACCAGCTGCGCCCAGCGCACGGTCTGCGCAGCAGTCTCGGGCGTGGCCCCGGGCTGGGTCAGCAACTTCTGCAGCAGGTCGCGCGGTGCCGTCTCGAAACGCGCACGCTGCCCAGCCAGCGGTGCGCTGCAGGCGGCCACCGCATAACCTCGCAGCCGCAGCAACATGCGGGTGCGCAGCCAGTAACCGCCCGCCGGCATGATCGTGGATAGCAGCACCAGCGCAAGCAGCACGCAGGACAGGTCTGCCAGCACGCCATTCAACAGACCCGCCCAATCGTAGACCTGGGTGGACTGCACACCCATGGCATCCACGAAAATGATGTTGAACCCCGCACCGACCGAGGCCAAGGCGGGACGCGTCAGCATGTAGCTGCCCACCATCAGGAACGGCACCTGCGCGCAGCACAGCATCGTGAAGCCGTCGGCCTGCGGCAGCAGCACCGTGTCGCAGAACACCACGCACACGGCCGCGATCGAGAAACCCGTGACCAGGTAGCGTAACGAGGCCACCGGATTCGGGCTGGAACCGAACAGCGCCACGAACACGGTCGCAAGGATCACCATGTCCAGGCCGCTCGGCCAGGCGGTAAGAATCCAGATTGCAGCACCGACCAGCAGGGCCAGCCCCGCACGCAGGCCGGCCACAAGGTCGACCACGGTATCGGTGTGCGGTACGAAGCGGTGTCTACGGTCGCCGCTCATCCGCGGCGCGCCCGTGAGCGGTGCAAGACGCAAGGCCGCGTAGGTCGATGCATAGCGATGCATCGCACGGGCATAGTCCTCCAGCAGTTCCAGCGCCACATCCAGGCCTGCTGCAGCGACATCGTCCTGACCCTGGCGCAAGCTGGCCGCGTGGCCGGGCAAGGTGGCCACGAAATGGGTCAACCGCTGTGCCATCGTCCGCGCATGCTCGCCGGTGTGCGATCCAAGCTCCACCGCCAGAATTGCAGCCAGTGGCTGGTACAGCGTCTCCACCGGTGCCACCACCGCGGCCGCACCCGGATCACCGTTGTCGCGACGCAGACGCAGGCGATACATCCAGTGGTGCAGCCGCAGCAGCCGCGTGTTTGCATCCATGAACTCCAGGTTCAGGCGCTCCACCATCGCACTGCGGGCGCGGGTCTGCGGGTTTTCGAAGATCGTCGAGCTGCGCTGCGCCTCCAGCCCGATCGCCTCCATCACGAAATCACGCCAGCGCGTCTCGATGCGGGCATGATCGTAGGCCCCCGTCAGCGCGTCGTGGCTGTAGCGGGTAAACGTGGCGAAGCGCGCACGCACGCTCTGCACCAGCACATCACGCAGGCGGCGTGGGAAAACCACGTCGCTCACCACACCGGCGCACAGGATCCCCAGCATCACTTCCGATACGCGCGCCACCGCGTCCTGGAAAATGCCGCCGGGCGCATCCACCGCGGGCAGGCCGATGATGCAGGCGGTGTAGCCGGACAGCACGAAGGCATAGGACGCGAAGTTTCGGTAGCGCGCCGCGCCGAAGGTGCACGCACTGACCCACAGCGCCAGGCCCAGCAGGAACAGCACGCGTTGCTGCGGCACCACGGCGTACAGCAGCAGGGTGGCCAGGGCGCCGGCCAGCGTACCCAGCGCGCGGTAGAAGCTCTTGGCCAGCACCACGCCGGACTGTGGCCGCATCACCACGAAAACCGTGAGCATGGCCGTGTAGGGCTGCGGCAGGTCGAAGCGCAGCGCCAGCCACAGCGCGAGCAGGCCGGCAAACAGATTCTTCGCCACGAACAGCCAGGCCAGGCCCTCGTCACGCAGGAAGCCGGCCCAGGCGATATCGCCGGCCGACGTCCTGCGCTTCCCGTTCATGCCAAGGTCTGCTCAGTGTCCGCCGCTGGCGGCAGGGCCACCCTTGGCCACGAACGGCGGCTTGGCCAGCCAGATCACCACGATCAGGCCGATGAAGATCCAGCCCAGTGCGTGGAAGATCTCGTTGAACGAAATCTGGAAGCTCTGCTGGGTGATCATGCCGTTGATGATGCTGCCGCCCAATTGCGGGTTGCCATGGCCAAGGTGCTGCATGGCGCTCTGCGCGATAGGGTTGTAGGGTGTGATGTGCTCGGCCAGCTGTGCGTGGTGATCCACCGCGCGACGCGTCCACATGAAGGTGGTGATGGAGGCCGCGAAACTGCCGCCCAGCGTACGCAGGAAGGTGGCCACGCCCGAGCCCGATGCGATCTCGTTCTGCTGCAGGTCCGACAGCAGGATGGTCAGCACCGGCATGAAGAACAGCGCCACGCCCAGGCCCTGCCACAGCTGCACCATGGCCACGTGGTAGAAGTCGATGCCCAGGTAGAAGTCGGAACGCATGAAGCAGGTGCCGCCCATCACCAGGAACGCGGCCGACGCCAGCAGGCGCAGGTCCATTCGGGTGGCGTACTTGCCCACGAAGAAGGTCAACAGCACCGGAATCACGCCCAGCGGCGCGCTGGCGAAACCGGCCCAGGTCGAGGTGTAGCCCACGTTCTGCTGCAGCCACAGCGGCACCAGCAGACCGATCGAGAAGAACGCCGCATAGGCCAGCACCAGCGCCAGCGTGCCCGCACTGAAATTGCGGTGACGGAACAGCCGCAGGTCCACGATCGGGTCCTTGTCGGTCAGCTCCCAGATCAGGAACACCGCCAGCGAAATCGCCGACACCACGCTCATGATGATGATGAAGCTGGAATGGAACCAGTCGGCGTCGTTGCCCTTGTCCAGCACCACCTGCAAGGTGCCCACGCCGAGCACCAGGGTGATCAGGCCCACGTAGTCCACGCGCGGACGGGTCAGCGTTTCCAGCTTGCCGCGCAACTGGTTGGCCACCACCATGCTGGCGAAGATGCCGATCGGCACGTTGATGAAGAAGATCCACGGCCACGAATAGTTGTCGGTGATCCAGCCGCCCAGGATCGGTCCGGCGATCGGCGCCACCACCGTCACCATCGACAGCAGCGCCAGTGCCATGCCGCGCTTCTCGGACGGATACGTGCCGATCAGCAGGCTCTGGGTGATCGGGTACATCGGCCCGGCCACTGCGCCCTGCAGGGTACGGAACAGCAGCAGCATGCCCATGGTCTGCGAAATACCGCACAGGAACGAGGTCAGCGAGAACAGCAGCGTGGCCCACACGAACAGCTTCACCTCGCCGAAGCGACGTGTCAGGAAGCCGGTCAGGGGCAGGGCGATCGCGTTGCTTACCGCGAACGAGGTGATCACCCAGGTGCTCTGGTCGTTGCTCACGCCCAGGTTGCCGGCGATGGTCGGCAACGACACGTTGGCGATGGTGGTATCCAGCACCTGCATGAAGGTCGCCAGCGACAGACCGATGGTGGTCAGCGCGAGATTCGGTGGACGGAAATGGGTGCTCATGGTTGAACGCTCACAGGGAAGGGGGCAGGGCGATCGTCAATCGGCTTCTGCGGCCGCGACGGCGCGCTTGTGCGCCATGAACGGCGGCCGTGCCAGCCACAGCACGGCAATCAGGCCGATGAAGATCCAGCCAAGGACATGGAAGATTTCGTTGAACGCGATCTGGAAGCCCTGCTGGCCGATCGAGCGGTCGAGCAGTGCCAGCGATCGTAGCCGCTGCGCCGGTGCCAGGCTTTCCAGGCGCGGCTGCAGCAGCGGGTTGTACGGGTTGATCTGTTCGGCCAGGCGGGCGTGATGCAGCACCGCGCGACGGTCCCACGCGAAGGTGGTGATCGACGCCGCGAAGCTGCCGCCCAGCGTGCGCAGGAACGTCGACAGGCCGGAGCCGGCGGCAATCTCGTGCGGCTGCAGGTCCGACAGCAGGATGGTCAGCGTGGGCATGAAGAACAGCGCCACGCCCAGTCCCTGCCAGAACTGCACCATCGCCACATGCATGAAATCGATCTGCATGTCGAAATCCGCACGCATGAAACACGTCACGCCCATCACCACGAACGCGGCAGCGGCCAGCATGCGCAGGTCGAAGCGATGCGCGTACTTGCCCACGAAAAAGGTGAGCAGCACCGGCAGCACGCCGATCGGCGCGGTGGCGAAGCCGGCCCAGATCGCGGTGAAGTGCAGGTTGCGCTGCAGCCACAGCGGCATCAGCAGGCCGATCGCAAAGAACGCCGAATAGGAGAACACCATGACCAGCGTGCCCGCGGTGAAATTGCGATGGCGGAACAGGCGCAGGTCGACGATCGGGTCCTCGTCGGTCAGCTCCCAGATCAGGAAAACCGCCAGCGCGATCGCCGACACCACGCTCAGCACCACGATCAGGTGCGAGTGGAACCAGTCGTCGTCGTTGCCCTTGTCGAGCACCACCTGCAATGCCCCCACGCCGACCACCAGCGCCACCAGGCCCATGTAGTCCATGCGCGGGCGCTCGATCCGCTCCAGTTTTTCGCGCAACTGGTTGAACGCGACCATCGCGGCGAATACACCTACCGGCACATTGATGAAGAAGATCCAGCGCCAGGAATAGTCGTCGGTGATCCAGCCACCGAGGATCGGTCCGGCGATCGGCGCCACCACCGTCACCATCGCAAGCAGCGCCAGCGCCATGCCCCGCTTGGCCGGTGGATACACCGCGATCAGCAGGCTCTGGGTGACCGGGTACATCGGCCCGGCCACCGCACCCTGCACCGCGCGGAACAGCAGCAGCATGCCCATGTTCTGCGCCAGTCCGCACAGGAACGACGACAGCACGAACAGCAGCGTGCACCACACGAACAGCTTCACCTCGCCGAAGCGCCGGGTCAGGAAACCGGTCAGCGGCAGCGAGATCGCCATGCACACCGCGAACGAGGTCACCACCCAGGTGCTTTGCGACACGCTCACGCCGAGGTTGCCGGCAATGGTCGGCAACGACACGTTGGCGATGGTGGTGTCCAGCACCCGCATGAACGTCGCCAGCGAGAGGCCGATCGTGGTCAGTGCGAGATTGGGCGGGCGGAAGTGGCTGCTCATGCGCTGGGGAAGGCGCCCGGGCCATAGGAACCGGGCGCCCTTGCCTCACTTGCTCTTGCTGCCAGCCATGTTGGCGTGAATGATCTGCGCGATCTGCGTGTTCGCATGGGCCAGCTGACGCTGGTAGACGTCGGTGCTGAAGGCCGGCTTGGTCGGCGGCTGCTGGGACAGCATCGGACCACTCTGGTCATGCAGGTTCACTTCCACGTTCAGCGACATGCCGATGCGCAGCGGGTGCTTGTCCAGCTGTGCCGGGTCGGTGAACACCACGCGCACCGGAATGCGCTGCACGATCTTGATCCAGTTGCCGGTGGCGTTCTGCGCCGGCAGCAGCGAGAACGCGCTGCCCGTGCCCACACCCAGGCTTTCCACCTTGCCCTTGTATTCCACCGAGCTGCCGTACACGTCTGAGGTGATCTCCACCGGCTGGCCGATGCGCATGTGGGTGAGCTGGGTTTCCTTGAAGTTGGCGTCGATCCACACCTGATGCAGCGGCACCACCGCCATCAGCGGCGTACCCGGCGCCACACGCTGGCCCAGCTGCACCGAGCGCTTGGCCACGTAACCGGTCACCGGTGCCACCAGCGTGGTACGCACGTCGTCGAGATAGGCAGCGCGGTACTTCGCCGCCGCGGCCTGCACGTCGGGCTGCGACGCGACCACGGTATCGTCCACCAGCACCTTGTTGGTCTGGTAGTCCTGCTCCGCGGTAACCAGCGCGCTCTGCGCGGCGATCAGCTCGTCGCGGACGTGGGCCAGTTCCTCGGTCGAGATCGCACCGGACTTGGCCAGCGCCACGCGGCGGTTGTAGTCGGACTGTGCCTTCTGCACCGCCACCTTGCGCGCCGCCACGATGGCCTGCGCGCCGTTCACGCTGCTGTACAGGCCACGCACCTTGCGCACGGTAGCGGCAAGGTTGGCCCTGGCCTCGGCCAGCGCCACGTCGGCGTCGGCCTTGTCCAGGGTGACCAGCATGTCGCCCTGCTTCACCAGGTCGCCATCGTCGGCACCGATGCTGACGACGGTACCCGGGATCTGCGGGGTGATCTGCACCACGTTGCCGCCCACATAGGCGTCGTCGGTGGCCTGGTACCAGCGACCATCAAGGAAATACCACAGTGCCCAGCCGATCAGGCCGAGCAGAACGATCACGCCGAGCAGGCGCAACAGGAAGCCGCGCCGGTTGTTCTTCGGCGGCTGGGCGGCCGCACTATCGGCCGTGGGGGACATCTGGCTGGACATGGGGGCTGCCTCAGGAACGATTATCGGTAGAAGAAGATGTGTGCGCGGATGCGTGGGCCGTGGCCGGCGGCACCTGCCCGTTGCCGGGGGTGTAGCCGCCGCCCAGGGCCTGGATCAGCTGCACGGACTGGTCGGACTGCTGGGCCTTGAGCGCGGCCATGCGCTGCTCGGCGGCGAGCAGCTGCTGGCGCACGGTCAGGGCTTCGAGATAGCTGCCCACGCCGGCCTTGTAGCGCTGCTCGGCCAGGGTCCAGGCCTCGCGCGCGGCGGCCAGCGCCTGTGCTTCGGCGGCGACCTGCTGCCGTAGCGAGCGCAGCGCGTCGACGTCATCGGCCACTTCGTTGACGGCACCGACCAGCGCCTGGTTGTACTGCGCCACGGCTAGGTCGTACTGCGCGTCCTTGCCGCGCAGGTTGTTGCGCAGCCGGCCACCGTCGAAGATCGGCAGGCTGAGCGCCGGCGCCACGGTATAGAAGCGCGATGGCAGATCGAGGATGTTGCCGCCACCGAAACCGATCACACCGGCCAGCGCGGACAGACCCAGGTTGGGTAGGAACTCGGCCTTGGCGGCCTTGATGTCCTTGCCCGCCGCCTCCACCCGCCAGCGTGCGGCGACCAGGTCGGCGCGATGGCCGATCAGGTTGGCCGGCAGGTCAGCCGGCACCGCCAGCTTCGACGGCGGCAGCAGCTGCGGCCGGGCGATCTTCAGCCCGCGGTCCGGCCCCTTGCCGAGCAGGGCGGCCAGCGCATTGCGCGCCGCGTCGATGGCGTTGCCGGCCTGCGCCAGCTGCTGCTTCGCGGTCGCCACTTCGGCGTTCGACTGCTCCAGCTGGATCCGGTTGTCGATGCCGGCATCCACCCGTTGTCGGGTCAGCTTGCGGGCCAGGCGGGCACGTTGCAGCTCGGCCTTCGCCACATCGTGCTGATTGTAGGCGTAACCCAGCTGCACATAGGCGCGTGCCAGGTTGCCGGACAGTTCGATCCGGGCTGCATGCGCTTCCACTTCGGCCGCACGGGCCTCGCCCACCGCCGCCTGCCAGGCAGCACGACGGCCGCCCCACAGATCGGGATTCCAGCTGAAGCTGGCGTAGGCGTACTTGGCCAGGCCGAAGTGGCCGTTGCCGAGCGCCGGCACGCTGGCCGGCAGACGCGCGCCGGCCACGCTGGCGCCGGCATTCACGCGCGGCAGCAGGTCAGCATGGGTGACGCCCGCCGCGGCCTGGGCCGCGCGCACACGCGCATCGGCCACAACCAGGCTGGGATTGTTCTTCAGCGCTTCGGTCATCAGCGCGTCGAGCTGCGCGTCGCCCAGCCCGACCCACCAGTCGGTCTGTGGCCAGCTGGCTTCGGACGCCGACACCTGCGCCAGGCTTTGCTGGGTCGCCAGCGAAGACGGATCGATCGGCGCGCCCTGCGGATGCAGCCCTCCGCTCGAGGCGCAACCGGCCAGGGCGAGGGTCAATCCGACGGCTGCCACGGGTAGATGCAGACGCATGAGTTTCAGTCTCGGGGTAGGGGGTGGAAACGGTTTCAGTCTTTGTCGCGCAGTGCGCTTAGCACGCGCTCGAGATAGGTGTGCAGGCGCTTGCGCTCGGCATCGCTCAGCGAGCGTTGCGCCGCAGCCAGCACGCGGTCGTTGCAACTGGTCAACTCCTGCCACAAGGCGTTGCCTTCGGCAGTCAGCTCGATGCGCAGCGCGCGACGGTCCTGTTCATGCGGGCAGCGACGCAGATAGCCCTTGCTCTCCAACTGGTCGAGCTGACGTGTCATCGCACCGCCGTCCAGCTCCACCGACCGGGCCAGCTCGGTCGCGGTCATCGGACCCAGTACCGCCAGTCGCTTGAGGATGATGAACTGGATGTAGCGCAGGTCCATGCCCTTGGCCGCGATCTGTGCCTCCATCGCGCGCACCAGTTCGGTGCGGACCAGCCCGAGCAGGATGCCCAGGCTTTCCTTGGGAGCGTCAGTTGAGGCGGAAGACGGGTTCATGGCCGTGCATTCTATTGCCGGAAGTATAATTGTCAAGGCAAATATATTTCCGGCAGTGTTTGCCTTGGCAAAATCTGACGGCCCACACGGCAAAACCCCGGGAAACCGGCGCCGGCATGCCTGCCCGGAGCTTTCCGGACACGCTCGGCGCCGGCATCACCGCAGTGACCGGCCGGCCACATCACGCCTGGCGGGTCGCCAGTTCGTCGTTGACCAGCGCGGCCAGCGCCGGATCGCGGATCGTGAACAGCTCGAACACGCCCATCGCCTGCATCACCGGCAACAGCGACAGCAGACGAGGTTCGGCTTCGCGGCGAACCGTCTCGGGAGTGACCGGGTCGAGCATCAACTGCGCATGCACGACGAAATCGGTCAGCGCATCGGTCGCCGATACTTCATGATCAGTCAGCAATAACGACATGTCGGTCTCCTTGGGATCGTTACAACACAGGGACGTTGGAGGGAGCCGCGACGTTACGAACGAGGTGCCGGACAGGCCATCCGGTTCATGCGTTGCGGGGGATTTTCTCGGGCGACTGGGCTGCGCATTGCACGCAACCGCGGGATGTCCCGGCCTATCGGGGCCATCCATGCTGGATGGGCCGGGACATCCGTTGGATCGTTGGGGATCTCAAGATTAAACGCGACGCGTTACCATAGGCAGACAATTCCGACTTCTGGTACTCACACCACCACCCGTATGCCGTCATCCCGGCAACGTACCGAACTGAAAGCGTTCCTGCGCGCGCGCCGTGCCGCCGTGTCGCCCGAGGCGGCCGGTCTGCCGCGCGGGCAGCGCCGGCTCACGCCCGGACTTCGGCGCGAGGAAGTCGCGGTGCTGGCCGGGGTCGGCGTCACCTGGTACACGTGGCTGGAACAGGGACGCGCCATCAACGTGTCCGCCGCGGCGATGACGCGGATCGCCCAAGCGTTGCAGCTGACGCCCACCGACGAAGCCTACCTGTTCCACCTGGCCAACCTGCCGCACGCCGAACCGGTGACCCGGCGCATCGAACTGCCGCCCTCGCTGCAGGGGCTGCTCGACCTATACCAGGCCCCGGCCTTCGTCGTCGATCCGCTGTTCGACGTACTTGCCTACAACGCCATGGCAGACCAGCTCTACCGGTTCGAGGCCGGCCAGGGCCGCTTCGCCCGCAACCATCTGTGGAACGCGTTCACCAACCCGGAACGCCTGGAGCTGTATGCCCCGTGCTACGAACCGGGCATGCTGAACCTGCTCGGCGTGTTCCGCATGAACCATGCCTCGCATCCGGACGATCCGCGCTTCGATGTCCTAATCGAGGCGCTCACCGAGGCCAGCCCGCTGTTCGTGAGGCTGTGGGAACGTCGCGAAGTCGCCCCGCTGCGCGCCTGGACCGCACACTTCCACCACCCAGGCCACGGCGAAATGCGCGTGCACTCGAATCGCCTGCCGCTGCGCGACGGCAAGGCCGACGGCGCCGTGGCGTTCTTCTTCGTGCCCGAGGACGAGGCCACGGCGGCCAGCTTCGCGCGCATGGCCGAACAGCTGCGCGAGGGACGCGAAACCGCCGGCGCCTGAGCCAAGGCCGAAGCGCCCCTCGCTAGAGCCGGGTCTGCGACAGCCAGTCGTCCAGTTGCTTCAGCACCTGGCTGCGTCCCGGCTCCGCCTCATTGAACAGTTCGTGGTACAGCGTGTCGAAAAAGCGCGCGGTGAGGCGCCCGGTCGCGCGCGCGCCGGCGGCAAAGGCACGGCTGCCGGAAGGGTCGACCAGCTTGTCGCTGCCGGCTGCCAGCAGCAGGGTCGGCACGTCCAGGTGGCCGGCATCGGCAATGCACGCCGGACCGGCGCGAAAGATGAAATCCGCCAGCCGCGGCGTGATCCGTGCCGTGCGCAGCGCATCCATCTGGTACGCGCCCACCACGGCGGGATCATGCGAGGTGGCGGATGCCGGCAGGCCGTTGTGCAGGGGCAGGTTGGGCACAACGCGGGCCAGCCCGTGCGCCAGCCGCTGCAACCACCGGGGCGAATGCGCGCGCAGCGCGGGCGACGACAGCACCAGCGCGGGTGTCGACAGACGCCCGTCGAGTACCGTGCGCAACGCCACCAGCCCGCCCATGCTGTGACCGAGCAGCAGCGGCGCATGCGCCGCCGCGTCGGCATAGTGCCGATAGACCGTGGCCAAGTCGCTCAACAGGTCGTCGTCATGGGTCAGCGCACCACGCGCACCCGGCGAACGGCCATGGCCCCGATGGTCGTAGCCGCGCACCGCGTAACCGTGCCGGCGGAACCAGTCGGCCAGTGCCTGGTAGCGACCGCTGTGTTCGCCCAGCCCATGCACCAGCAACACCGCGCCACGGGCATCCGCCAGCGGCCAGTCGCGCACGTACAACGCCAGGCCATCGGCCATGGTCAGCCGCATGTCATCGCTTTCACCGGCGGCAAAACCCGGCTTCGCCTGCATCCGTTGTTCCACTCGTCTCCCTGTCATCGGTCGGTCGGCAGCGTTCCATCAGGCCAGATCGCCGGTTGCCATCGCGTGAACCGGCGCACGCTCTCAGTGCTCGCTCACCCGCATGTTTTTCGTCAACCGCGCCAGCCTGGCTTTCATGAAGGCCTGCGGATGGCGACCCTCGATACCGTAGAACACGGAATACAGCACGGTGGGCGACGCCACGCCCGGCTGCGCGACCACGGCGTTGATCTTCATCACATCGTCGTCGTCGCGCGCCACCCCGTCATAGGGATGCTCGCGGCGGGACACTTCGCGCCACTGGCTCTGGAAGCTGTCGTCGAGATCGGCCGGCGGCTGCATGAAGCGCTGGACGGTGACCCGGTTCATGTCGTTCGGGTCGCGGTTCTTCCACACCCGTACCGCACCGACATCCCACACCGGCCGGCCATGGTCCTCGAAGTAGCTGAAGCCCAGCGTTAGCAGGCTGTCCGGCTCGATCTTCTGTACCGCCGGCGTGAACGAGAACGCCAGGCGCTGCGAGGAATAGCTGAAGCGGTGGCCGTAATCGAAGTCGATGTGGATGTTGCGGAACGCGTCCGGAAGCAGTGCCTTCTGCGCCAGGAAATCCTTCCACTGCGCCAGCGTGCCCTCGTAATCCACATAGACGAAGTCGGTCAGGGTCTTCAGGTCCAGCCGGTTGTCGTGCGCGTGACCCGGCGGCAGGCTGCGCGCCAGCATCACGTAGCCGTCCGGTACCGGCAGCGCCATCACCAGCATGCGGACGTCGGCAAACGGCAGCGACCATTCGGCCATCTTCCAGTGCCGCTGCCAGCGATCGGTATAGGTCGACTCGTCATACGGCTTGCCGAGCGAGGTGATCTTGATCCGTTCGGGACCGATCGTGCGATGGAACAGGCCGGCCTTGGCCATCTGCGTCATCGCTACGCCCAGATCGGCATAGAACGGACCAGCCGGCAGGCTATCCGGACGGCGCAGGTGGAACAGTGCCGTGTGCCCCATGTGGCCGACCGCGATATAGCCGTTGTCCGCCAGCGTGATGCTGCGTGCCTGCTGGCCCGCGCGTCCCCAGATGCCATTGCTGTTGCGGGCGATCAGCGACGGAAAGTCCGTCAGCCACGGCTGGCCGTAAAGCAGCTGGCGCGAACCGTCGCCCTGCGGGAACAGGTGCGGTGCCGCATCGGAAAGCAAAGCCTTCAGCTGCGCATCGCTGTTCGCGTCGCCCAGCTTCTGGAAGGCGGCGCTGAAACCGGCATAGCTCAGCGGCAAGGCGAACGTGGCCTTGAACCGGCTGCTGTGCACCGAATCCAGCACATCGAGCTGGTAGCTCGTCAGGGTATCGATCACGGCCTTGTGCGGCGGCGCGTTCAGCACCTCGCCGATCGGCAGCGCGTAGTTGAGGTTCTCGTTGGCCGACTTCATCAGCACCACGCCGATCACCTTGCCGCTGTGGTCCAGCAGCGGGCCGCCGCTGTTGCCGGGCGAGGCCGCCGCCGAGAAGCGCATCCATTTCCAGCGCCCGTCCAGTGGCTCCGGCGTATTGGAGGTGTACAGGCCGTCGCGGATCACCACCCCGGTACCCAGCGCGTTGCCGACCGCGTAGACCACCTGGTTGAGCGCCGGCTTCACGTCCACCGGCAGCGCCGCCGCGCCGGGTGGCTGGGTGGCCAGCGAGAACACCACGAAATCGCGGCGCAGGTCGAACTTCTCGATCTTGTCGATCGCATAGACGTGGCCCGCGCTGTCACGCAGTTCGGGCGCCCCCCACAGGCCGCCCAGCCCTGCCAGCAGCACGTGGCCGGCGGTGACATAACGGTTGTGGCCGAGCGCGAAGGCGGTACCGATGGAGTAGTACTTGTCGGTGCGCTGCTGATACGGCAGCAGGTCCATCGGCAACGGCTTTTCGTAGGTCAGCGGATCGTGCAGCGGCTTGGCCTCGACCACCTCGAAGGTGGCGGCCTGCACGGTCGGCAACACCGCCGGATTCAGCGTGGCGGCAGCAGCGACGCGCAGCATGCAGAGCCCGATCACCATCGCCAGCAGGCCCGACCATCCCGGCCGCGAACCCTTTTTCGTCGCGCGCGCGACGACCGGCACCGCCCTGTTCCGTATCCTCATGCTCCATTCCCCTTTGACGACGCATGTGACAGCAGTCCTTCCATACTGGCACGCTGACGCGGCTTTGAGGAACATGGCGGGACACTCCGCCCGACGGCACGGATCGCAATGGCCCGGATCGCAGCACCTGCGACAGGCTTGATGCACCATCCGTGCGGATACGACACTCCAGGCCCGAACCGCAGACCGGCATGCCGCGTACCCCGCCAGCCAACCCGTCGCATGATCCGCTGGATGCTTTCCATCCGGCGGTGAGCGCATGGTTCCGCAGCAGTTTCCCCGCCGCGACGGCGGCGCAGGCGGCGGCGTGGCCGGCGATCCGCCGTGGCGAACACACCCTGGTCGCGGCGCCCACCGGCTCGGGCAAGACGCTGACCGCCTTCCTCGCCGCCATCGACGCGCTGGTGCGCGAAGGCGTGGCGCAGGGCGGCACGCTGCCGGACGAGACGCGGGTGGTCTACGTGTCGCCGCTGAAAGCGCTGTCGAACGACATCCAGGTCAACCTGGAGGCGCCGCTGGAAGGCATCCGTGCCGAACTGGAAGCGGCCGGCCTGCCCGACGTGACGATCCGCACCGCGGTGCGCACCGGCGACACGCCGCAGGCCGAGCGCAACTTGATGCGCAAGCACCCGCCGCACATCCTGGTCACCACGCCGGAGTCGCTCTACATCCTGCTCGGCTCCGACTCCGGCCGCACGGCGCTGAAGCATGTGCGCGAAGTGATCGTCGACGAGATCCACGCCCTGGCCGACAGCAAACGCGGCGCGCATCTGGCGCTGAGCCTGGAGCGGCTGGAAGCGCTGTGCCAGCGTCCGCTGCTGCGCATCGGCCTGTCCGCCACGCAGAAGCCGATCGAGGCGGTGGCGCGCTTCCTGGTCGGCGAGGGCGCCAGTGCCGCACTGGCGCCGCTGGCCGACGACACCGTGCCGGAGGCCGGCAACACCCCCGCCTGCAGCATCGTCGACATCGGCCACACGCGGGCGCGCGACCTCGCCATCGAAGTGCCGCCGGTGCCGCTGGAAGCGGTGATGTCCAACGATGCCTGGGCGCTGGTCTACGACCGACTCGCCGCGCTGGCCCAGGCGCACCGCACCACGCTGGTGTTCGTCAACACGCGACGGATGGCCGAACGCACCGCGCGGCACCTGTCCGAACGGCTGGGCCAGGAACAGGTTGCCGCGCACCACGGCAGCCTGTCACGCGAGCAGCGGCTGGACGCCGAGCAGCGGCTCAAGCGCGGCGATCTGCGCGCGCTGGTCGCCACCGCCTCGCTGGAGTTAGGGATAGACATCGGCGACGTCGACCTGGTCTGCCAGCTCGGCTCACCGCGCTCGATCGCTGCCTTCCTGCAGCGCGCCGGGCGCAGCGGTCATGCCGTCAGCGGCACGCCCAAGGCACGGCTGTTCGCCACCTCGCGCGACGACCTGGTCGAATGCGCGGCCCTGCTCGACTGCGTGCGTCGCGGCGAACTGGACACCCTGGTGCAACTGCCTCAGCCGCTCGACGTGCTGGCGCAGCAGATCGTCGCCGAAGTGGCCTGCAGCGAGTGGAACGAAGACGCGCTGTACGCGCTGGTGCGCCGCGCACATCCGTACCGCGCGCTGGCCCGTAGCGACTTCGACGCCATTGTGCGCATGCTCGCCGACGGCTTCACCACTCGCCGTGGCGCGCGTGCCGCCTACCTGCACCGCGACGCCGTGCACAAACAGCTGCGCGGCCGGCGTGGCGCACGGCTCACGGCCGTCACCTCCGGCGGCACCATTCCCGACACTGCCGACTACATGGTGGTGCTCGAACCGCAGGCGACCATCGTCGGCACCGTCAACGAGGATTTCGCGATCGAAAGCCTTGCCGGCGACGTGTTCCAGCTCGGCAACACCAGCTACCGTATCCTGCGTGTGGAGCCCGGCAAGCTGCGCGTGGAAGATGCCAGGGGTATGCCGCCGAACATTCCGTTCTGGCTGGGCGAAGCGCCGGGGCGCAGCGACGAACTGTCGTTCGGCGTTTCGCGCCTGCGCGAAGAAGTGGGCGCGCAGCTCGCCGCCGCCGGCGTGGACGCGGCAAAGGCGTGGCTGCACGACACCCTGGGCTTGAACGAACCCGCCGCCCGGCAGATCGCCGACTACCTCGCGCATGCCCGTGCCGCGCTGGGCGAGCTGCCCACGCAATCGACCATCGTGTTCGAGCGCTTCTTCGACGAATCCGGCGGCACCCAGCTGGTCATCCACACGCCCTACGGCAGCCGGCTCAACCGCGCCTGGGGCCTGGCGCTGCGCAAGCGCTTCTGCCGCCAGTTCAATTTCGAGCTGCAGGCGGCGGCCACCGAGGACGCGATCGTGCTGTCGCTGTCCACCAGCCACAGCTTTCCGCTGATCGAAGTCGCCGGTTACCTGCACGCCTCCAGCGCCGAGCACGTGCTGACCCAGGCGCTGCTGGACGCACCGCTGTTCCCCACGCGCTGGCGCTGGGCCGCGGTCACCGCACTGGCGTTGCCGCGCTTTGCCGGCGGCAAGAAAGTACCGCCGCAGCTGCAGCGCATGAAGAGCGAGGACCTGCTCGCCACGGTGTTCCCCGACCAGGTCGCCTGCCTGGAGAACATCGTCGGCGAGCGCGAGGTGCCCGATCACCCGCTGGTCAACCAGACCCTGCACGACTGCCTGCGCGAGGCGATGGACACCGATGGCCTGATCCACCTGCTGCACGGCATGGAAGACGGCCGCATCACGGTGGTCGCGCGCGACCTCGCCGCGCCCAGCCCGCTGGCCAGCGAAGTACTCACCGCCGCACCCTACGCCTTCCTCGACGACGCGCCGCTGGAAGAACGCCGCACCCAGGCCGTGCAGACGCGACGCTGGGGCGACGTGGAAGACGCCAGCGATCTTGGCCGGCTCGATCCCGATGCCATCGCCGCCGTGCGCGAGGAAGCCTGGCCGCAGGCGCGCGACGCCGACGAAATGCACGACGCACTCACCGTGCTCGGCGGCATCACCGACAGCGAAGTGGCGGTGAACGCCGGCTGGGACGCGCACCTGCGCGCGCTGGCGAAAGCGCATCGCGCTACCCGCCTGAACCTCGCGCCCGACACTGCCGTGTGGGTCGCCGCCGAACGCCTGCCGCTGTGGCAGGCGGTGCATCCGCAGGCCGCGCAGCAACCGGCCATCGACGCCCCCGCCGAATACGCCGCGCAAACCTGGACACCCGAAGATGCCCTGCGCGAGCTGCTGCGCGGCCGCCTCGGCGGGCTGGGCCCGACCCCGGTGCCGCCGCTGACCGCCGCGCTGGGCGTGGACAGCGGCGACATCGAACTGGCACTGATCCGCCTGCAGTCCGAGGGCTACGTGATGCAGGGGCACTTCAGCCCCGACGCGCCGGCTGTCGAATGGTGCGAGCGCCACCTGCTGGCGCGCATCCATCGCTACACGCTGGGCCGGCTGCGCCGCGAGATCGCCCCGGTAAACCGGCGCGACTTCCTGCGCTTCCTGTTCGACTGGCAGCACATCATCCCGGCCACGCGCATGAGTGGCCCGGACGCGCTGCCGGCCGTGCTGGCGCAGCTGGAAGGCTACGAAGCCGCCGCCGGCGCGTGGGAAGGCGAGCTGTTGCCCGCCCGCCTCGACGACTACGGCAGCCGCTGGCTGGACGAACAATGCCGCGCCGGCCGCATCGGCTGGAGCCGGCTGCGTCCCGGCGGCAGCGGCGGCGGACCGGTACGCGCCACGCCCATCGTGCTGCTGCCGCGACGCCAGATGGGCGTGTGGGCCTCGGTCGCCGAACGCGACGACGCCGAAGCCCCCGCGCTGTCCTCCCGCGCGCAGGCGGTGGCCGATGCACTGCGCGACGAAGGCGCGCTGTTCTTCGACGAGCTGATGGCCAGCACCCGCCTGCTGCGCACCGAACTGGAAGACGCGCTGGGCGAGCTGGTCGCCGCCGGCCGCGTCACCGCCGACAGCTTCGCCGGCCTGCGCGCCCTGCTGCTGCCCGCGGCCAAGCGCGATAACCCGCGCCATCGCCGCGTGCGCCACCACAACCTGAGCACCCTGGAAGACGCCGGCCGCTGGGCACGGGTGCGCGCCCGCGCACCGCGCGAGGCCAGCGACGAGGCGCACCGCCGCGAGCAGGTCGAGCACGTCGCCCGCACGCTGCTGCAACGCTACGGCGTGGTGTTCTGGAAACTGCTGGAACACGAAGCCGCCTGGCTGCCGAGCTGGCGCGAACTGCGCCAGGTCTACCAGCGGCTGGAAGCGCGCGGCGAAATCCGCGGCGGCCGCTTCGTCGACGGCCTGGTCGGCGAACAGTTCGCCCTGCCCGACGCGATACCCGCCCTGCGCGCCATCGCCCGCCGCGAAGCATGCGGCGAGCTTGTCGTCATCAGCGGTTGCGATCCGCTCAACCTCACCGGCAGCGTGCTCCCCGGCGAGCGTGTCCCCGCCGTGATCGGCACCCGCATCCTGTTCGAGGACGGCGTGCCAGTGGCCGCGTGGGTCAGCGGCAAGGTGCAGTGGTTGGTGGAAGGGAGCGCGGAGCAGCAGCGGCGGTGGCGGGAAGTGTTGAGCGTGAAGGGCTCCGCCAGCCGGACCTGGCTCCGGGCGCTGCCACCCGGATCCGCGGCGCAGCTGTGATCGCCGACAACCTGGCGCACTCATCCTGACGATCGACAGGTCTAGCACGGCGCGCAGGTTGTCTGGCCGCCACTTGAACGGGCGTCAGGCCTCACCAGGCGGCAAGCGACTAGAAATCAGGCGCGTGCTCGGGTGCCGCGAAGCCGATGGAGATCGACTTCTTGCCGGTGATGAGCATGCCGGTGATGCTCATTACCGACTCGTGCAGGGTGACGCCTTCGTTTGCGCACGCGTAGACCAGTTCCGAATAGCCGGACAGGGAACGCAGTTCCTCGAGCGAACTGCCGTAGCTAACGACCATGTGCGGCGTGTTCAGGCCGCGCTGGACCTGCCTGGCGACAAAGCGGAACAGTTTCTGGTGCGCGGGATCGCGACCGCGGATTTTCGCGACCGGGCCGGTTTCGCCCAGGCGCCCGCGGATCACCGGCTTGATGTCCAGCGCGCTGCCGACCATCGCGTTCATGAAGCTGATGCTGCGGTCGCCCTTGGCGCGTGCGCGGGCCCGCATGTACTGCAGGTCGTCGGGCATCACGTAGACACAGGTCGAGTCGATGACCTCGAACAGGCGCGTGCGGATTTCGAAGGGCGGCACACCGCGCTTGAGCATGTCGTCCAGCGCCAGCGCGATCACGCCCTGCGCGGCGAACGCGGTCTTGGTGTCGACCACGCGAAGCTGGAACGGGCGGTTGATCTCCGCGTTCTGGCGGATCACGCGCGCCTCGCGGCCGATGAAGGCACTGGCCCGCATCGCGTGGTCGTAGATCGGGCTGCGGCTGGACGAGACGGTGAGGCAATAGACGCTGTCGTAGTCGAGCACGAACCGTTCCAGGAACATCGCGCTGATCTCGCGCTCGCTCATCGGAATGGTTTCCGCGCTGGCGGTGGCGTCGCCGAACTGGCCGCTCAGGAACTGCGCCGTGGCGCGCGGATCGTGCTGGTCGATCAGCCGGGTATTGTCGATGCGCACGGTAATCGGCATGACCGCCACATGCGGGCTCTTGAAGAACGTGTCCGGCAGGTCGCAGGCTGCGTCGACGATCAGCGCGCTGCGAAGTCTACGCGGCACCGCACTGAGCTTTACGGCGCTGTCGATGGATACGTTGTCGGACATGCTCATTGCGGTGTGCCTTGATGATGGTTCTGCCGTGGAAAAATGCTTCCGGTTAGCCGGTGATGTCAGCTTCCGCGTTATTTGGATCCGTTTAAATCAGAAGCTTCTGACTTTGTTTTGTGGCCTGTGTCCCGGAAAAATCTGACGCTGCTGGTGCACTGGCAGGAACGTCCACGCACCGGCCATCGCCGTCCGCAGGACGCGGCAGACCGGCGCGCTGTTGCGGGAACAGCACGTTCGCGGCCCGGCGTGGCCGGTCCATGGTGATCAGCAACAGGTGCCGCGGATCGCTTATGCGCGCGGCTTGCGGGCAGCCCGTTTCCTGGGGGTCTGCGGCGTTGCCGCGGGCATGGCGCCGGCAAGCTGTTCCAGCCACGCGAGATCGTCGACATAGCCGAGGAAGGCGTGCAGATAACCGGGCGAGAGCTCGCGCATCATGGCGATGGCACGACTGGCCAGCGCAGCGGAATTGAGCGGGCCGGCACCGGTCGGCGCGTGCGCCACCGATTGCTGCAGCCGGCTGTCGGCGCGCAGAGCAGACCAGCGCTGACGGAAGTCGGCCAGTGCGGGCAGTTCCGGGTAGACACTGCGCTCGGGCGGGTTGCGCCGTGCAAGTCCTTCGAGCAGCTCGCCCAGCGGTCCGGGTGACGACGTTGCGGCAGCACTGCCGGGTGACTCGTCCACGGTTTCGACATGGCGCTCGCGCAGCTCGGCCAGCCGTGCGTCGAGCATGCGTTTCGCCGTGCCATCAAGACCGGCCGCACGCTGTTCGAGCGCGGCGATCAGTTGTCTGCGCACGGCCGTGGCGGCGTCAGGGCGCATGACCACCGGTACCGGCGCCTTCCGGCGCGGCATTGGCGGCGGACGAACGGGGAATCGGCGCGATCTCCACGCGACGGTTTTTCGCACGGCCGGCGGCATCGGCATTGGAGCTGACCGGCTGCTGCGCACCAAAGGCCGCGGCGAACACTTCACCGGCCGGCACGCCCGCGGCGATCAGCGCACGGGTGACGGTGAGCGCGCGCTGTGCGGACAGCTCCCAGTTGTCGGCGAAGCGGCGGTTGTCTCCGTGCACGGGCTGGTTGTCGGTGAAGCCGCTGACCATCAGCAGCTCGTCGCGTGACTGCAGGTACTGCGTCAGCGGCTGCGCCAGACTCTGGATCAGCTGGCGCCCCGCGGGCTGCAGCTGGTCGGAATTGAGCGCGAACAGCAGGTTGCCGCGAATGCCGATGCGTCCGTTCACCAGGGTCACGCGGCCCTGCGCCAGCGGCGTGGCCAACGCGTGTTCGAGTGCCGCGCGACGACGCAGTTCCAGCTGATGCTGCTGCTCCACCCGCTGCAGCTTGTGCGAAAGCTGCAGCTGCATGCCGATGACGCCGACCAGGATCAGCACGAAGGCGCCAAGCAGGACCGACATCAGGTCGCCGAAGGCCCAGATCGGGGCCGTGGATTCGGCGGTGAGTTCGACTTCGTCGGTCATGCCTTGGCCGCCCTGGCCGGTGCGCGGCGGCCGGCGAGCTGCTGCATGTCGTCGATGATCTGCTGCTGCGAGAGCACGCTGAGTTCGACCACTTCCTTCGCCTGCGCCACGTAGTAGGCAAGCTGCTCGTCGCTGCGCGCCAGCGAGGCATCGAGCGCACCGGCGATCTGCTGCAGGCGTTCCATCAGGGCATCGCCGGTCTGGCCGAACTGCGCCACGCCGGCACCGAAGGCCTCGCCCAGGCTGGCGACTTCGTGGGCACTGACGGTGACCTGCGCGGCGGCGGTGTCGAGCTTGCCGGTCTCGCTTTCGATCTGCTCGGCGAAACGGCTGCCGACGCGGTCGAGCAGATCGGCCGAGGTGCTGACCAGTGCATCGACCGCGGTGCGCTGCTCGGTGGACGCGTGATTGACCGCATCGAGCAGGGTTTCCAGCGTCGCCAGCAGGCGGCTGCGTTCTTCCAGCATGGCGGTGTCGCGCACCATCGAGTCGGACAGCTTCTGGCGCAGCTCGCCCACCACTTCGGCGGCCACGCGCGGCGCCTCGGATGCGGCTTCGACCAGCCGACCGATGTCGGCGAGGGTCTGGCTGGCGTGGGCTTCGCCCTGCGCGGCAATGCGGCTGGCGGTCTGTTCCAGCGTGTCGCAGATGGCCTGCTGGCGATCGGCGGTGGCCTCGCCGACCGTTGTCCATTGCGCACCCAGGGCGGCGGCGATGGCATCGAGCTTATCGGTCCAGGCCGCCAGGCGGGCTTCGTCGCTGCCAGCCAGTGTCGACTGCAACTGGGCATGCGAGCGGTCGACCGTCTGCACCAGGGCGACGGCCTGCGACTGGAAGGTTTCGCTGGCGGCAGCCCAAGCCTGCTGGTTGCGACTGGCGAGTTCGACGTGGCTGGCATCCTGCCTGGCCAGCGCGCCGTTCCAGGCTTCGGCCGAGCGTTCGGCGCTGGCATCGAGACGGGCGCTGACACCGTCCAGCAACGCGGCACTGCGCTGCTCGAAGGTGTCGGTAAAGCGGGCCAGCGCATCGCCCAGCGCCTGCGCATGCGCCTGATTGGCCTGGCGATGCTGCACCAGCGCGTCGTTCCAGATGCCGGTGACGCTGCGCGCGGTATCGTCGAAGCCGGTGGCAAGGCCGTCGAGCTGGCGCTGCACGGCTTCGCCCACGCTGGCCTGGATCGCCGCCGATTCACGGGCCAGGCTGGCCAGGGTCGACTCCACCGCCGGCTGCAACACGCTGCTGGCGTTGCGCGCACTGTCGGCCACGCTGTCCTTCAGCGACTGCTCGACCGACTGCGCCAGGCGCGCGTAGGCCTCTTCCGTATGCCGGTGGAACGCCTGCTGCGCGGCCTGCTGGCGCTCGTGCGCGGCGGCGCTGTGCTGCTCCAGCGTGGTGGCCATCGCCTGCAGGCGGTCGACGATCGCGGGCATCGCCGCGGTCTGCTGCTGCAGCAGGCGGAAGGCCTCGTCGCGCTGATGCGCCTGCGAATGGACCCGCAAGGTGGTGGCGATGCGGGCGTCCAGCGCCTGCACTGCCTGCAGCCGCTCGCGCCGGACCAGGGCCGACAGCAGGCCCAGCATGGCCGAACTGGCGACACCGGCGATCGAGGTACCGAAGGCGAAGCCCAGGCCGTTCACCGGCGCGGCCAGCGAACCGCGGATCGCCTGCAGGTCGGTAGCGCTCTGCAGTGCCATGCCGGTGCCGCGCAGCGTGGCCATCATGCCGAGCAGGGTACCGAGCATGCCCAGCAGCACCAGCAAACCGACCAGGTACGGCGTCATCGCCGGCGCCGGCAGCGCAACGCGTTCGCCTTCCACGCGCAGGCGCACCGCGTGACGCAGACCGGGATGCAGGCGCTGCAGCCAGTGCCCGAGTTCGTCCGGCGGCTGCTCCAGCTCGCCCACCGCCTGGCGCAGGGTGGCGGTGGCCTGGGCATAGCGGAACAGCTCGAGCGTGCCGGCGAGGTAGCAGGTGCCGATCAGCAATGCGACGGCCATGCCCAGCGGGTTGTTGCCGGCATAGCTGACGACGATCCAGCCGATGGCGGCAAGGCCCAGCGCGAAGACGGCGAGGTGGAGAAGTTTCTTGAACATGGCGAACTGCGTCAGTGGGTACGAAGCGCGGCAAGCAGCGCGTTGACCGGTTGAAAACGAACATCCAGCTCTGCCAGCAGCACGCTCTGCATGTCGCGGCGGAAGCCATCGAGCCAGGGGGTTTGTTGCGCCACGCGCAGGCGCTCGTAGCGCTGCTCCAGCAAGGCCGGCACCTGCTCCAGCAGCCGGTGCTCGCGCGGGGTCAGTGCCGCCTCCATCACCGCATCCACCTCGGCCAGCCGTGCGGCATCGACCGAGCCGCGGGCCAGCGCGTCGCGCAGCCGGCCGCGCAGCCGGCCGATGCTGGCCTGCATCGCACGCTGGCGGGCCAGGCAGGCCTGGCGGAACGGCCCGAAATCAGGCTCGTCCGGCACGTGCGCTCCCGCGGCGAGCTGCGGGTCGTGCTGGATCGCATGCGTCAGCGTCGCACGCGCCTGGGCGCATTCGGCGTGCAGCTCATCGGTCGCGTCCACGGCCATGTCCGCAACATCCGGGCGGCCATCCAGCGCGCTGGACAGCGCCAACGCATGTTTCCAGTCCAGCCACTGGCCCAGGTGATCGGGCAGGGTCGCGCCGGGCGGCGCCACATCGGCACGCGCCAGGCGTGCCAGCAGGCGGATGAAGGTGGGCCCGCGGACCGCAGCTTGGGGGCGTGCTTGCGCCATGTGTCCCCTGGCAAAACCGGCAGTTTACCGCGACAGCAGCGGCCCGGTCCGCTTCCGCGCTGAACCGGACAGCCGGGCACATCCCTGCCGGATTTACTCGCTGTGATCGGCGATGTAGACCAGCAGGCCGTCGAACACGCGGTATTCGGAGCGTCCGGGCATGGCGATGCGCTGGCCGGCGCGGATGCCGTTGGGCAGGTCGAGGGCGAAGGTACCGTCGAACTGGATCTGCGCCCAGGCGCTGTCGCCCTGCTCGCGGTACGCGGTGATGACCTGGCGGCGTGCGCTGAACAGCGGCTGGGTGCTGCGCGCCAGCCGTTCGAAGTCGAGCAGGCCCTCGGTGCGCAGCGCGCGCTGGCCACCGGCGTAGTTCTCGAACACGATCGCCGGATGCAGGGTCAGCAGCATCGCATCGACGTCGATGCGGTTGTAGGCGTCGATGTAGCGTTCGATCAGGGGGCGCATGGCTGGACGGCTCGGGTTGCGGATGACGATATCGCGCCATTATCCCGGGCCTGCCGGCATGCCGGTAGTCGCCCGACGGAATGCGGTCCATCGCGGATCGACGGGGCGGGCCGCGAACGGCCCGCCCGCGCGGTCACTTCAGGTTGTCGGTGGCCCGGATGAACGCCGCCACGTTGTCGTGCAGTTTCTTCATCGACGGCTCGTGCGCGTAGATCATGTGACCGGAGTCGTACAGCGCATAACTGATGTTCTTCTGCAGCGATGCGGGGATCGGCAGGTGGTGCATCTCGTACTGGCCTTCGTAGAACGGCGTGGCCAGGTCGTAGTAACCGCTGTTGAGCATGACCTTGAGGCCCGGATTGGTCTTCATCGCCATCGCCAGGTCCGGCATCACGTTGAGCGTGTGGTGGCTGCCGTGGTGGGTCATGTCCCAGTGGTCGATATCGGCCCACAGGCGATAGGTGCGGTTCTGGCCGAACTTCAGGTCCTTGCGCACGTAGTTGTTGAACACGGCGACATAGGCGGAGCTGATCGCCGACGACTGCGGGTCATACTCGGCGCTCTTGCCCATCGGATCGATCGAGGGGCCGGAGAAACGGGTGTCGAGACGGCCGGTGGAATCGTCGGCCTGGCTCAGCAGCTCGTGCTCGAACATGCCGCCGCTGACCCGCAGGTTGGCCTTCAGCAGATAGGCCACCGGCAGACCGGTGTACTGGTGTAGCTGTTCGGCCACCGCCTGCGCGCGCGCGGGGCTGAGCGTGGAGCCGGCCATCAGCGCGCTGGCGTATTCGCCGGTGGCGTACTGTTCCACCTGCTTCAGGAACGCCGGCAGGTCGGCCGGCTGCGACGGCAGCTTGTGATGGTAGTAGGCCGTGGCCGCATAGGTCGGCAACGCCAGCTCGTAGGGCAGGTCCACGCCGGGGTTGCGCTGCGGGCCATCGATGCTGAGGCCGAAGTTGAGGATCTGCGAGAGCAGCACCACGCCGTTGAGGTCGACGCTGTCCTCATTCTCCAGGTCGTTCGCCACCACGGCCGAGCGGGTGGTGCCGTAGCTTTCGCCGAGCAGGTATTTCGGCGAGTTCCAGCGGCCGTAGCGGGTCAGGAAGCGGGTGATGAACTGGGCGAAGGCATGGCCGTCGCCGTCCACGCTGTAGATCTGCTTCTTGCGCTCGGCCATCTGCTTGGCGCGCTTGGCCGGGTCCTTGTCGTTGGCGATCAGGCGGCTGAAGCCGGTGCCCGGTGCATCGATGAACACCAGGTCGGAAGCGTCGAGCAGGCTGTAGTCGTTATTGATCAGCGGGTACGGGGCCGCCGGCGTATGGGTATGGTCAGCGGTCACCACGCGGCGCGGCCCGAACGCGCCCATGTGCAGCCAGACGGTAGACGAGCCGGGACCGCCGTTATAGATGAAGGTGACCGGCCGCTTGCCCGGCGCCACGCCCTTCTTGAAGTAGGCGGTGTAGAACATGCTGACCGTGGGCACGTCGGACTTGTCGCCGCGGCCGTGCAGCACCAGCGTGCCGGCCACTGCGGTGTAATCGATGCGCTTGCCTTCCACCGTCACCGAGCCTTCGGTGGTGGACGACTGCGGAGTCGTCAGCATCGCCTGCGGCGATTCGGGCGGTACCGCCTTGCCTTGGTGCCGGTCGCCACCGGCCATGGCGGTGGCGCTGAGAAGCAGGGCAGCCAGGGTGGCGGCCAGGGGAAGCTTGCGCATGTGCGGGATGTCCTCGACGAATGAAGCGTGGAACGCGGATACACCGGAGCTTAGGTGCCGCGCAGCCTCGCCTTCACAGCCCAGAAGTCATGCTCAGCCGTGCGTGAGCAGGCCCACCGCCACCAGCGCTAGTGCCAGGGCGGCCAGGTTGAGCCGGCTCAGGCGTTCGCGGAACAGCAGCAGACCGGTCAGCGCACCCAGTGCCACCACGCCCAGGTTCATGCTGGCGAAGACCAGTGCCGGATTGCCCGGCAACGCGCGGTGCGCGCGCAGGTAGAACAGGATGTTGCCGAAGTTGCACAGGCCCAGCAGCACGCCACCCAGCAGGCCCTGTGTCGTGAAGCGCGTGCGGCGGGCCAGCACGATCGCGAAGGCCACCAGCATCGACAGCGCGAACATCGACAGCAGCGCGGTGCCCAGCGGGATGCCGGCCGCGGCCACCCGCTTGAACAGGATGTCGATCACGCCGAAGCCGGCGAACACCAGCAGTGGATAGACCCAGCGACCGCCGCCGGCCACCGGACCCGTCCGCTCGGCACGCCAGATCATGCCGGCCATCGCCAGCAGACCCAGCACGCAGCCGGCCGCCTTGATCGCGTCCAGCTTTTCGTTGAACAGCACGAAGGCCGCCAGCAGCGAGATCAGCAGCGACAGGCGCTGCGCCGCGTCCGAACGCACGATGCCGGCATGCCGCACCGACGCACCCAGCGCCAGGAAGATCGTCGGCAGCAGCACGCCCAGCCCGAGCAGCGCCACCCACGGCACCCCCGACGAACGCAACGGCGCCAGCGACGGATGCAGGGTCGACAACGCCAGCGCGCCAGCCACCACGTAGTTCCATGCCACCGCCTGGCCAACGTCCACCCTGAAATGCTTCGCCAGCTTCAGCAACACCGACACGCACACGCTGCACAGCACGCTCAGCCACACATAGATCATCGAACGATTCCGCAATCAGACGGCTGGCGAGGGTACACCCGACAGGTCCGGCGCCTGGGCCGGGATATCCCCCTGGCAGGCCCATGTCGCCTGCGTGTGCGCTTCGCCGATCGCGCCCCTGAGCATGGATTGACCTTTATTATTATCCGGGCATAATTCAGGCGCCTTCGTCACCGGCCATCGCCATGACCCACACCCTCCATTCCGGTTGCACCGCCTTCGACGGACATCGGCTGATCGCAAGCGGCCCGTTGCCCGAGGTGGCACTGGCCGCCAAACAGGCGCTCGATGCCGGTACGCAAGGGCCGCTATTGGTGTTCGATGATGCCACCAGCGAGCCGGTCGAAATCGATTTCCGCGGCAGCCCGAAACAGGTGCTGGCGCGGCTGGCCCGCACCACCGCCACGCCGGCCCCGGCCGCCGCACCACGGGGTCGCGGCCGGCCGAAACTGGGGGTCACCGCGCGCGAAGTGACCCTGCTGCCGCGTCACTGGGACTGGCTCAACCAGCAACCCGGCGGTGCCTCGGCCACCCTGCGACGCCTGGTCGAGGAGGCCCGCCGCGCCGGTGGCACCCGCGAGCAGGCGCGGCTCGCCAGCGAATCGGCCGACCGTTTCATGCGCGTGATCGCTGGCGACCTGCCGCACTACGAGGAAGCCTCGCGCGCATTCTGGCGAGGCAACCGCAAGGACTTCGCCTCACGCATCGAAAAATGGCCCGTGGATGTGCGCAACCACCTGCTTGGCCTGGTGACACGCGCGTGGGATGCGATGACCGCTGCCGGCTGATCGGCATCGACCCTGCATCGCTTCGCGCCATATCGACATCACTCCTGCTGCATCGACATCACTTCTCATGGATCGAACCATGCCGCCTTCTTCCGTCCACCCCTTGCGCGACAACACCAATTTCCGGCTGCTGTTCGCCGGCGGCACGGTGTCGGCCTTCGGCGACCAGTTCACCCTGGTGGCCCTGCCCTGGCTGGTGCTCAAGCTCACCGGAAACCCTGCCGCGCTCGGCCTGGTACTGGCGGCCATGGCGGTGCCGCGCGCCGTGTTCATGCTGATCGGCGGTGCCGTGGTCGACCACTTCTCCGCGCGCAATGTGCTGCTGATCGCACGCGGCGCCAACGCGCTGATGGTCGCCGCGCTGGCGGCACTGGTGCTCACCGGCGGGATCACCATGCCATGGGTCTACGCACTGGCGCTGGGCATCGGCCTGGCGACCGCCTTCGCCTACCCGGCCAGCACCGCGCTGATGCCCTCGATCGTGGCTCCGCAGCAGTTGCAGCAGGCCAATGGCGCGCTGATGGGGATGCGCCAGCTCAGCCTGTTCGTGGGCCCGGCGCTGGCCGGCCTGGTGATCGGCACCGGAGCACACGCAGCCGCGCACGGGCTGGCGGATGCGCACGGGCTGGGCCGCGCCTTCGCCATCGACGCGACCAGCTTCGTCTGCTCGCTGGTGACGCTGGCGCTGATCCGCCTGCCGACTGGCGCGAAGCGTGCCGGCGCCATGCCCGGGGTGTTCGGACAGGTGCTTGGTGGCCTGCGCAGCATCGCCGCCGACCCGCCGTTGCGCGCCTTCATGCTCTACGCGGCGGTGGTATCGATCTTCGTCACCGGCCCCACCCAGGTCGGGCTGCCGGTACTGGCCGACACCCGGCTGGACCATGGCGCGACATCGCTCGGCATCGTGCTGGCCGCGAACGGTGGCGGCATGCTGCTGGGCGGATTGCTGTCCGGGATCGTGGCGCGACTGGTACGTGGCCACCTCGGCACCATGATCCTGTGCTTCGACACCTGCGTGGGGCTGGTGCTGGCCAGCCTGGCCGGTGTGCATGCCACCTGGCTGGCAGCCACGCTGCTGGCGATGACCGGGCTGCTCGGCGGTGTGGTGCAGATCACCCTGGTCAGCTGGATCCAGCGCCGGGTAGCGCCGAACATGCTCGGCCGCACGATGAGCGTGCTGATGTTCACCTTCCTCGGCCTGGGACCGCTGGCCGCGGCAGGCGCGGGCGCACTGCTCAAGCTGGTGTCGCTACCGGTGTTGTTCGTCGGTGCCGGCCTGACGTTGTCGACGATCGCGCTGGGTTGCCTGGCCAGCCCGGCACTGCGCGACATCCGTTCGCAGGATGCCGCGCCACGTACCGCGTGATGCTCAGCCGCGCAGTGCGGCTGCTTCGCGAGCCAGCAGTTCGATGCCGGCCCAGTCGCCGGCCTTGAGCTTGTCGGCCGGGGTCAGCCAGGAACCGCCCACGCAGGCCACGTTGGGCAGCTTCAGGAAATCGGGCGCGCTGGACAGGCTGATACCGCCGGTGGGGCAGAAGCGGATCTGCGGCAGCGGGCTGGCCCAGGCACCCAGCAGCTTGTGGCCGCCGACCGGCACCGCGGGAAACAGTTTCAGGTGGCGATAGCCGCGTTCGAGCATGCTCATCGCCTCGCCCGCGGTCGCCACGCCCGGAAGCAGCGGCAGCTCGCCGGCATCGGCGGCATCCAGCAGCTTGGGCGAGGCACCAGGCGACACAGCGAAGCGTGCGCCGGCCTGGCGCGCGGCCTCGAGCTGGAAACCGTCCAGCACGGTACCGACGCCAACCACGGCGCCTTCGACCTCGGCGGCAATCGCGCGGATCGCGTCCAGCGCGGCCGGCGTGCGCAGGGTCACCTCGATTGCACGGATACCGCCGGCCACCAGTGCACGCGCCATCGGCACGGCATGGGCGACCTCGTCGATGATCACCACCGGCACCACCGGGGCAAGGGCGAGGATCTCGGCGAGTTGCTGCTGCTTGGTTTCCTGCGGGGTCATGGCAAAGGCTCGTATGAAAGGGGTGTAAGGCCAGGAGTGAGGGATGTCAGACGTCGGCGGCGTGATGGCGGTCGTGCACGCGGAACACACTGGCGCCCGAGGCGGCGGCACCGACCGCGTTGCGCAGCGGGGCAAACAGTTCGCGGCCCATGCCGACGTGGTGTGCGGAAAGATCGGCATGCACCTGCTCGCGCGTGGCCCACTCGGCCGCGTCGACCTTGGCCTCCAGCGTGCCGGCAATGACATCGAGACGGACGATATCACCGTCGCGCAACTTGCCCAGCGGGCCGGCGTCGATCGCCTCGGGGGTGACGTGGATGGCGGCCGGCACCTTGCCGGATGCGCCGGACATGCGGCCGTCGGTGACCAGCGCCACGCGATGGCCGCGCGCCTGCAGGATGCCTAGCGTCGGGGTGAGCTTGTGCAGCTCGGGCATGCCGATCGCCTTCGGACCCTGGAAGCGCACCACGGCAACGAAGTCGCGGTCCAGCTCGCCACGGTCGAAGGCGGCCTTCACGTCGTCCTGGTCGTGGAAGATCACCGCCGGCGCCTCGATCACCAGGCGGTCGCCCGGCACCGAGGACACCTTGATCACCGCACGCCCCAGGTTGCCCTTCAGCACGCGCAGGCCACCGTCGGCACGGAACGGTTCGCTGGCCGGACGCAGCACGTCCAGGTCGGCGCTGGCCTCGACCTTGTTCCAGCTCAGCTCGCCAGCGGCATTCAGCGCCGGCATGCTGCGGTACGCGTCCATGCCCTGGCCCCACACGGTGCGCACGTCGCCATGCAGCAGGCCCGCATCGAGCAGCGAGCCGATCAGGAACGGCATGCCGCCGGCCTGGTGGAAATGATTCACGTCGGCGCGGCCGTTCGGGTAGACGCGCGCCATCAGCGGCACCACGCCGGACAGCGCGTCGAAGTCTTCCAGGGTCAGCACGATGCCGGCCGCGGCGGCCATCGCCACCAAGTGCAGCAGATGGTTGGTGGAGCCGCCGGTGGCGTGCAGGCCGATCACGCCGTTGACGATGGTGCGTTCGTCGACCATCCGGCCCAGCGGCGTGTAGTCGTCGCCCAGCGCGGTGATCGCCGCCGCACGCCGGACCGCGGCAACGGTCAGCGCTTCGCGCAGCGGCGTGTTCGGATTGACGAAGCTGGCACCCGGCAGGTGCAGGCCCATGATCTCCATCAGCATCTGGTTGGAGTTGGCGGTGCCGTAGAAGGTGCAGGTACCCGGCGCGTGATACGACGCGGACTCCGCCTCCAGCAGCTCGGCGCGGGAAGCCTTGCCCTCGGCATAGCGCTGGCGCACCGCGGTCTTCTCGTCGTTGCTGATGCCGCTGGGCATCGGTCCGGCAGGTACGAATACCGCCGGCAGGTGGCCGAAGCTGAGCGCGCCGATCATCAGGCCTGGCACGATCTTGTCGCAGATGCCGAGGAACAGCGCGGCATCGAACATGTCGTGCGACAGCGCCACCGCGGCGGACATCGCGATCACCTCGCGCGAGAACAACGACAGCTCCATGCCGGCACGACCCTGGGTCACGCCATCGCACATCGCCGGCACGCCACCGGCCACCTGCGCGGTGACGCCCGCCTCGCGCGCCACGCGACGGATCAGTTCGGGATAGCGCTCGTACGGCTGGTGCGCCGAAAGCATGTCGTTGTAGGCCGTGACGATACCGATGTTGGGCGTGACGGTACCGCGCAGTGCAGCCTTGTCGTCGGTGCCGCAGGCGGCGAAACCGTGCGCAAGATTGCCGCAGGACAGCTGGCGACGGTGCGTGCCTTCGCCGCGGGCGGCGTCGATGCGCGCCAGGTAGGCGTCGCGACCGGGGCGGCTGCGCTCGACGATGCGCTGGGTGACTTCGGCAACAACAGGGTGCAAGGTACTCATGACGAACTCCTGGTCGCGCGGAGATCGGCGCGACCGGCAACAAAAACGTGGACGGAGTGCGTGCCCATTACGGGCACCACCAGGGTTCCAGCTGCGGCGCAGCGCGCAACACCGCGCCCATCGGCAGCGTGCTGCCGGGCTCGCATGCCGTGTCGAACACGCTGCGCTTGGCCTCGCCTTCGATGTGCAGGAACAGCGCGCGGCTGTCCAGCAGCGCGGGCAGGGTGAAGGTGATGCGCGGCTCGCCCGCGCCCTCGGCGCGCATCGGCAGCACGCGCGCGGTGCCCTTGAGATCGAGCGCCTCGGCCAGACGGTCGCCGCCGGGGAAGAACGATGCGGTATGGCCGTCGCCACCCATGCCCAGGATCACCACGTCGAAGGTCGACGGCAGTTCACCGAGGCGCGCACGCAGGGTGGCGATGGCCGCTTCGGGCGTGGGTGCGGCGACGTACAGCGGCACGAAGTTCGCCTCCGCCGCCTGGTGCTGCAGCAAGGTGACCTTCACCAGCCGCGCATTGGAACGCTCGTTGCTCTCGGGCACCCAGCGCTCGTCGACCAGGGTGACGGTGACCCTGGCCCAGTCCAGTGGCATCTGCGAAAGCTGCTCGAAGAAACGCTTCGGCGTACTGCCGCCAGACACCGCCAACAGCGCCTTGCCGCGAGCGTCGAGTGCCTCGCGCAGTTGCGCCGCCACGCGTGTGGCCAGCCCCTCGGCCAGGGCATCGGCATGGTCGAAGCGGTGCAGGGCGAACGCTTCGGGCATCAATCGTTGTCCTCGTGCCAGGTGCGTCCATCGCGCTCGATCAGGGCAACAGCGGCGCTCGGCCCCCAGCTGCCGGCGGTGTACGGCCGCGGTCCCTCGTTGCTGGATGCCCAGGCGGCCAGGATCGGATCGGCCCATTGCCAGGCGGCCTCGACTTCGTCTCGGCGCATGAACAGGGTGGGGTTGCCGCGGACCACGTCGAGGATCAGTCGCTCGTAGGCGTCCGGCTGCTGCACCCCAAAGGCTTCGGCAAAGCTCATGTCCAGCGGCACGTGACGCAACCGCAGGCCACCCGGTCCGGGGTCCTTGATGGTCAGCCACAGCTTTACGCCCTCGTCCGGCTGCAGGCGCAACACCAGCTTGTTCTGCACCAGCGGACCGGCGCTGCCCTCGAAGATCGAATGCGGTACCGGCTTGAAGGCCACCACGATCTCGGACACACGCTCCGGCAAGCGCTTGCCGGTGCGGAGATAGAACGGCACACCGGCCCAGCGCCAGTTGCTGATCTCGGCCTTCAGTGCCACGAAGGTCTCGGTGTCGGACTTGGCGTCTTCGCCCAGTTCCTCCAGATAGCCCGGCACGCTCTGGCCCTCGACGGCACCCGCACGGTACTGGCCGCGCACGGTGAGCTGGCCGGCATTGGCGGCGTCGATCGGCTTCAGCGCACGCAGCACTTTCAGCTTCTCGTCACGCACCGCATCGGGCGACAGCGAGGCCGGCGATTCCATCGCCACCATGCACAACAACTGCAGGATATGGTTCTGCACCATGTCGCGCAGCGCGCCGGCGTGGTCGTAGTAACCCGCACGACGGCCCAGGCCGAGGGTCTCGGCCACGGTGATCTGCACGTGGTCGATGTGACCGGCATTCCACAGCGGCTCGAACAGTGCGTTGCCAAAGCGCAGCGCCAGCAGGTTCTGCACCGTTTCCTTGCCGAGGTAATGATCGATGCGGTAGGTCTGTGATTCGGCGAAGACCCGGCCAACGTCGTCGTTGATCTTGTTCGCGCTGGCCAGGTCGCGGCCAATCGGCTTTTCCAGCACCACGCGGCTCGCGCCCTGGTTCAGGCCCAGCTGGCCCAGCCGTTCGCAGATGTCCACGAACAGGTCCGGCGAGGTCGACAGATAGAACACCCGGATGTTGTCCGGCCGTTCGCCGAGCAGCTCGCCCAGGCCTGACCAGCCCTCGTCCTTGCGCGCATCGAGCGGGCGGTACGCGATCAGGTCGAGGAAAGCCTTGCACTGGTCCGGCGTGTCGTCCGCCAGGGTGCCCAGCGCTTCGCGTACCAGTACGCGGTAACCGTCGTCGCCCATCGGCTCACGGGCCACACCGATGATGCGGCTGCCGGCGCGGATCTGCCCGGCCAGATAGCGACGGAACATGGCCGGCAGCAGCTTGCGCACGGCCAGATCGCCGGTGCCGCCGAAGATCACCAGGTCGAACGGGTCGACCGGCAGAGAGGCTGGAGTCACATCGCACCTCGAACACTTGGGGGCAGGTGGCAGTAGGCCACTTGCCGTGGGTCCCCTGATCGTACCAATGAAATACCAGACGATACCAGTCCTTTGCCCGGTTCATTTTATGACGATCGGTCCCATCCATGGCGAATTTCTTGCCGCATCATGGATTGTCCCAGTGGTGTGCTATTGGTATGTTTTACGTATGCAAAGCGCCCTTGCCGACGAATACCACCGCCTCTGCCGCGATCCGGCCACGCATCAGCCGCTGGCCTACCTGCGGCTGCGGCGCGCCATTCGCAATGTGATTGAGCAGCGCACCATTGAGCCTGGCCAGACCCTGCCCAGCGAGCGCGACCTGGCCCAGATCCTCAGCCTGTCGCGGGTGACCGTGCGTAAAGCCATCGCCGGCCTGGTCGAGGAAGGCGTGCTTACCCAGCGCCATGGCGCCGGCACCTTCGTGGCCGAACGCATCATCAAGCCGATGTCGCGACTGACCAGCTTTACCGAAGACCTACGCGCACGCGGACTCAACCCGCGTTCCGAATTCTTCGAGCGCGACGTGGGCGAGGTGACGCCGGAAGAGTCGATGGCGCTCAACCTGTCGCCCGGCGTGCAGGTGGTCCGCCTGCATCGCGTGCGCTACGCGGGTGACGAACCGCTGGCGATCGAACGCACCGTGGTACCCGCCAGCGTGCTGCCCGACCCGATGCTGGTACACGACTCGCTGTACGAAGCGCTGGAAACACGCGGCTGCCGTCCGCGCCGCGCCCTGCAGCGCCTGCGCGCCGTGCTATTGAACCCGCGTCACGCACGGCTTCTGCACGTGCCGCCGAACAGCGCCGGCCTCAATATCGAACGCCGCGCTTTCCTCGACGATGGCCGCGTGGTCGAGTTCACCACCTCGTGGTATCGCGGCGACATCTACGACTTCGTGGCCGAGCTGCAGACGGACTGAGGTCCTTGCGCCAACCCGGATGCACTACTCTGACCGGGTCAGCCCTGTCACCCGTGCATGCCGAAGCCGGGACCCAGCCGCTCATGCGTTTCACGCCAGCCCTATCGCACCCTCATGCCAACGCATAACCTAAGCTTGAACCCCTCGCTGCAGCGGCAGCTGGCCGAAGCCGGCAAGGCGCTGAGCCAAGGCCAGGTGCAGCAGGCACGACAGACGCTGCGGCAGGTGCTGGCAGGCGCGCCAGGACACCCCAACGCCCAGTTCCTGTACGGCGTGGCGAGCCTGATGGCCGGCGACGGAGCCGAAGCCTTGCGCTTCCTGCGCAAGGCCGCAAGCCAAAGTACCAATGACGCCACGATCCAGATGTACCTGGGCATGGCCCTGCACGATACGGGTGCGACCGTTGAGGCACTGGCCTGCCTGCGCCGTGCCTGCGAGCTGGCTCCCGGCCAGGCACCGACCTGGTACAACCTGGGCAAGGCGCTGAAGCAGGACGCCATGCTGGACGATGCCAGCGAAGCCCTGCAGCGGGCTGTGACACTGGACGAGCGCCATCTGCTGGCCCACATCGCCCTGGCCGACATCGCAACCATGCAGGGCCGGATCACCCAGGCCGTCTCCGGCTATCGGCAGGTACTGCGCCTGCAGCCCGATCATGCCCAGGCCTGGCATGGACTGGCCAACCTCAAGACCGAACCGCTGAGCCCGGCCGACACCGCCCACCTGCGGCAGGCACTACAGCGCCCCGGCATCCATCCGGATACCCGCGTGGCACTGGGCTTCAGCCTCTTCCGTGCACTGGAAGACCAGCAGGACTATGCGGCGGCCTTCGAGGCGTTACGCCAGGCCAACAGCGACAAGCGAAAGCTGGTGGACTGGGATGCCGCGGCTGAACATCAGCGCATCGGGCACATCATGGAGGCCTTCCGGCCAGCGTTGCCACCGCCCCGCGATGCCACGCTGGGCCACGAAGCCATCTTCATCGTCAGCATGCCGCGCTCGGGCTCGACCCTGGTCGAGCACATCCTTGCCTCGCACAGCCAGGTCGAAGGTGCCAACGAGATTCCGGATCTGCCCGCCGTCATCGAAGACGAGTCTCGCCGCCGCAACCAGGCGTTTCCGGACTGGGTCGGCGCGGCGTCCGCGGACGACTGGCAGCGACTTGGCCAGGATTACCTTGCGCGTACCGCCCGCTGGCGCACGCAACATCCGCGTTTTACCGACAAAGGTCTGCTGAACTGGCCGCTGGTCGGCGCCATCCGGGCAATGCTGCCCGGAGCCAGGATCATCCATTGCCACCGTGACCCGGTGGAGAACTGCTTCGCCTGCTACCGTCAGCTTTTCGGTCACGGCATGCATTTCAGCTACGACCTCGGTGACCTAACCGCGCATTATCGCGACCATCAGCAGCTTGCCGGCTACTGGCAGCAGCGGTTCCCGGGACAGTTGCTCGACTTTTCCTATGAAACGCTGCTGGACGATACGGAAGCGCAGATCCGCCGGCTTCTCGATTTCTGCGGGCTGCCGCTCGAGCCCGCCTGCCTGACCCCGCACCTTGCCAAGCGCGAGGTGCGCAGCACCGCCAGCGCGGCCCAGGTGCGCCAGCCCATCGCCAGGACCACGCCTCACGGCGAGCTCTACGGGGATTTGCTGCTGCCGCTGCGGCAACGTTTGGATCTCTAGTCCACCCTGTCAGCCACGCAACAAAAAGGCCACTGGATAACCAGTGGCCTTTTGCTTTCTTTGCTTTCTTGCCAGTCGTTCGCCAGCCATCGCCACCTTTGACCGTGGCGATGACCGGAGAGCGCTTCGACTTACCAGTCGTACTTCACGCTGAACTCGGCGTAGCGCGGCAGCTCGACCGCGTAGCCCGTTACACCGCCGATCGGCAGCTTGTAGTTCGGATCCGGTGCGCCACCCACACCATCGTGGGTAACGACGTAAGCCGTGTCCTTCTGCTCGTTGAACACGTTCTGGACCTGTACCTGAAGCGTCAGGTGCTTGCCAGCCCATTCCGGGATATAGCTGACCGACAGGTCGAGCTGATGGGTCCACGGCGTATGGCCCGCCTTGCCCGGAGGCGACGGCATACCATTGCACCAGTGATAAGCCTCGCCATAACCGTCCGCATCGACCTGGTTCGGGCCATAGGAACCCAGGCAGGTGATCGGCGCGCCGGACTGAACGATGTACAGACCACTGAGCAGCCACTCGGGGGTGATCGCATAGGTGCCGTAAGCCTTCAGCGTGTGGCGATGCGAATTGGGCAGTTCGCCGTTCGAATACTGCATGAGCGTCGGGAAATCCCAAGCCTCGCTGATCGAACCGGACTGACCACCACCCGCGGCGGCAGAGGCGTTGCTGGTCTGGCCGAGCGGCGAGTAGGTCGGGCCTTCCGTGGTGCCGTAGCTCTTGGCGAACACGTAGTCGATCTTGCCCATCCACTTGCCGTCCCACGGATGCTCAAGCGCCTCTTCCAGGCTGTAGTACTTGCGGAACGCCTTCGGGAAACCGCAGACCGTTCCGTCGCAGGCCGTGTGCGGGTTCCAGATGTAGGTGCTGTAGGTACCAGAATTCGTCAGATAGCGAATGACATTGCTACGGCCCGGGTTGACCAGAATGTCAGTCTGGTAGGCAATCGGATTCGCATCGGCCGGCGGATTGGGAACGGTGCCGGTATCATCGATGATGTTGTTCATCCGCGAGTAGGTCGCCTGCGTGGTCCAGACCAGCGACTGGCCGAACGCGTGGAGGGCCTTCTGGAAGCCCAGCACGTACTCGTCCTGATACATCGGCTTCAGGTCCGCGGCAGCAATCGTCTTCGGATCCTTGGGCGTACCGTATTCGCCGTCGGGCGAATATGGGGTTGCCGTCGTGGGAACCTGGGTCAGACCCTGCGGCAGGCCGTTGGAGTCGATGGACGAGTAGGTGTAGTACTCGTTCAGGTAGGCGTTGGCACCGGCCATGCGCACGCCCAGACCGGTCGGCAGGGCCAGGTAGTAGCGACCCACGTTGCCGTACAGCTTGGCGCTGCTGTCGCCGAAGATATCCCAGCTGAAGCCCAGACGCGGCTGCCACTGCGGCGTGGTTTCCCTGATGTAGGGCTGGTTGCCGGCACTGTAGTTGGTGAACTGGTCGTTGCGCAGGCCAAGGTTCAGCAGCAGGTTGGGCGTGATCTGCCAGTTGTCCTCGATGTACTGCGCCTTCTGCTCCACCGTGAACGAGGCCACGCCGCCATACGTCCGCTTGATGACGTAATAGCTGGTAGCGTTGGTGCCGGTACCTACCGCGCCACCGTTCGGGTAATTGACCGGGTTGGCGACGCACTGACCCAGCGCATTGCACTGCAGAGTGGGCGACGACAAGTTCTTGGAACCTTCCTTGCCGTAGATCCAGTAATACCCCGGACCCGCACTCTGGCTACCGTCGCTCATGTCGGTGCTGCGCATGTTGTCGATACCGAACTTCAGGTCGTGGTTGCCCAGCTTCCAGTCCAGATCCATGCGGAAGTTGTTCTCGGTGGACCTATGGTCCGGCGAGGGGATGGTCAGCGCATTGTTGTTCGTGTTGCCATAGCCCGCGACAGTCGGGTTCTGGTTGTAAGTCGAGGCCACGCCCGCCATTCCCGGGTTGAAGCCCGGATAGGACTGTTGATAGCTGTAGTACGTGCTCTTCATCTTGCCGGCCAGCACGCTCAGCGTGAGGTTGTCGGTGATGTACGAGGTGTACTTCAGGATGCCGATGTTGAACTTGCTCGAATACAGCGGATTGTTGATGCCGGCGTAGCTACCCACGCTATTCGTGCTGTAGTCGTAGTTGTACGCATTGTTCGACAGATCCTCGAGCTTGCTCGAGGCATAGGTGGCTTCAAGAATGTTGTTGTCGTTGATGTTCCAGTCGACCTTGGCGTACAGCTTCGGCAGGCTGGTGCTGTGCGAGTTGTAGTAGGGCGAATTGACCGAACCGGTGGACTTGCTGCTGTCGTGCTGGGCCTCGGCCGTGATGTAGAAGAACAGCTTGTCCTTGATCAGCGGTCCCGACAGGTAAGCGTCATAGACCGTGCTCCAATCCTCGTTCTTCTGGCGATTGACGAACATGTCGCCAACCTCTTGCCCCGGGGTGGTCGACTGCGGGTTCGCGTAGTGGATGTTCTTGTAGCCGCTCTGCGCCCAGGTCGGGGCAAAGGTGACATAGACACCGGCATGGAACTGGTTGCCACCGCGGTGACCGATCTGGCTGATCACGCCGCCGGTGGAACGGCCGTATTCTGCGCCGTAGCCGGAGGTGATGGTCTGCTGTTCGGCGATCGCGAAGTACGGCAGCGCGATACCACCGGCGTTACCCACCGGGTCGGTGGTGTTGAAGCCGTTGATGTAGTAGGCGTTCTCAGCAGTCGAATCGCCACCGAAGGAGATCAGCGGGGTACCAGCCGGGCCCGTACCGAGGCTGGCGTTGCCGCCGGCGACGCCAGGCGCGAGGATGGCGATGGACTCGGCGTTGTGGGCCAGCGGCAGCTGCTTCAGCTGGGCGGCGGTGATCACCGAGGTCTGGCGGGTGGAGGACACGTCGATCGCAGGCAGCGAGTTGGCGGTCACGGTGATGCCCGACATGTTCTGGGCATTCTGGGCCGATGCTGCGGCAGCGAACGGCACTGCGGTGCCCGCGCCCACGCCCACATGCACGTTTTCCTTGGTGGCAACGGCAGAGCCATTATTCATCAGGGATACGGTGTAGTCACCGATCGGCAGGTTGATAAGGGTGTAACGGCCGGTCGAATCGACCGCCACCGAACGGGTCAGGCCCGTCTGGGTGTTGACGGCCTGGACGGTCTCACCAGCGGACACCGGTGCGGTACCGTAAATGCTGCTGGTCGTGGCCTGGCCATAGGCAAGCCCGGTGAAACCGAGGCTCACGGCCATGGCGGCAGCGAGTGCATTACGGCGGTAGTGCGTGCCCCGCTCGAAGCGCTTATTCATCAGTAATCTCCCCAAAAACAGCCCATCACGGGCAATTGGACAACGGCCACGCCAACCTGCCTGTCAGACAGTGCTGGCGATAATCTCCAAGGAATCCGAAGCTGACTTGACAACCCGCAAACCGCAGTCCCGCGACGCTTGGGTAACACTTCGTCCGGGAAGTGCACCATCGCTGGACTTCGGCCGTAAGCCCCTCTATCAACTCTTCGGTCCCTCTGACGCTCGAACTTAGTTTGTCCGCTTGTGACTGTCAACACTTTCTTAGCAATTCCGATATACATGGATTATGTAAAAAATCGCCGTGCAAAGCGGACTCCAATCCCTTTCATTATTAAATAATTGTTTAACAATGTTCGCGCAGGTTAAAATCAAGCGCGATTCGGGTGTTCCCCGGCCAAATCCGGCCGGGGGATGAAACGGGAAGCCGGTGCGATGTGTCTTCGACACGACAAACCCGGCGCTGCCCCCGCAACGGTAAGCGAGTCATCGGCGCGACTACTTGATGCCACTGTGCCCTGCACGGGAAGGCGTCGCGTCCAGGTGTGTCCAGTACATGCCGCTCGCGAGTCCGGAGACCGGCCCGATTCGATGTCCTGGTGGCTCGCGGTGGGCGAGGCCGAACCGCGCGATGGCACCTGTTTTCGGCCCTTTCGTCGTTCCGAGCTGATCCCGACGCACCACCAGCCCCCGAACTCATAGGCCGCGCGGGGACGCACGGCTGGGACTGGAACGATGAAAAGAACTCTGCTTGCTGTTGCGCTGCTCGGATGCCTGACGACCAGCGCCGCCTCCCTGGCCGCCCAGGCCAATACCACTCTCGACCCGGTGATCGTCACCGCAACACGTACCGCGATCAGTGCCGACGACGCCTTGTCCTCGGTCACGGTCATCACCCGCGCCGACATCCAGCGCCTGCAGCCGGTCTCGCTGGTGGATCTGTTGCAGGGACTACCGGGCATCACCATCACTCAGGCGGGCGGGCTCGGCGAGCAGACCTCGCTGTTCATGCGCGGCACCAATTCTACCCATACGCTGGTGCTGGTGGACGGCATCCGGATCGGTTCGGTGACCGCCGGCCTGCCCGCGCTCGAACAGATTCCGGTGAACGAGATCCAGCGTATCGAGATCGTGCGCGGGCCGCGTTCCAGCCTGTATGGCGCCGACGCCATCGGTGGCGTGATCCAGATCTTCACCCGGCACGGCTCGCAGCACGGCGGCCTGACGCCCTCCCTGTCCGTCACCACCGGCAGCCATGGACTGGCGGGCAGCCAGGTGGGCCTGTCCGGCGGTGACCGGCACGCCTGGCTCAACCTCAGCCTGGGCGGCGAATACACCCATGGGTTCCCGTCGTGCCGCATGGGCGCGGCCGAGGCCGGCGCGGGCTGTTTCGCCGACGACCCGCGCAACGATGCCTATCGCAACTGGAACGGCCTGCTCGATGCGGGCTACCGCTGGGACAACGGCACCGAACTGGCGGTGACCGGCCTGCGCAGCCGCAACGATGTCGAATACGGCGGCACACCCTACGGCGGCAACCGGGCGATCAACGAGCAGCAGCTGGCCGGTGCACGCCTGAGCTTTTCGCCGCTGGAACCCTGGAAAGTTACCCTGAGTGCCGGACAGAGCCGCGACCTGGCGTCCACGTTCTATCAGGGCACCTACTACGGCACGTATTACCCGCTGACGCCGACCGGCTTCTACAACTCGCGGCGCAATCAGGCGTCGTGGCAGAACGACATCCGCCTGGGTGCGGACCAGTTGCTCACCGCGGGCGTGGACTACCGCCAGGAACACATTTCCAGCAGCACCGGCTACCTTGCCAGCCAGATCGACGACACCGGCAGTTTCCTGCAGTACCAGGGCAGCTTCGGACGCAACGAGCTGCAGCTGTCGGCCCGACACGACCACAACGGCCAGTTCGGCGGCCACGATACCGGCGCCGTAGCCTGGGGCTACCACTTCGACCACGGGCTGCGCCTGATGGCCAGCTACGGCAGTGCGTTCCACGCACCGACCTTCAACGACCTTTATTATCCCCCGTACTACGGCATTCCGTCGGCCAACCCCCACCTGAAACCGGAAACCTCGCGCAGTGCCGAGCTGGGCCTGTCGCAGCAGGGCCAGGGCTGGAACTGGGCACTGAATGCCTACCAGACCCGCATCCACGACCTGATCGCGCTGAACAGCAGCTATTACCCCGAGAACATCAGCCGCGCTCGCATCCGTGGCCTGGAAGCGCAGGCTGGCACACGCCTGGCCCACTGGAACGTGCACGGCTACCTCACCCTGATGCGGCCGCAGGACGTCGGCGGCGCGGACGACCCCAACAACGGCAACCTGCTGGCACGCCGGCCGGAGAAGACCTTGCGCGTGGACGCCGACCGCCAGTTCGGTGCCTTTGGCGTGGGCGCGACCTTCTATGCCGCCGGCATGCGCTACGACGATGCGGCCAACCAGCACCGCCTCGGCGGCTATGCCACCACCGACCTGCGCGCCAGCTACGCCTTCACGGCGGACTGGACGCTGTCGGCTCGCCTGGCCAATGTGTTCGACCGCCGCTATGCAACCGCGTGGTACTTCAACCAGCCCGGACGCAGCTGGTTCCTGACCCTGCGCTACAGCCCTGCAACACACCACTAAGCAGGGAAGACCGACGCGGCATACGGCCAGCCCCGCATGCCGCGTCGCGCAAGCCTTGCCGGCAGCTTACAAGGAGCGTACTGGCACCTGTCCTTGCTTCTCCATGCCTTTCGGCACGGAGCGACTTCAGGCACATTCATGGCCTGGCCGTAGAAGGCATAAAGGCGTCATGACCCCGCTTTTCCGCAACGACGCAGACGCCGCCGCGCTGTTTTCGCGCCCGGTGTCGCACATGGAAGTCGAATCGACCCGGACTGGAGCGGGGCGCGCATGAACCTGTTCGCACCGATGATCCGCCGCCCGGTCGGCACCTCGCTGCTGGCGATCGGCCTGGCCATCGCCGGCTTCTGCGCCTATCTGTTGCTGGGCGTGGCCGCCTTCCCGTCGATCGAATTCCCGTTCATCGCGGTATCGGCGCAGATGCCGGGAGCGAATGCGGAAACCATGGCCACGACCGTCATGGCTCCGCTGGAGCGCTATCTGGGCCGTATTCCCGGCGTCAAGGAAATGAATGGCACCGCGTCGGACGGCTCGGTCCAGATCGGCCTGCAGTTCGACTTCAGCCGCAATACCGACAAGGCCGCGAACGACGTGCAGGCGGCCATCAATGCGGCCCAGGCCGATCTGCCGCAGCTGCCCTCGCCGCCCAGCTATTTCAAGGCCAACAGCTCCAATGCACCGGTGCTGCTGGTTGCACTGACCTCGACCAGCCTGCCGCCGGACCAGCTGTACGACCTGACCGACCGGCTGCTGAAACCCGCCGTGGCACAGATACCGGGGGTGGCCCAGGTCGGGCTGGGCGGCAGTACGCCGCATGCGATACGCATCGCACTCGACACCTCGGCCCTGGCCAACCTGGGCATCACGGCGAATAACGTCGCCAATGTGCTGCGCGCGGCCAACGTCACGGCACCCTTGGGCATCCTGAGCGACGGCATCACCCAGGCGACGGTGATGACCAACAGTTCGCTGCAGACCCCGCACGACTTCGCCAGGCTGGTGATCGCCAACCACAACGGTGTGCCGATACGGCTGTCCGACGTGGCCACCATCCGAAGTGGCCCGCAGGACCGCTACGCGGCCGCCTGGTTCAATGACCACCGCTCGGTGCTCATGCGCATCACCAAGCGCCCCGAGGCGAATGCCATCGCGGTGGTGAAGGCGATCAAGGCGCGCCTGCCGCAGCTGGCCGGACTGATGCCGGCCGACGTGCGCATCGTGCCGATCTTCGACCTCACGCCCACCACCGAATCGGCGCTGCACGAAGTGGAGGTGGCACTGCTGATGAGCGTCGTGATGGTGGCGCTCGTGATGCTGATTTTCCTGCGCCGCATCCGCCCCACGGTCATCGCCATGTTCAGCGTGCCGCTGTCGCTGGCCGGCGCGCTGATCGTGATGTGGGCGATGGGCTTCACGCTCAACATCTTTTCGCTGGTGGCGCTGGTGCTGTGCGTGGGCTTCGTGGTGGACGACGCGATCGTGGTGATCGAAAACATCGTGCGCCACATCGAGAAAGGCGTGGCGCCGCTGCCGGCGGCATTGGCCGGCGTCCGCGAGATCGGCTTCACGGTGATCTCCATCACGCTGTCGTTGATCGCGGTTTTCGGTCCGATGGTATTCGGCGACAACATGTTCACCCGGTTGATGAGCGAGTTCTCGGTCACCCTGATCGCCACCATCGTGATCTCGGCGATCGTCTCGCTGACGCTGACCCCGGCACTGTGCGGCCGCTGGTTGAGTGCCGAAAACCACGCACAACGCACCCCCGGCCGAATGGAGCAGAGGGCCGAGCGATTCGACCATTGGGTACTCGGCATCTACGCGCGCGCGCTCGACTGGGCCATGCGCCACCGCCGCATCATGCGCTGGCAGCCGCTGATCCTGCTGGTGCTCACCGTGGTGCTGGCAGTGCTGGTGGGCAAGACCGCGGGCGGCGGCCTGATGCCGAAGGAAGACACCGGACTGATCCGCGCGCACATCACCGCCGACGCCAACATCTCGCCCGACCTGATGGCCAAGCGCACCAAGTATGTATCGGGTGTGATCCAGGCCGATCCGGCCGTGCTCGACGTGTCCGCCTTCCTGGGTGGCAACAACGGTGGCGCGGTCGGCAACACGGCCAGCCTGTTCGTCGACCTCAAGCCGGTCGGCGATGGCCCCGGCGACCGCCAGGCTTCGGCACAGCAGGTCGTGGACCGGCTGGAGAAGCACTTCAAGCAAGTGCCCGATATCGAGGTCAACATCAGCGCCCTGCAATTCATCAACATGGGCGGTGGAAGCGGCAACGGCGTCGGCCAGTATTCATTCCAGCTCGAAAGCACGGGCGGCGAACAGTTGCAGCAGCCTACGCTGGCGCTGGCGCGCATCATGCGCGGCATGAAGCAGTTCCGCGATGTCACCAGCAGCTTCGATACGGTCGGCAAGCAGCAGATGCTGAAGGTGGACCGCAGCCTGGCGTCGCGCCTGCATATAGGCATGGCCCAGGTCGACAACGCATTGTCCAAGGCCTTCGGCCAGAGTGTGGTATCCACGATCTATTCCGAAACCAACCAGTACCGCGTCGTGCTGACCGCGCAGAGCGACAAGTCGCTCAGCCCGTCCACGCTGTTGAACACCTATGTCCGCAGTACCACCGGGGAGATGATCCCGCTTTCGGCGCTGGCGAAAATCCAGCCGCAGATCGCACCGGTCGATATCGAACACCACAACCAGATCGAGTCGTCGACCATCAACTACAACCTGGCCAAGGGTGTGACCCAGGCCGAAGGCCTGCGGCTGGTCGACCAGGCGATATACGCCGCCAACCTGCCTGCCGGAATCCAGAAGCGCTATTCGGGCGAGAACAAGAACCTGATGGAGGCGCTGAGCAACGCCCTGATCGTGCTGCTGGCGGTGATCCTGGCGATGTACGTGGTGCTGGGCATTCTGTACGAGAGCCTGATCCATCCGCTGACCATCATTTCGACCCTGCCGGCCGCGGGCATGGGTGCCTTCCTCGCCATGCTGGTCACCCATACCCAGCTCACCATGATGTCGGTGATCGCGGTGCTGATGCTGATCGGCATCGTGAAGAAGAACGCTATCCTGATGGTGGACTTCGCGCTGGTCGCGGAGCGCGAGCACGGAATGAACCCGGTCGAAGCGATCCGCGAAGCGGCGCTGGTGCGTTTCCGCCCGATCACCATGACCACGCTCGTGGCGATGGGCGCGGCACTGCCGCTGGCGATCGGCTTCGGCCAGGGCTCGGAAATGCGCCAGCCGCTGGGTATCGCCATCCTCGGCGGCCTGCTGGTGTCGCAGCTGCTGACCCTGCTCAGCACCCCCGCGATCTACCTGTGGCTGCACGACCGGCGCGAACGCAAGGCGAAGCGACGCGCTCTGCGCGAAGAGATCCGCCGCCAGCGCGAGCTCACCAAACGGATGCCGGCGCTGCCCAAATAACCCGCCGGGACGCGAACGGCGCTCGTGCGTCGATCTGCCGGGGCGGGCGGTCCGGACCCATACAAACGACAACGGGCGCCATGGCGCCCGTTGTCCCGTCCAGCTGACGCTGCGATCAGATCGCGTAGTACATCTGGAATTCCAGCGGATGCGTGCTGGCGCGGTACCGGGTCACTTCCTGCATCTTCAGCGCGATGTAGCCGTCGATGAAGTCGTCGGTCATGACGCCGCCGGCCTTGAGGAACTCGCGGTCCTTGTCCAGCGCTTCCAGCGCGGCATCCAGGCTGGCGCACACTTGCGGGATGTTCTTTTCTTCTTCCGGCGGCAGGTCGTACAGATCCTTGTCGGCCGGCGCACCCGGGTCGATCTTGTTCAGGATGCCGTCGAGACCCGCCATCATCAGCGCGGTGAAGGTGAGGTAGCCCGACTGCATCGGATCGGGGAAACGCACTTCGATACGGCGGCCCTTCGGGCTGGACACGTACGGGATGCGGCAGCTCGCCGAGCGGTTGCGCGCCGAGTAGGCCAGCATCACCGGCGCCTCGAAGCCCGGCACCAGGCGCTTGTAGCTGTTGGTGGTGGAGTTGGCGAAGGCGTTGATCGCCTTAGCATGCTTGAAGATGCCGCCGATGTACCACAGCGCGGTCTGCGACAGGCCGCCGTACAGGTCGCCGGCAAACAGGTTCTCGCCGTTCTTGCTGAGCGACTGGTGCACGTGCATGCCGCTGCCGTTGTCGCCCACGATGGGCTTGGGCATGAAGGTGACGGTCTTGCCGTTCTGGTGCGCCACGTTCTTGATCACGTACTTCAGGGTGATCAGCTCGTCGGCCTTCTTCACCAGCGTGTTGAACTTCACGCCGATCTCGCACTGGCCGGCGTTGGCCACCTCGTGGTGATGCACTTCCACTTCCTGACCCAGCGACTCGAGCACCTTGCACATGTCGGCACGCAGGTCACCCAGCGAGTCGACCGGCGACACCGGGAAGTAGCCGCCCTTCACGCCGGGACGGTGGCCCATGTTGCCGTCCTCGTACTTGAAGCGCGAGCTCCAGGCGGCCTCTTCGGACTCGATTTCGTAGAACACGCGGCCCATGTCGTTCTGCCAGCGCACCGAATCGAAGATGAAGAACTCGGGCTCCGGTCCGAAGAAAGCAGTGTCGGCCACGCCGGTGGACTTCAGGTACGACTCGGCGCGCTTGGCGATGGAGCGCGGATCACGGCCGTAGGCCTGCATGGTGCTCGGCTCCAGCACGTCGCAATGGATCACCATCTGCGGGTGTGCGCTGAACGGGTCCAGATAGGCGGTTTCCGGATCGGGCATCAGGATCATGTCCGACTCGTTGATGCCCTTCCAGCCACTGATGGAGGAGCCGTCGAACATCTTGCCGTCCTCGAAGGTCGACTCGTCGATGGCGTGCGCCGGAAAGGTGACGTGATGGTGCTTGCCGAGCATGTCGGCAAAACGGAAGTCGACGAACTCGACCTCGTGTTCCTGGATCAGGTCGAGCACTTGCTGGGCATTCATGGGGAACCTCGACTGGAGTAGATGACTGGTTAGGGATAGCAAGCGCCATGCCATCAACGGAATGGCGCCATGCCTTTGATCTGGCGGGCCATCACGCCGGATGGCCCGCTTGCACTCGCATCATAACCGGGCGAACACGGAGAAGTATTGCACCAAAATCGGGCACGCCACATCGCCCCCTGGGCGTGCCCGATGGCATCAGCTTTCGTAAGCGGTCTCGCCATGCGAGGTGATATCCAGGCCCTCGCGCTCCGCCTCGGTCGATACCCGCAGGCCGAACAGCAGCTTGACCACGAAATAAGCCGCCACGGAGACCAGACCGCTCCACACCAGGGTGATACCCACACCGAGCGCCTGCACGCCCAGCTGCTGCAGCATCGTGCTGTTGCCGCTGCCGAAACCGGTACCGCCAAGGGCCGGGGCACTGAAGACGCCGGTCAGCAAGGCGCCCAGAATACCGCCGAGACCGTGCACGCCGAACACATCGAGCGCATCGTCGGCACGCAGAATCTTCTTCAGGCCAGTCACACCCCAGACGCAGACCACGCTGGCCAGGGCACCGATCGCCAGCGAACCCATCGGCCCGACCGTGCCACATGCCGGCGTAATCGCCACCAGCCCGGCCACTGCACCGGACGCTCCGCCAACCATCGACGGCTTACCCTTGGTGACCGCCTCCAGCCCCAGCCAGGCCAGCACCGCCGCCGCCGTGGCGAGCAGGGTGTTGATGAAGGCCAGGCCCGCACCCGCGTTGGCTTCCAGGTTGGACCCCGCATTGAAGCCGAACCAGCCCACCCACAGCAGCGAGGCACCGATCATGGTGAAGGTGACGTTGTGCGGCTTCATCGACTCGCGCCCCAGGCCCAGGCGCGGCCCGACCATGTACGCGCCGACCAGGCCCGCGATACCGGCGTTGATGTGCACCACCGTACCGCCGGCAAAGTCCAGCGCGCCCTTGGCGAACAGGAAGCCGTTCGGGCCACACCACACCATGTGCGCGATCGGCAGATAGGCAAAGGTGAACCACAAGGCGGTGAAGGCGAGCACCGCACGAAAGCGCATGCGCTCGGCGAACGAGCCCACGATCAACGCACCGGTAATACCGGCGAAAGTGGACTGGAACACCACGAACACCTGCTCGGGCAACGCGACCCCGGGCGTGAAGGTGGCGGCCAGGCTGTCCCTGGTGACTCCGTGCAGGAACAGCTTGTGCAGGTTGCCGATGAAGGCGCCATCGCCATTGAACGCCAGGCTGTAGCCATAGATGGCCCACAGCACCAGGATCATCGAAAACACCGTCATCACCTGCATCAGCACCGAGAGCACGTTCTTCGAACGCACCAGGCCACCGTAGAACAATGCCAGGCCGGGCACCGTCATCAACAACACCAGCAGGGTGGATGTCAGCATCCAGGCGACGTCGCCCTTGTCGACGACCGGTGCCGGCGTTGCCGCATGGGACATGGGCGACACCATCCACATGGCGAATACGACGAACATCAACGTCCACGCCGGTAGCGCTCGAGCGGATCGGGAAAGCATGATCTGTTTCATGGAAACCTCGCGGGTGAGGATCAGAGGGCGTCGGCGTCGAGTTCGCCGGTACGGATGCGGATGACCTGGTCGATCGGGCTGACGAAGATCTTTCCGTCGCCCACGCTGCCGGTCCTGGCCGATTGCTGGATCGCCTCCAATGCGCCTTCCAGCAGTTCATCCGTGACCACCACTTCCACTTTCAGCTTGGGCAGGAAATCCACCACGTATTCCGCCCCGCGGTACAGCTCGGTATGCCCTTTCTGGCGACCGAAACCACGGACCTCGCTGACCGTGATGCCGCTTACACCTGCGGTCGTGAGCGCGTCACGTACCTCGTCGAGCTTGTATGGCCGGATGATGCAACTGATCAGTTTCATGCCAGTCTCCCCTTGTGGGACGGCGGCACCACGGCCACCGCCGTGAATCCGGAATCAGAACGATTTGGCGAGCGAGAGAATGCCGGTGGCACGCCCCAGGTAATGCCCGTAGGCATTGGTGTAGACGCTGCGCGAGGCGTTGGTGTCGTAATAGCCCAGCGATACCGAATAACCGTGCGCGAAGGCACGCGTCACCCCGACTTTCCAGTCGCTGTACGACGCGCCGGCGACATTGCGCACATCCTGATGGCCAACGTGCAGATTGAGCGACCAGTCCGGGCTGAATTCGACGTTGTAGGAAAGGTCGATGTAACCGGAGTTCTTGCTGCCCGGGAAGCCGAACAGGTTGGTGAACGCATGCGAGTACTTCAGCGTGACGCCCTTGTAGCCCAGCGAGCCATAGGCTTCGGTGGTGTAGGGACGGGTGAAGCCGGAAGGGTAGGTCCCCGGGTAGTAGTACTCGTACAGGCCTACGTCGTAGCTCCAGTCGCCATGGAAGCTGCCGCGAAAACCGGTGTACAGATCGAGCTCGAGGCTGCTGGAAATCGGCGCGGCGTCGGTCGAACCGTCCGACAACCAGCTGATGTTGCTGCCCCACGCACCAGCGTACCAACCGCTGGCCTGGTCGTATTCGATACCCGGCTGCACCGCCGGTTTCCAGTTCGTCTGCGAAAGACCGCGAAACAGATAGTCGTTGACCACGGCCACGCTACCGGTCACTGCACTCTGCGGTGCGTCGTCTGCCATCGTGACGGACGACAACAACGCCGATCCAGCCAACACTCCCCATACCACTCGTCGCATTCGTCGCTTCATCGGTTGCCTCCTCGTGCCAGAGTGGGCTCGCCGGAAAGTTCGAAGACCTGCCGACGAACATTGCGCAAGCACCCAACGCCCCGGAAGGGTGCGTGGACATACCTGCCGATTACCGAAAAGAAGCAGCGCTGACGGTTTCGTGCGGCACAGCCGGACACAATGCCCGGGCCCGAAGGCGACGGCGACGTCAGGAACCTATGACAAGCAGCCGGCCCATGCGGCCGGTGAAACAGGACGGAGCGCCGGTGGCGAGCCGTATGCAAGACATACCGGGGAGAGACGCGGACGACAGCGGTTAGGCTGCCATCGTGCGTTTCGCGGACAAGCTGGCGTGTTCCCCGTCTGCGGATTCATCACGACCGATGGCGCGTAGTAGTCGCTGCCTCAGGACACGAAATGAACCTCGCTTGGATTTGATCCTGCCGCAACGAATGATGCATTGCAATATGATGACTTCGGCTTTTTTATTGCCATTTCTCACATATGTTCCGCTTCGCAGCATACGGACGCCAGCATCGGGGTTTCGTCTGACTCCTCCATTCGGCCCTTTTCGCACAGCGCTTTTACCCGATAGCACACGTATGCTTTGCGCTCCGAGGCGATCGCCGTGGTCGTCATTCCATAGAGGCCTGTACACGTGACCGACCTGTTCCACGTCATCCTGCTCGGCATCATCGAGGGGATCACCGAATTCCTGCCGATCTCGTCCACCGGACACCTGCTGATCGCCGAACACTGGCTGGGCGCACGCTCCGACCTTTTCAACGTAGGCATCCAGGCTGGTGCGATCCTGGCGATCACGCTGGTGTACTGGGAACGCATCTGGCAGCTGCTGACGGGCTGGCGCGAACCGGCGCTGCGCAGTTACCTGCTGAAGCTCGCGGTGGCCTTCCTGATCACCTGCGTGCTGGGGCTGATCGTCACGCACTACGGCTTCAAGCTGCCCGAAACGGTGACGCCGATCGCCTGGGCGCTGGTGATCGGTGGCGTGTGGATGATCGGCGCGGAACAGATCGCCGCACGCAAGCCCGACCGCAAGGAGGTGACCTGGACGGTGGCGATCCTGGTCGGCATCGCGCAGATGGTCGCCGGCATCTTCCCGGGCACCTCGCGCTCGGGCGCCACCATCTTCACCGCACTGCTGTTCGGCACCAGCAACCGCCCGGCGGCCACCGAATTCTCGTTCCTGGTCGGCATCCCGACGATGTACGCCGCCACCGGTTACGAGCTGCTGAAAGTGCTGCACAGCGGGGCCGCGGCGCACGAGGACTGGAGCGCGCTGGGTGTGGGCTTCGTAGTGTCGCTGATCGTGGCTTTCATCGCGGTGAAGTGGCTGCTCGGCTACATCCGCACACACCGTTACACGGCCTTCGCGGTCTACCGCATCGCGCTGGGCCTGGCATTGCTGCTGCTGATGCCCAGCGGGTCCTGATGGCATCGCAACGTCGCATGCGTTGACGTCGGTTGGAGTGGGCCGGCCTCGGACACGGCCTGCACTCTGCATCGTCGAATCGGTGCAAACCAGCAATAAATAAACCAGCGCTACCGATGAAGGGTGCTAACGGCTGCGATACACCGCTACCCGGTCAGCGCTATCCGTTCATCGGCACGGCATTCGTCTGCCCGCGTGAATTCTTGGCTCTGGCCGGGAATGCTGGCGACATGCCCGGACCCGGCACCAACGTGCCGGCCCTGCATGCCGGCACGTTGGTGCGCTGGAACAATTCGTGCACCCATTCGATGAAGGCCTGTACGCGCGCCGACAGGTGCTTCTTCTGCGGATAGACGATCCACACCGGAGACCCGGTGGAGATCGTGTCCTCCATGATCACCTTCAGCTTGCCGTAGCCGATCGCGCTGGCCGCCAGCCAGTGCGGCACCTGGATGATGCCGAGCCCCGCCATGGCCGCCTGGATCACCGACTCGCCGTCGTTGATCAGCAGGTGTGCATCGACATCCAGGGCACGCTTGCCGTCGGCCGTGTCGAACTGCCACTGGTAAGGCCGTCCGCTGGTGGGATACACATAGTTGATGCAGCGATGCTGCTTCAGCTCGTCGATCGTGGTCGGCGTGCCATGGCGTTCCAGATAGGCCGGCGCCGCACACAGTACGTTGCTGAAATACCCCAGCTTGCGTGCGATCAGGTTGGAGTCCTCCAGCTCGCCCATGCGTATGGCACAGTCGATGCCTTCCTCGATCAGCCCGATGTTGCGGTCACTCATCGACAACTCGAGCCGGACATCGGGGTATTTCGCCTCGAAATCGGCCAGGTTGGGGATCAGGGCCGCGCGTCCCACCGATACGTTCACCGCCACGCGCAGCTTGCCGGACGGTTTGGTGCGCGCGTAATTCAGCGCTTCCACCGCCTCGCCAAGATCCGCCATGATGTCCTTGCAGCGCAGATAGAACGATTCGCCATCGTCGGTCAGTCGCAACGCGCGAGTGCTGCGGAACAGCAGACGCACACCGATCTGCTCTTCCAGCCGCGACACGGCACGACTTACACCGGAAGGCGTCATGCCCAGCTGAGCGGCTGCCGCCGCAAAACTTTTCGCTTCGACCACGCGGACGAAGCTCGATATAGCAGAAAAATCTTCCATAGCCGTCACCGTGCCGTCATTCGTGACTGGCAGTCACGATTGGGATGCGTTTGAAGTGGGTTAACTGTACCGTACAGTATTTATATTATCACGCCCTCTGTCGTGCTGCGCCGCGGCACGACCTCCCATCCCGGAGAGCGTGACGGATGAAAAAGAAACTGATCTTGGCCGGCTTCGTCGTCGTGGCGATAGCCGGCAGTTGGGCCCTACTCGGCGACCATGGCAGCAGCCATGCCCAGGTCGTGGCGGGCGGCCCGCCGGAAGTGACCGTGGCCCGGGCCCTGCTGCGCCCGGTCAGCGATAGCGCACAGTTCACCGGGCATGTGCAGGCGGTCGACAGCGTGAATGTGCGTCCGCGTGTCAGCGGCTACATCGACGCGGTGACGTTTACCGAGGGCGCCCTGGTGCACAAAGGCCAGGTGCTGTTCCGGATCGACCCGCGCCCGTTCCAGGCCCAGGTGGACCGCCTCGCCGCCGAACGCGAGCAGGCCCGTGCGAACCTGAAGTTGGCCCGCGACAACGCCGACCGCGCCCGCCGCCTGCTGGCCCAGCATGCGATCGCCCAGGCCGAGGCCGATAGCGAGACGACTGCCGCGCGGAGTGCGCAGGCGGCACTGGCGGCGGCCGATGCCGCACTGGCGGCGGCCAGGCTCAACCTTGGCTTCACCAAGGTACGCGCACCGATCGATGGGCGTGTCAGCAACATCCGCATCACCCAGGGCAACCTGGTGACCAGCAGCGACGTGCTGACCAGCGTGGTGTCGGTGAACCCGGTGTACGTCTACTTCGACGTCGACGAACAGACCTGGCTGAAGCTCGACCACCTGCGGGCCAGGGCACGCAGGGAAGGCCGCTCCGCACATATCGGCGCGTCGATGGAGCTGGCCGACGAAACCGGTTACCCGCATCCGGGCCGGCTCGACTTCGTCGACAACCAGCTGCACACCGATTCCGGCACGATGCGCCTGCGCGCGGTGTTCGACAACCGCAGCGGCCTGTTCACGCCCGGCCTGTATGCGCGCGTGCGCCTGCAGAGCGGTGCGCCGGTGCCGCGTATGCTGATCGACGACCGTGCCGTGGGCACCGACCTGAGCAACCAGTTCGTCTACGTGCTCGACAAGTCGCACAAGGTCCAGTACCGCCGTGTCACCACCGGACCGCTCTACCACGGCCTGCGCGTGGTAGACAGCGGACTGGAACCCGGCGACGAGGTGGTGGTGAACGGCCTGCAGCACGTGCGTCCGGGCGTGACCGTGTCCCCCCGGCAAGTGGCCATGACCTACCGGCTCGACGCGCGTGACAAGGCGCTGGTGGACGCGCCCGCATCCCCCGGCCGTGCCGCGAACACCGCCCAGGTCCATGGTGCCGGCATGCCGGTCGCATCCGTCGCCAGCACGGCGAAGGCGGCGTCCGGCGGTTGATCCGTCATCACCCGACCGTTCCGAAGCTTCACCGAATCCTTCCCGCCCAGCGAACGCTGTTCGTGGCACCGCCATCCGCCACGACGCCGGACGGGTTTCATCGCACAACCCGGCAGCTCCCGGGTTGCTTCCTGACGGGAGCGGGCCAGTTGCGCCCGGCGTGACCACAAGGTAATCCCATGAAAAACATCGCCCAGTTTTTCGTCGACCGGCCGATCATGGCCGCCGTGCTTTCGCTGCTGTTCGTGATCACCGGCAGCATCGCGGCGTTCAAGCTGCCGATCAGCGAATACCCGCAAGTGGTTCCGCCCACCGTGGTGGTGCGTGCCAACTATCCCGGCGCCAACCCGAAGGTGATCGCCGAAACCGTCGCCACGCCGCTGGAAGAACAGATCAACGGCGTGGAGGGCATGCTGTATTCGTCCTCGCAGGCCACCAGCGACGGCGTGATGACGCTGACGGTGACCTTCGCCCTCGGCACCAACATCAACACCGCCGAAGTGGAGGTGCAGAACCGGGTGGCGCAGGCCTTGCCGCGGCTGCCCTCGGAAGTGCAGCGGCTCGGCGTGACCACCCAGAAGAGCTCGCCTGATCTCACCATGGTGGTGCACCTGGTCTCGCCCGACCATCGCTACAACATGCTGTACCTGTCGAACTACGCGCGGCTGCATGTGAAGGATGTGCTGAACCGTCTCGACGGCGTGGGCGACGTGAAGATCTTCGGTGCCGGCCAGTACTCGATGCGGGTCTGGCTTAACCCGGACAAGCTGGCCGAGCGCGGCCTCACCACCGGCGATGTGGTGAACGCGATCCGCGAGCAGAACGTGCAGGTGGCCGCCGGCGCGCTGAACGCGCCGCCCGGTCCCGGTCACGCCGCGTTCCAGCTGAACATCAACACGCGCGGCCGACTGAGCAGCGTGGACGACTTCCGCAACATCATCGTGCGTACCGACCCGGACGGCAGCGTGGTTCATCTGCGCGACGTGGCGCGGGTCCAGCTGGGTGCCGACCAGTACGCGCTGCGCAGCCTGCTCGACAACCAGCCTGCCGTGGCGCTGCCGATTTTCGCGCGGCCCGGTTCCAACGCCATCCATATCTCGGACGAAGTGCGCGCCACCATGGCGCGGTTGAAGAAGCAGTTCCCGCAGGGCGTGGACTACCGCATCGTGTACGACCCCACCGTGTTCGTGCGCGGTTCGATCGAGGCGGTGGTGCACACGCTGTTCGAGGCGATCCTGCTGGTGGTGCTGGTGGTGATCCTGTTCCTGCAGACCTGGCGCGCCTCGGTGATCCCGCTGATCGCCGTACCGGTATCGCTGATCGGCACCTTCGCGGTGATGTACCTGATCGGCTTCTCGCTCAACGCACTTTCGCTGTTCGGCATGGTGCTGGCCATCGGCATCGTGGTGGACGACGCCATCGTGGTGGTCGAGAACGTGGAACGGCACATCGAGCTGGGCCAGTCGCCGAAAGAGGCCACGCGCAAGGCGATGCACGAGGTGACCAGCCCGATCGTGGCCACCGCGCTGGTGCTGTGCGCAGTGTTCATCCCCACCGCCTTCATCAGCGGGCTGACTGGCCAGTTCTACCGCCAGTTCGCGCTGACCATCGCCATCTCGACGGTGATCTCGGCGTTCAACTCGCTGAGCCTGAGCCCGGCGCTGGCGGCGATCCTGCTGAAGAGCCACGACGCACCGAAGGACCGGCTCACCCGCGCGATCGACCGCGGCCTGGGCTGGCTGTTCCATCCGTTCAACCGGCTGTTCCACCACGGCGCGGCGCGCTACGTGAAGGGCACCCGCTACATGCAGGGCAAGGGACCGGCAGCGTTGCTGCTGTATGCCGGGCTGATCGCGCTGACCTGGTTCGGCTTCGCCCATGTGCCGACCGGCTTCGTGCCGATGCAGGACAAGCAGTACCTGGTGTCGTTCGCGCAGCTGCCCGACGCGGCATCACTCGACCGCACCCAGGACGTGATCCAGCGCATGTCGGCCATCGCCCTGAAGCAGCCGGGCGTGGAGAACGCCGTGGCCTTCCCCGGTCTCTCGATCAACGGCTTCACCAATTCCACCAACGCCGGCATCGTGTTCGTCACCCTGAAACCATTCGACCAGCGGCGCAGCGCCAAGCTCTCCGCGGGAGCCATCGCCGCCGCGCTGAACGCGAAATACGCGGCGATCCAGGATGCCTACATCGCGGTGTTCCCGCCGCCGCCGGTACAGGGGCTGGGCACCATCGGCGGTTTCCGCATGCAGATCGAGGACCGCAGCCAGCTCGGTTTCGACGCGCTGTACCGGCAGACCCAGAAGCTGATCGCGGCCAGCCACAAGGTGCCCGCGCTGGCGGGGCTGTTCTCCAGTTTCCAGGTCAGCGTGCCGCAGGTCGATGCCGACGTGGACCGCGAGAAGGCCAAGGCCGAAGGCGTGAACCTCAACGACGTGTACCAGACCCTGCAGGCCTACCTCGGCTCGCTCTACGTCAACGACTTCAACCGCTTTGGCCGCACCTACCAGGTGAACGTCTCGGCCGAACCGGCGTTCCGCCACGACATGGCCGACATCGGCCAGCTGAAGACGCGCAATGCCAAGGGCGAAATGGTGCCGCTGGGATCGTTCGTGACCGTGAAGCGCGGCGCCGGCCCGGACCGCGTGATGCACTACAACGGCTACCCCACCGCCGAGATCAACGGCGGGCCCGCACCGGGCTTCAGTTCCGGCCAGGCGCAGGCGGCGATGGAGAAGCTGGCGGCGGAGAACCTGCCCAACGGCATGGGCTTCGAATGGACCGACCTGACCTACCAGCAGATTCTGGCCGGCAACACCGCGATCCTGGTGTTCCCGCTGTGCGTGCTGTTGGTGTTCCTGGTGCTGTCGTCGCTGTACGAAAGCTGGTCGCTGCCGCTGGCGGTGATCCTGATCGTGCCAATGGTGCTGCTGTCCGCGATTGCCGGCGTGTGGCTATCCGGCGGCGACAACAACATCTTCACCCAGATCGGCCTGATCGTGCTGGTGGGCCTGGCCTGCAAGAACGCGATCCTGATCGTGGAGTTCGCCCGCGAACGCCAGCACGAAGGCATGAGCCGCCACGAGGCGGTGCTGATCGCCGCACGCCTGCGCCTGCGCCCGATCCTGATGACCTCGATCGCCTTCATCATGGGCGTGGTACCGCTGGTCACCTCGCACGGCGCCGGTGCCGAGATGCGCCATGCCATGGGTGTGGCGGTGTTCTCCGGCATGCTCGGCGTGACCATCTTCGGACTGATCTACACCCCGCTGTTCTACGTATTGATCCGCGCCCTGGTCGAACGCCGCGAGGCGCGCAAGCGCGCGCAGGCGGAAGCGCTGCCGGCGCTGGAGGGTCATTGAGATGAATGTATTCCCGTTGTCCACGCCACGACACAACAATGCTGCCCGTCACCCCGACGACTCTCAACGGCCTGAGGAGCGTTCAAGCCGAGGGCCGGTGACTCTCGCTTCGACGGTCCAGAGGCACTGGGTTCCTGCTTTCGCCGGCATGACGGGCAGGGCGGCGCGCCGATCGCTGCTGTTCGCCGCCATCGCACTGGCCGGCTGCGCCAGCGTGGGGCCCGACTACAAAGCCCCGCATACGCCCTCGATGCAGGTGCAGGGCTTGGACCTGGCCCACGAGAGCAACGCACGTTTCCAGGCGCAATGGTGGAAGCAGTTCGGCGATCCCACGCTGGATGCGCTGATCCAGCGTGCGGCGGCCAACAACCTCGACCTGCGCATCGCCGTGGCGCGGCTGGCCGAGTCCCGTGCCCTGCTCGGCGGCGCCAGGTCGCAGCAATGGCCGACGATCGACACCGGCATCGACTACAGCCGCAGCCGCGAGCAGCAACCCGGCTACAGCGACCAGCGCCACACCGTGACCAGTTACCAGGCCGGTTTCGATGCTTCGTGGGAACTGGACCTGTTTGGCGGCATACGTCGCTCGGTGCAGGCCGCACATGCCGACCTCGGCGCCAGCGAAGCCGCCCTGCAGGACGCCCAGGTCAGCCTGTTCGCCGAAGTGGCGCGCAACTATTTCACGCTGCGCGGCACCCAGCAGCGCATCGCCATCGCCCGGCGCAATATCGCCAACCAGAGCGACACGCTGGCGGTGATCCGCGCGCGCGCCGAAGTGGGTACCGCTTCCGAGCAGGACGTGGACAGCGCGCGGGCCCAGCTCAGCGCCGTGGAAGCACAGCTGCCCCTGCTCGACATGCAGGCACGCGCCAGCGAATACCGGCTGGCCGTGTTGCTGGGCGAACGTCCCGGTGCGCTGGATGTGGACGTGTCGCCGCGCAGCTTCCACCCGATCGATACAGTGCTGCCGATCGGCGACGCCGGCAACGTGCTGGCGCGGCGCCCTGACATCCGCGCCGCCGAGCGCGAATACGCCGCCGCCACCGCACGTATCGGCGTGGCCAAGGCGGACTTTTTCCCGCATGTCTCGCTGGGCGGCTTCCTTGGTTTCCTGGCGGGTCGCAGCAACGACTTCGGCAGCCCCGGCACGCGGGCCTGGTCGATCATGCCCAGCATTACCTGGAACGGGCTGAACGTGCAGCGCGTGCGTGCCGAGCTGCATGCCAGCGAGGCCCGCGCCGATGCGGCACAGGCGAATTACCAGCGCACCGTGCTGGAGGCCATGGAGGACGTGGACAACGCGATGGTCGGCTACAACCAGCAACGTGCCAGTGTCGCGAAGCTGATCGACCAGGCCCGCGACAGCCGGCGCGCCGCCGACCTGGCACGCATCCGCTACAAGGCCGGCGCCACCGGCTACCTGCAACTGCTCGACGCCGAACGCGTGCAACTGTCCGCCGAAAACGCGCTGGCGCTTGGCGAGACCGCGATCGATACCCGTGCGGTGGCGCTGTACAAGGCGCTGGGCGGTGGCTGGCAGGCCTGTGGCGACACGCAGTGCAGCGGGGTCGCCGCAGCGGAGCCGTCAGCGGCGGCACACGCGCCCGGTTAGCGCTGTACCAGGTGCGCGAACCATTCCCAGCCGCGCATGCGTTCGGCGATGAGTTTCGCGCAGGTCAGCATCGGCACCGCGAGCAGCGCGCCGGGCACGCCCCACAGCCAGCCCCACAGCAGCAGCCAGATCAGGATCGCGATGGGGCTCAGGCGCATGCGGCGGCCCAGGATCATCGGCGTGATCAGGTTGCCTTCGAACGCGGTGAGACAGGCGAAGCACAACGCCGGCAACAGGGCACTGCCGAGCTGGTTGAACTGGATCAACCCAACCAGCAGCAGCACCGTGGTGGTGACGATGGCGCCCACATACGGAATGAAGTTGGCCAGCATCGCCACCGCGCCCCACAGCAGGGGGTCGGAGACATGCAGCAGCCACAGCATGCCGGCTGTCAGCGCGCCCAGCGTGGCGTTGATCAGCACCGTGGTGAGTATGTAGCGCGAAACCTCGAGCTGGATGCCGCGCACGATCGATACGGCATGACGCTTGGAACGGAAATCGGGCCCGATCTCGACCAGCCGGCGCAGCATGCTGTCGCCGTAGACCAGGAAGAAGAACACCAGCAGCACCACCGTCAAGATGGCCGCCAGCACCTTGGGCGCGTTCGACACCACGTCCCATGCACTGATCGCCACATCGGCCGGATGCGCCACCACCCGAGACGGATGGCCGTTGACCAGGGTCTGGGTGGCGCGGTTGGCCGCTTCCAGCGGACGGGTGAGGTGTTCCAGTTTCGGCACAAAGCTGCGGATCGCCCGCGGCGCATCGTGGAACCAGCCCAGCGCCGGCTGCGTCAGCAGGCCGATACCGGTGCCGATCGCGCCGATCAGGCCGATCATCAACACGCTGGCGCCGATCGCGCGCGGTATGCGGTGACGCGAGGCGAAGGCGACGATGGGGTTCAGCGCGAGCCCGAGGAAGGCGGCCAGCACCAGCGGAATCAGCAGCGCGCGGATCAGCGTGGCGGTATACAGCAGGGCCAGCAGCAGGAAGGTGTTGAGCAGCACACGGATGCCGCGCAGATGGCGACGGACTCCGCGGGCATTGTGCAGGTCCAGCCGCCGATGAGGCCGGTGCACGGGTGCGGCCGGCATGCCCTGTTCCGACGCGGAACGCGACTCCGGCCCCGACGTAACCGGGGCGGCTGGCAACGACTCCGGCATGTTCATGTCGTTTCGTCGTCGGCCAGGCCCAGCTCGGCCATCAGCCGTGCACCATGCGCCACGGCCTCGGCCAGCCCGCTGCTCAGCAGCGCACCGACGCCTGGCAGACGCAACGGGTGCACGTTCAACTGTCCCAGCACGAAACCGGCGCCGGCCGCGGTACCCAGCGCAGCCAGCGGATGACGGTGACCGCGCGCCAGCAACGCGGCGGCCGGCTGGGCAAGTTCATCGCGATGCTTCGCGACGCGTGCCTGCGCCGCGCGTACCTTGTCGATCTGTCGGAAAAGGCTCATTCCCGCGTGCCCCCATCGCTTTGCGCAGCCGCGTCGTCCGCGATCCGGCGGTCGGCACGCTGACGCGTCTCACGCATCATCGCATGCCATTCCCCGCGCGTAGCAGGCAGGCTCATCCAGTGCATGCAGCGGCGAAACAGCAGCACCGCGCCGGCCAGGCACAGCGCCTGCAGCAGCACCAGTACCAGCAGGGCCGCTATCCACGAATGGAACCAGCTGGCCAGCAACACGCCGATCAATCCGAGCAGCGACAGTGCCAGCCCGACACCGGCGATCGTGGCGACCAGACCGGCCGTCAGCAGCCACGACACCGCGCGTCGCGCCAGCCCGAGCTCGGCAGCCAGCAGGTGCAGCTGAGCGCCGAACAGCTTGCGCAGCGCGGCGGCAAGCTGCGCCAGTTCCGCCAGCAGGCCTTCGGCCTTGGCGTCGGGTGGGATGTCGCCGGACGATGCGTCGGTCGACGCTGTCGCTTCGTCCCCGCCTTCGGGATCGCGCATTCGCACTTCTCGGATCGGTGGAATCGGCGTCAGCGACGGAACATGCGGCCGAGCAACCAGCCCGCACCGACAGCGATGGCAACCGCCTGCACCGGTTTCTCGCGGACGAAATCACGCGCCTGATCCAGCCATTCGTCGGCGCGATCCATGCTGCGGTCATACGCTTCGCGACCACGACCGCCCAGCTCGCTGGCCTTGTCGCTGGCCCGGGTGGCGGCGCCTGCGGCCTTGTCGGTGGCGTGGTGCAGCCCTTCTTCGACGCGGTCGGCGGCGCGATTCACTGCGTCCCTGGTCGAGGCCACCGCATCGGACGTGGCCTGCTTGATACGTTCGGCTCCTGCCTCGATGCGCGTGTTGGCGCCGTCGGCATCGTTCGTCTGGACTTGCTTGTTCATGGCGTTCTCCGATGTCGGGGTGATCCACTCTAACGTGTTGTCATCGCCATCGGCGCACCTGTCCCGCTGCCTGTTCAGCTGGTTCGGCGGAAGTAGGCGACCACCGCCAGCACCAGGAAGATGACGAACAGCACTTTGGCGATCCATGCGGCGGTGCCGGCAATACCGGTAAAGCCGAACAGCGCCGCGATCACGGCGATGACCAGAAAGACGATGGCGTAGTGAAGCATGACTGGGTTCCTCGATGACGCCGGAGCGCCCCCCGCACTCCACGCCCCTATTTCCCCACAGTCCATGCGCGCCCAGCGTGAAGGCTGATTGCAGCCACGTCCACGCGCAGACCACATTTGTCCTATGCCGACACCGCCGGATTCAGCGAACAGGTGCCCACCCATTCCGCTTCCGCCAGCACATGAGCTTGCATGGCAGCGCGCAACGCGGCTCTGCTAACGTGACGCCCTTCGCAGGGAGGACGCATGAGCGAACTGCAGGACCTCACCACACTGGTGCGCGCGGCCACGCCGTTGCTGGTGATCGAAACGGTGGACGAGCAACGGGTGGTGGACTGCTTCCGTCACGTGATCGCGCAATCGCTGCGCCCGCTATGGCGCTGGACCCTCACCGACGGCCTGGGCCGGCTTGATTTCGTCGGCGGTGGCGACGTGGCACCCGACGCCACCGCCACGCTGGACGCGATCCGCGACGCCACGGCGGCTGGCATCTACCTGCTGTTCGACTTCCATCCGTTCCTGCGCTACGCGATGAGCCTGCGCCTGCTGCGCGAGATCGTGCAGCGCCAGCGCTCGGCCGCGCACACAGTAGTGCTGGTCGGCGCCCGGATCGAGCTGCCGGACGAACTGGAGGCGCTGGCCCTGCGTGTACCGCTGTCGCTGCCCGACCTGAAGGAACTGGCCGGCATCATGCGCGGCGAGGCGGCCGCCTGGCAGCGCGAGTACAACCGCCGTCTGGAGGTGGACAACGACGCCGCACGCACTATCGTGCGCAACCTGCTCGGCCTGTCCGCGCCGGACGCACGTCGCATCGTGCGCAAGCTGATCTACAACGACGGCGCGCTCGGTGCGGCCGACCTGCCCGAGTTGATGCAGTCGAAGTTCGACCTGCTCAACCGCTCCGGCCTGCTGCACTACGAATACGCCACCGCCAGCTTTGCCGACATCGCGGGTATCCGCCAGGTACGCGAATGGGTCCGGCGGCGGCGGGCGGTGTTCCTGGCGGCCACGCCCGACCCGATGCTCGACCCGCCGAAGGGCCTGCTGCTGCTGGGCGTACAGGGTTGTGGCAAGAGCCTGGCCGCCAAGGCCATCGCCGGCGGCTTCGGCGTGCCGCTGGTGCGGCTGGACTTCGGCACGCTGTACGACAAGTACCAGGGCGAGACCGAGAAGAACCTGCGCGAGGCGCTTTCCAGCGCCGGACTGCTCGCGCCCTGCGTACTGTGGATCGACGAAATCGAGAAGGCGCTGGCCGGCGGTGGCGAGGACAACGGGGTGTCGCGCCGCGTACTCGGCTACCTGCTGACCTGGATGGCCGAGCGCAAGACCAAGGTGTTCGTGGTGGCCACCGCCAACGCGGTGCAGGAGCTGCCGGCCGAACTGCTGCGCAAGGGCCGCTTCGACGAGATCTTCTTCGTCGACCTGCCCCGCAAGGACGTGCGCGAAGAGATCTTCGCGATGCATCTGGCGCGACGCAAACTGGAACCTGCCGGTTTCGACCTGCCCGCGCTGGCCGCTGCCAGCGAAGGCTTTTCCGGCGCCGAGATCGAGCAGGCCATCGTCAGCGCGCTGTATGACGCGGCCGGTAGCGGCGGCCCGCCGGACCAGGCCATGCTGCTGGACTCGCTGGCGCGGACGCGTCCGCTGTCGGTGCTGATGCGCGAACAGGTCGAGGCCCTGCGGGCCTGGGCGCAGGACCGCTGCGTGGCGGCGGACTGAGCGCGCCGACGATGGAAGCGGATGACCTCAAGCGCCTGGTGACCCAGCGCATGCCCTTCGGCAAGTACCAGGGGCGCCTGCTGGCCGACCTGCCTGGTGCCTATCTCGCCTGGTTCGCGCGCAAGGGTTTTCCGGCTGGCGAGCTGGGACGGCTACTGGCGCTGATGCTGGAGATCGACCACAACGGCCTGAAACGACTGCTCGATCCGCTGCGCCCACGCTGAAACAGCTTCGGCGCGCCCCCCGGACACCCCGAACGAATCTGCTCAGTCCGGATGCCCGGACAAGCCTGCATGCAGACCCGCTGCGGGAGCGACCCGTTGCGTGGCATGACGCAGCACCCGGCCCGTGCGTGGCCGCGTCGTCTCTGCCGCAACGGCGAAAACCAGATTCACGCTCAGGCCCGGCCCGGCATCTTCCAGCAACAAGACGGCGCCATGCAGTTCGGCCACCGAGCGCACCAGGGCCAGCCCCAGCCCGTTGCCTTCGGTATGCCGGCTGCGATCGAGACGCGCGAACGGCTGCAGCACCTGTCCGCGGGCCTGTGCCGGAATGCCGGGACCATCGTCGTCGACGCCAGCACGCACATGCCCATCGACCTGGCCCAGCCGCAGCGTGATGACGGTTCCTTCCGGCGTATGCCGGATGGCGTTTTCGATCAGGTTGACGAACACCTGCACCAGCAGCTCGCGATCACCGTACACCGGAGGCTGCGGGTCGATCTCCGCCCGCAGTCGATGCGCTTCGGCCTCGGCCACCGGTGCGTAGATGTCCAGCAGCTCCTCCAGCAACACGGCCAGGTCGACCGGCGCGAAACCGCTGCGCGGCTCGCCGGAATCGACCCGGGCGATGCGCAGCAGTGCCTGGAATACGTTGAGCAGTTCATCGATCTCGCCCAGCGCGCCGTCCACCGAGGCTTCCAGCGGAACGTCCTGGGCCATCGCCGGGTGACGGTGCAGGCGCTCCAGCCGCTGGCGCAACCGGGTCAGCGGCGTGCGCAGGTCATGCGCGATGTCGGCGCCCAGCCGGCGCACGTCGGCCAGCAGCGAAGCGATGCGGTCCAGCATCTGGTTCACCGTCAACGCGATCATGTCCAGCTCGTCGCCGTTGCCGCGTACCGGCATGCGCTGCGCCAGGTCGCCATCGCTGATCCGCTCGGCCGCGTCGGACATCGCACCGACCCGCCGCATCAGCTGTCGTCCGATCAGCCCGCCGACCACCAGCGAGACGACCACGATCAGCAGCAGGGCGAATACGAAGATCCGCGCGGCCACGTCCTTCATCTGGTGGATGTAGTAGCTGTCGCGCCCCACCACCAGCCAGCCGCCGCGATCGGTACGCACGGTGTACAGCGTCAATAGGTGCGAACCCGACGTGGGCAGGCGAGTCGTGGTGCGCGGTGTGAATCGCTTCACCGACCAGCCTTCGCGCAGCGGGTGGTCGTCCAGATTGCCGGCGAGCTTGATTCCGTTGGCGGCATACAGCGCATACCAGCGCGGCAGACCGGCGCCCAGGATGGTGCGCTCCTCGATCTCGGTACTGAGCCCGTCCAGACCCTGCTGGTAGGACAGAAGCACCAGGTCACGCGCATCGGCGCGCAGTTCCTGGTGCTGTTCCTGGCGCGCTTCGCGCTCGGTGCCCAGCCACAGCACCGACGCGGTGAGCAAAGAGAACAGCGCGAACATGCCCGCCAGGATCAGCGCAAGGCGGAAGGCGCTGGTCTGTCTATGCCTGACGTGTTCGGGCCTGAAGCCGATAACCGTAGCCACGAACCGTCTCGATAAGGCTTTCGCCGCCGCTCACGCGCACCTTGCTGCGCAGCCGCGACATGTGGGTTTCCACCACGCTGGTGCGTGGGTTGAAATGAAAATGCCAGACCTGCTCCAGCAGCATCGAGCGGGTCACCACCTTGCCGGCATGACGCATCAGGATCTCGAACAGGCGGAACTCGGTGGGCGTCAGCTCCAGCGGTTCGCCCATGCAGGTGGCCGCGTGCCGCGACAGGTCCAGCGCCAGCGGCCCCCATTCCAGGGTCGTCGATTCGCGGCTGAGCGCCGGCCGGCGCGACAGCGCGCGCAGCCGCGCCACCAGTTCGGCCATCGCGAACGGCTTGCCGAGGTAATCGTCGGCGCCGGCGTCCAGGCCCTCGATGCGCTGGCGGGTATCGCACAGCGCGGTGAGCATGATGATGCCGGACTGCACATCCGCACTGCGCACGGTACGGATGAAGCTGATGCCATCCAGACCGGGCAGCTTGCGATCCACCACGATGGTGTCGAAGCCGCCCTGCACCGCGAGGGCAACGCCCTCGCGGCCGTCGCCGACCGACTGCGTGACATAGCCTTCCTCGAACAGGCCGCTGTCGATCCAGTCACGGGTTTCGCGGTCATCCTCGACGATCAGAACACGCAAGGCAGCCTCCGGCTCGAACCCGTCGGCATCGGTATCGGGCCGGCCGTCGGCATGGGGACAGTTCACGGTAGGCGGTAATTGTGACGGTCCAATGAAACCCTCCGGCTCAATGCGCCGAACGGACATGCCGGGCCGCCAGCCGCTCCCAGGCGACGCCGGGCAACAACGGCGTCTGCTGCTCGCGCACCGCCTGCAGTGCGTCCGGATTCAGGCCCAGCGCCGCCAGCATGGTCGGCGCCACGTCGGTGGTCGATACCGGCATGTCCAGGCGACGACCCGGGTCGGGCAGCATCGGTCCGGACACCAGCAGCGCCACATGCGTGTCATCCATGTCGAAGCCGCCGTGCTCGGCACGCTTGGTGGCACCGGCCTTGGCATAGATCACGCCCGGCTGCGGAATCACGATCAGGTCCGGCGTGCGCACGTCGTGCTTCGGCGACGGGAACAACAGACCCAGGCGACGCCCCCACAGCACGCGTTCGATACCCAGCCGCTTGCGATCGGCCAGCAGGGTACGCGCCACGGTGCCGGTCATGTGCTGGTCGTGCAGCCAGATCAGCGCGCTGCGGTCGGTGGTGAGCTGGGCCGGCTCGCCGCCCGCGGCCGCCGCGATCACCGCGCGCAGCCAGCCGGACGGCACGTGCCGCAGCTGATCCGGATCGATCGGACCGTTGCCATGCTTGGCGGTCACGATCACCAGCGTGTCACGATCGAGGTGGCGCTTGACCAGTGCGTGCATCAGCTGGCCGATCAGGTTGTCCACATGGGTCAGCGCCGCATCCAGCGACGGCGTGGGCGTGCCGTCGGCGTCCTGGTAGCCGGCCAGCTTCTCGGCCACGTTCACGCTCTGCAGATTCAACCCGAACAGGGTGGGCACCGGCGCACGGGTGGTGCCGTCGTGACGGTAGCCGTCCACTTCGTGGATCACCGCCTGCATCTTGCCGGTGTCGTAGGTTTCGGTGCGGGCGATCGAAGCGGTAATCGCATCGGTATCGGGGTGGCCTTCGCCGTCCAGACCGATTTCCGGCGTGTAGAGATCCTCCACGCCATTGCCGGACGGACCCTGAACGATCGCATAGGCCGGGTGCTTGTCCGCCCACGCGGTATAGCCGCCGGCCGCACGCACCACGTTGAACACCGTGTTCACGCGCAGGTACTGCCAGGGATAGACCGGCCGGCAACCATGCGCCGGATCGCGCGGCAGTTTCGACGCATCGATGCCGTGCCCGCCGGGGGCGTCCACTTTCTCGTTGTACAGCACGTGCGCACCGACGGCGCTGCACGGCCCGGTCGGCGGCGCCAGCGAGCGGTCCCAGGTGTTGTCGTAGTAGACGCCGGTCACGGCCGGGGTGCCGCCGGTGACCAGGGCCAGCAGACCCGGGAAGGAATCGGCCGGCACTACGGTGTTGGCGCGGGTGTATTCGATGCCGCCCTTGGCCAGCGCGGCCAGGTTGGAATCGGGATGGATGCGGATGTAGTTGCGCAGGTCCAGCGCGTGCAGACCGTCGACGCTGATCAGCAGCACATGGCGGATCGGCGCGGCGGTGGCCGGCATGGCCATGGACAGGCCACCGCAGAGTGCGGACGCAGCCACTACGGCACGGGCGATTTTCGATAGGAACATGGAGCGAACTCTTCAATGACGACGTCTGCCACAACTCATGTGGCAGACGTCCGGTGGAATGGGTGGGGGCGCCATGGCAGGCGCGCCCCGGGTGGCGCTCAGCGCACCGGAATGTCGAAGCCGAACATCACGCTGCGACCGGCCTGGGTGAAGAACAGCGGCACGCCATTGCCGGTGTAGCCGCCCAGATCGTCCAGCGTCCGGTTGTCGGTCAGGTTGTGCACCTGCAGGCTGAGCTTGGTGCCGCGCGGCAGCAGCGCTGCCTTCGGCAGGGTGTAGTTCACGGCCAGGCTGGTCATCGTGAACGGGTGGAAGCGATAGATGCCGATCGCATTGCCATTGGCGTCCTGCCCGATGTCGCCGGCGTCGGCACCGGTGTACTTGGCGATCAGCGAGGCGTTCCAGGCACCCTGGTGGTAGATCACCCCGGCCGCACCGGTGTAGCGGGGCACCATGGCCAGCTGCAACCCGTTGGAGTTCTGCGTCGCCTTGTTGTCGCTGGCATTGCCGTACAGGCTGAAACCGCCGCCGACCAGGTAGCTGGCCTCGATCTCGGCGCCGCGGTACTTGGTGCCGCCGAGGTTGGAGAAGATCGTCACGCCACCGATCTTGTGCTTGGTCACCTGGTTGGTGAAGTTGATCGCGTACACGTCGGCGGACAGGCTCAAGCGGTCGCTCTGCCATACCGTACCGAGCTGGTAGTTGGTGGTGGACTGCGGCTTCACCTTCTGGTCTGAAACCAGCGGGTTCGGCACATAGAACAGGTTCTCGTTCGGCGCCAGGTAACCCTTGGCGGCCTGCAGGTAGGCGGTCCAGCCCGACTGGATGCGGTAGTGCAGGTCGATCGCCGGCAACAGGGTGCGCCAGCTCTGCTGATAGTCCTGCGCCGCACCGACCTTCTGCTGCACCGGCGCCACGTCGTGTCGGCGGAAATACACGTACTTCAGGCCCGGCGTCACGGTCAGTGCATCGGTGACATGCCAGGCGTATTCGAGGTACGGCTGCACGGTGAGGAAGGTGCCGTCGATACGGCGGTCGGTCGCCGCCAGCGCACTGGATGCGTTGTAGGCACCACCGTTGGTGAAGTCGATCTCCGCCTTGTAGCGATGGTAGAGCTGCTTGTTCACCCACAGGCCGTAGCGCAGTTCGCCCGGACCGAAGTCCTGCGTGAAGCGCAGCATGTCGCCCCAGTTGCGGTACAGGTTGTACATCTTCTGGCCCGGCACGTTGTTGCTGCCGTAGATGGTGCCGTTGGTGCTGCCTGCCCCGGCCGGGACGGTACCGTCGCCAGCCGAGCCCGAGACGCCGTTGAGGCTGCCGTAGTCGTAGTTGCCGCCGTTCGGGTCGTTGCCGTTCCAGCCGTGGTGGTAGTACGCGTAGGTGTAGAGCTTGTTGTCCACCGTCACGTCGCCGAGGTCGCTGTGCAGGCCCACGTACTCGAAGTCCGAGTTGATCACGTCACCGTTGTAGCCGCTGAAGGCCTGGCTGTTGGGATTGCTGGACAGGCCGTAGTTGGAGCCGAGCTGCTGCATCTGGCCCGGCAGGTCGCTGGTGAACGGCGCCGTGCCGTTGTTCACCGCCACGTAGGGATACGAAGTGGCGCCGACGATCGCGGTATTGCTGCCGCTGTCCTGGTTGGTCATCGCCACCACGGTCAGCTCGGTGTGCTCGCCCAGCGGCTTGGTCGCCTTCATGAAGAAGTTGTGGCGGTCGAAGTTGGCGCCGGTGAGGTAGCCGTTGGACTTCACCTGGCGATAGTCGACAAAGGCGCGCAGGTCGCCGAGGTCGTGCAGGGTGCCGGTATCGAAGGAGCCGCCCAGCAGGCGCGTGGCATAGCTGCCGTAGCTGCCGTAGACATGGCCCACGGCCTCGGCGTCCGGCGCACGCGTATTCATGCCCACCGTGCCGCCGAAGGTGGCGAAGCCCACCGTGGACGCGTTGCCCGGACCGCGGTCGACATTGATCGAACCGAGGTCCTGCGACATGAAGTAGTCGGTCGAGTGGTGGGTGAAGTCGTTCGGGTCGCCCACCGGGATGCCGTCCATGGTGAGGTTGAACTCGCCGTCCTTGAAACCGCGGATGCTCATGTCGCGGCTTTCGGTAAGACCCGCACCGTTCGGCTCGCGATCGCTCACGCTGGGCGTGATGGCGATGATGTCCGCGTAGGTGGCCGTCGGCGAGGTGTTGTTGAGGATGTAATCGCGGTTGATCACCGAGGTTGGCTGGGTGACTTTCAGCGGCGTGGTCGCCGGCACGTGGTGCAGCGACAGCGTGGCCGCCGTGACCGTTACCGCCGACATCTGCTTGACCTTGTGCTTGCTCAACGTGTTGGCCGAGAAATCGGTGCTGGCAGCGGCGCTGCCGGCCATGGTATTCGCCGTATGGGCGGCGACAGCAGGCTGGGTGGCGGCGGCAGCGGCCATGGGCAGCAGCACACAGCCAACGGCCAGTGCCAGAACGGTGGGCGAGGGAAAGCGACGGCGCAACGACATGGGAAGGTCTCCGCAGGGACTCGAGAATTCCCGCCATGCTGGCCATCGGGTATGGCGCTGGCTTTACCGGCAGCTGCCGATCCACGCACGAAAACCTTGCGGAACCGCAAGACAGCGCATCCGGGCTGACGCCCGGCGCAAGACTCAGTCGCGATCGACCAGCGCGTTGAAGCGCGCGGCGATGTAGTCGTCGGTGAAGCTGGTCATGTCGCGGCCGCGGATGAAGCCGCAATGACCGCCGTGTGCGGCGATATCCAGTTCCACGTTGGCCGGAAGATCCAGCCGCTCGAAGGCGTCGACCGGAATCACCGGATCGTCCCGCGCAGTGAGGATGGTGGCGGGAATGGCCATCGCCTTGAGCGCGCTGCCGGCCACCGAGTAGCCATCCAGATACGCCTGCAGGGAACCGAAATCGGTATGCCGCAGAACCAGTGCTTCGGTAAGACCGCGCAGGTTCTGCTTGAGTTCGGCCAGTTCGAAATAAGTCTGCTGCGGAAACGCCGCCTGCTTCAGGCGCAGCGACTGCCGCCACTTGCGCATGAAGTAGGCCTGGTAGAACCAGGGCGCCGACTCCTCCAGCGAAAACAGGCCCTCGCCCGGGTCGATGATCGGACACACCGCCAGCGCGTAGCTCAGCGGAATGCCCGCCGCGGGTGCCGCCAGTGCGGCCCGCAGCGCGAAGTTGCCGCCCAACGAAAAACCCGCCAGCGCCATCGGTCGCGCCGGCCAGCGCTGCGCGATGTCGCCCAGCGCGTGCACCACTTCGTCGAGCCGGCAGGAATGGAACAACGCCTCGTTCAGGCGATGGCTGTCGCCGTGGTCGCGGAAGTTCAGGCGGAACACGTCCCAGCCATCGGCCAGCAGGCGGCTGCCGGTCTGCAGCACGTAGGTGGAATCCACGCTGCCTTCCCAGCCATGGAACAGCACGGCCAGCCCGCGCGCCTGCGGCAGCGCCTTCTGCGCAGTGAACGCACCGCTCAGCCGCACGCCGTTGCCGCCATCCACGGTGACCGTCTCGGCCCCTTCGCGCACCGCCCTCGCGGCGGTCGGCAGCATCAGCCGGCGCACGCCGCTGGACGAGAGCATGGTCTGGATGTGGCCGTTGGTCAGTGGCCAGGGTGGCCGGAAGTCCTCTCCGCGCGGCAAACTCATGATGCCCGGTCTTCCAGCGCCGTCGCGATGCGCTCGCGTGCCAGTTCGGCCATCTTGCGCCGGCCGTCGGTACTGACCGGCACCGGCGTCAGGAAATGCACTTCCGCATCCATCGGCGCACCGCCGAGCAGGCGCAGGAAGTTCTGCATGAAGTTTTCGTCCTCGCGGAAACCGGCATCGACGATGCGCCGCCCTCCGCGTGCGAAGCGCAGCCCCACCGGCTGCACCGGCACCCCGGCATCCACCGCGGCCTGCAGGATGCGGGCATGGAACACCTTCAGCACGCCGTTGTGCCCGGTGCCGCCCTCGGGGAACACCGCCACCGACCGGCCGGCGCGCAGGCGGTCCACCATCACCTGCATCACCGCCGACAACGAATGGTTGCTGCCGCGACGATGGAAAATGGTGCCGCCACTGGTGGCCAGCCAGCCGACCAGCGGCCAGCGCGCGATCTCGGCCTTGGCCACGAAACAGGCCGCCCGCTGGCTGTGCAGCAGTTCGATGTCGATCCACGAGGTGTGGTTGGCGACGAACAGCACCGGGTCGGCCGCCGGCTGGCCGAAGCGCACCGAACGCAGTCCGAAGATGCGCATCAGCATGGTCGACCACCAGCGGATCACCCGGTGCGCGAACGGCTCGCGGCCGTTCTTCATCACCCGGTCGCGATTCCAGCTCATCACGAAGGCCGCCAGCAAGATGCCCAGCAGCACATGCAGCAACAACAGCGGAATACGCCAGAAATAGCGCAACGGACGCAGTGGATCGCGGGTCATGGCAGTTCCGGTACTCATGAACTGGTTAGTTTACCGTTAGCCGGCGCGTACGTGTTTACGCTCGACGCTTTTGGTCCCGGCACCCGCTTCAGGCGCCACGCTCGGCACGTTCCCGGCTGCCGCGCTGCTCGAGCTGTGCCAGCGGCAGCGAGGGCGAGCGCTTCACCGTGCGCAGTACGAAACTGGAGTTGAGGTCGGCCACGCCGGCGGCATTCAGCAGATGGTCGAGCAGGAAGCGCGAGAAATCCTGCAGGTCGGCCACGTACACATGCAGCAGGTAATCCATGTCGCCGGTCAGCGCATGGCAGGCCACCACCTCGTCCCAGCCATTGATCTGCGCGACGAAGTGCTCCACCGCCGCCGCCTCGTGCCTCACCAGCTGCACCCGCACGAACGCCTGCAGGCCCAGACCCACCGCCTGCGGGTCGACCTGGGCGGCATACCCGGTGATCACCTTGTCCGCCTCCAGCCGCTGCAGCCGGCGCAGGCAGGCCGACGGCGAAAGACTCACCCGCTCGGCCAGTTCGGCATTGGTGATGCGGCCCTCCGATTGCAGGACGGCAAGCAGGCGAAGATCGGTACGATCCAGGGTGTTCATGCACTTTTCTCCCTTATTCAAGCAATCCTTCGCATGAATGTTGCTCCAGTTTGCTTATTCGTCACAACATCACAACCTTCATGCACGTCATCCGCCGTATGCTGTTGCGCATCGAATGACCTCGCAGCCGCATCGATCGGGTAGCCCATGGACCACGCCAGCACACCACGCAAAGTCGAACACCAGCAGACCGACCGCGGTTACGTGCCGGTCTATGCCACCGGCGTGGTCGAGCAGCCTTGGTCCAGCTACAGCCGCACCGACCACGAGGTGTGGGACACCCTCTACAAGCGCCAGCGCGAGCTGCTGCCCGGCCGCGCCTGCCAGGAATTCATGGACGGCGTGACACGCTTCGGCCTCGGCGACGGCGGCATTCCCAGGTTCGACGACCTCAACAAGGTGCTGGCCAAGAGTACGGGATGGGAGCTGGTCGCGGTCGAGGGCCTGCTGCCTGACGAAGTGTTTTTCGATCACCTGGCCAACCGCCGTTTTCCGGTGAGCTGGTGGATCCGCAAGCCCGACCAGTTGGATTACCTGAGCGAACCCGACCTGTTCCACGACCTGTTCGGTCACGTGCCGCTGCTGCTCAACCCGGTGTTCGCCGACTATATGCAGGCCTACGGCCGCGGTGGCATGAAGGCCTTCGGCATCGGCCCCGAGGCGCTGATGAATCTCACGCGCCTGTACTGGTACACGGTGGAATTCGGCCTGATCAACACCGCCGCGGGCATGCGCATCTACGGTGCCGGCATCGTCAGTTCCAAGGGCGAGTCGATCTACAGCCTGGACTCGGCCGCGCCCAACCGCATCGGTTTCGATCTGGAACGCGTGATGAGCACGCGCTACCGCATCGACACCTTCCAGCAGACCTACTTCGTGATCGACAGCTTCGAGCAGCTGTTCGAGGCAACCCTGCCGGACTTCACGCCGATCTACGCGAAACTCGGCACGCAGCCCGCCCATGCCGCCGCCGACGTGCTGGACCACGACCGCGTGTTCAACCGCGGCACCCGCGAAGGCTTCGCCGACAACGCCGATACCTGAGCGAGCGCCCGGCACTGGCGCGGCGGCTCAGCGACCCCGCTGCCATTCGCTGACTTCGAGCACCTGCGCAATGCGCCGGCCGTCCCACCGGTACACCAGGTGGCGCTCCTGCACGCACGGCGCCACCTGGTCGGGGTAGAACGCGGCGATGCATTCGCCACCCGGATCGCGCACGCTGTCGAAAACCAGCCCGTTCGAGCCCGCCGCATGCAGCACGCGGGCCAGCGCGACACTGGCCGCATAGCTGTTCGGATCGTGCGCGCGCTTCCAGCCGCCACGGATGTCGTGCAGGCGACAGTCGAAATGCGTGCGGTAGCAGCGCATCTGGATCTCGCAGGCCGGCTCGGCCGTCATCGCCAGGAAGCGTTCGCGGTGATAGACCGTCTCCTCCACCGCGGTGGCCACGTTGTGCCCGGCATAGAACACCCCCCAGCTGCCATCGGAGAACCGGTTGCCGGCCGGATCGATGTGCGTGAAGGCCGCCATCACCGGCGTGCTGCCCGGTCCGCTGATGCGCCGTTGGCGGGGTATCAGCGCCAGCGCACCGGCTTCGTCACGCAGCCGCGGATTGGTCATCGCCTCAATCGCGAAGACCGCGTCCAGGTCGGCCGGGTCGGCGACGCGGTCGAACACCCCTACTGTCGGGAAGCGGCTCGGCACGATGCGGTACGCATGACTCCAGCGAATGCGTCGTACGGGGGGCAGTTCGGGGGGCATCGACGACTCCATGGGTACATCCTGTCGCTGGGCGGGTCAGCTGGCATGGCTGGCGAACCATGGTCCCGGCCATTCCGGATGCCGGCCTGCCGGAGCGACGAACATGCCGGACAACAATCTCGCGCGGCGCGACCGACCGTGCGCGGCAGACTCAGCCGCGCTGCGCATCGAGATACTGGCGCACCACGTACAGGTCGGCCACGTTGCCGGACAACATTCGCTGCATGGCCGACTGTCCGCCGAACAGCGCTGCCGCATTGGGCTGGTGCAGCCAGCCATCGGCCTGTGCCGGATCGGGAAACAGGATCTGCAGATCCTTCCAGATGCCCAGCAGGTAGCTGATGCGCTCCAGTACGTCGCGGCCGGGGCTGCCGTCCTGCTGGCGCTTCCATTTGTAGAAGGTCGACTCGGGCGGCTCGCCCAGCAGCGTGCGCTGGTCGGCCACGCGCAGGTCCCACGCCTCGGCCATGCGAAAGAAGCTGCGCAACGCGGGGCCGCCGAGATCGTTGGCGATGAGCTTGCCGGGCTTTGCCTGTGTCTGCATCGAAGCTTCCTCAGTAAAGCTTTACTGCACTTTACTGCAAATATGCAGTCATCATCGCGCGGCATGCGCGCACTCGGCCGCAGCGTCAGTCGGCGCCGGGACTTTCGCGTTCCAGGGCGCCGGAAAGGTTGGTGCTCTCGACCAGGTCTTCCCGCGTCACCACGCCGAGAATGCTGTCCACGCCGTCGAGCGTGCCGTCACGGGTCATCACGGCGTTGCGCAGGCGCCTCTCGCGCAGCACGGCGATCAGGTCGAAAACCTGGATCGATCCCTTCACCACCACCACCCGGGTATCGGCCAGCTGATGCAACGGTGTATCGGCCGACATGCTCCGGAAGGCCGCCTGCAGGATGCGCGCAGGAACCACGCCCACCAGCACGCCGTCCCGCAGCAGCACCACGCGCGGAGTGCGGTGCTGGCGATGTGCCATTACCTCAGCCAGCGGCGCATCCGCATGCATGCACACATATGGAGCACCGACGAATTCCAGCGCATCGCGCGCCAGGTACAGCGGACTCTGGATGGCGCTGGGAATGTGTTGGCCGCGCCGGGTCAGCTTGAGCGTGTAGATCGTGTCGCGCAGCAGCAGGCGACGCATCGAATACGCCACCGAAACGGCAATGATCAGCGGGATGATGACGTGATAGTCGCGCGTCATCTCGAAGGTCATCACCACCGCGGTCACCGCGGCTCCGGTACTGGCACCGACCATGCAGGCCATGCCGATGACGGCGGCGCTGACCACGTTCACATGCACCCCCGGCAGCAGCGCGTGCACGCCCGCGGCGAACGCGGCACCCAGCGTGGCACCGATGAACAGGGCCGGCGAGAACACGCCGCCGGACGCGCCCGAACCCAGGGTCAGCGCGGTCGCCAGCAATTTCAGCAGCGCCAGCAACGCAAGTAGCCCGACCGCGGTCAGGCCACCGTTGAGCACGTCCTGGATGGTCGCGTAGCCGACGCCTTCGATGTAGTAGTGCCCGGCGTGTCGCAGCAGCAGGTACATCATCAGGCCGACCAGCAGCATGCCCAGCGCGTGACGCACGTAGTCGCCGCCCGGCACGCGCCTGAAGATGTCCTCGAAACCGTAGATCGCACGCGTGTAGACCATCGCGCCCAGACCGATCAGAAGGCCCAGTACGATATAGGCGAGCAGGGTCGGCACTGGCATCAGCGCCGGTGGATCGAGCGTCAGCGGCGGCACCACGAAGGACGGATGGCTGCCGAAGAACGCGCGCCCGACCAGGCTGCCGGTACCGGTGGCCAGCATCACCGGGATCAGGGTGCGCGCGCTGATTTCCACCAGCAGGATCTCGGCGGCGAACAGCACGCCACCGATCGGCGTGTTGAAGGTGGCGGCGATGCCGGCGCCGCCACCGCAGGCGATCAGCACCAACCGCTGCCACTCGGGAATCCGCGTCCATTGCGCCAGCACCGAGCCGAACGTGGCGCCGATCTGGATGATCGGCCCCTCACGGCCGACCGCGCCGCCCGAACCGATCGAAATGGACGAAGCCAGCGCCTTGATCAGCGCCACCGGCGCACGGATCACGCCCCGGTTGAAGTGCATCGCGCCGATCACTTCCGGCACGCCGTGGCCACGTGCTTCCGGTGCGAAGGTACACACCAGGAAGGTCACGATCAATGCACCGAGCACCGGCACCAGGATGATCGCCATGCCCCAGGGACTGGCGCCGGCATGTTTCAGTGCGTCGTAGGCCACGCTCGCATGGCCGAACAGGAACAGGTTGTGGAACAGCGCGATCAGCTTGCGGAACGCCACCGCGCCCAGCCCGGCCACCACACCGACGGCCACTGCCATGGCCAGCATCGCGCTCTCCAGGCGCGCTTCCCCCCACAGATTGCGCCGGTCCGCGGCGATACCCGTTTGCACGTGTCTCATTCCTTCGGCAGCTTGCGGCCTGCACGGTGACGGCAGGCCGCCCTATCCTCTGCCTCGGGCACGGGCAATGCAAACGATGCGTCGCGAATTGCGCCCCACGACGCCGCGGTCGTTCAGTGTGCTGCCGGGGGACGGCGGTCGAGCCGCGCGTAATCCGGCTCCGGCCCGCCGGCTGCGATGAAGCGGTCGATGCGCTGCGCCAGTACCGGCAGCGGCACCGAGCCGGTCGAGAGCACGGTGTCGTCGAAGGCACGGATGTCGAACTTCGCGCCCAGCGCCTTTTCCGCCTTGTCACGCAGCGCGAGGATCTTCAGGTAACCCAGTTCGTAGGACAGCGCCTGGCCCGGCCAGCTGATGTAGCGGTCCACCTCGTTGGCGATCTCCAGCTTCGAGAGCGCGGTGTTTTCGGCCAGGTAGTCGATGGCCTGCTGGCGCGTCCAGCCGAGATGGTGGATACCGGTGTCCACCACCAGGCGGCAGGCGCGCCACATCTGGTAGGTGAGGAAGCCGAACTTCTGGTAGGGCGTCTTGTAGATGCCCATCGCATTGCCCAGGTATTCCGAATACAGCGCCCAGCCCTCGCCGTAGGCCGAGATGTAGCTGTCGCGGCGGAACGCGGGCTGGCTGTGGTCCTCTTCGGCCAGTTCCAGCTGCAGCGCATGGCCCGGATAGCTCTCGTGCAGGGTCAGCGCCGGCATGTTGTAGAGCGGACGCGCCTTCAGGTCATAGGTGTTCACCAGGTAGACGTCGGGGCCACCGCGGCCGGAGGTGTAGTACGGCGCGATCGCCGCCGGCACCGGCTCGATGGTGAAGCGCTCGCGCGGCAGGTGGCCGAAGAACTTCGACAGCTGGCCGTCCACTTCCTTGGCCACCCAGGCGGTCTTGTCGAGCAGTTCCTGCGGGGTCCTGGCGTAGAAGCGCGGGTCGGTACGCAGGAAATGCAGGAACTCGGCGAAGCTGCCCTTGAAGCCGGTCTGCTTCATCACCGCGACCATCTGCGCGTGGATTTTCGCGACTTCTTCGAGACCCATCCGGTGGATCTGGTCGGGCGAGAGATCCAGCGTGGTGTATTCGCGGATCTGCTGGCGGTAATACGCCTTGCCGTCGGGCATGGCTTCGGCGGCCAGGGTGGTGCGCGCCTGCGGCACGTAGACGTCGTCGAAGAATTTCAGCAGCTTCGCGTAGGCCGGGATGACGCCATCGGCGATGGTCGCTCGCGCCTGCGCCCTGAGCTGCGCGGCCACCTTGGCGGGAATGCTGGCGGGCAGGTGCTCGAACGGCTGGTAGAAACTGCTGCGGGTGGGGTCCTTGAGCTCGGCGACCGCCGCGATGGAGCGGTCGCGTCCGTGCAGCACCGCGCGTGGCACGCTGAAACCGCGCTTCAGGCCCAGCTGCATGTTGGCGATCTGCTGGTCGAAATAGCGCGGCACCTGGCCCAGGCTGGTCAGGTAGTGCCGGTAGTCCCTGACGGTATGCAGGTCACTGGTATCCAGGTCGTAGCCCAGGTCGCTCCAGAATGCCGAGTCGCTGTTGAACGGCATTTCCCACTGCTTGAACTGCTGGTCGGCGATGAAGTTGCGGATCTGCTCGCGATACACCGCGTAGTTCACCTGGTCGGCCGGGGTGAGCTGCTTCACGTCGATCGCGTCGAGGCGGCGCATCACCTTGCGCCAGTAGTCGAGCCGCTGCTGCTGGCTGGCGGCGTCGACGCTGTCCAGTCGTGCGTTGTCCGGTTTCGCGTCGGGGCCTGCATGGCCGGTGCGCCATGCCCATTCCTGCCGGTAGATCGCACGGAAGCGGTCGTCCACCGTGCCCGCCTGCGCGCATGCGCACCATGCAAGCCCCGCCAGCAGCAGGCCACCCAGCCATCGGTTCATCGTTTTGTCTCCGCACCACGCAAGCTGCCGATCATCGCATCGAACGCGCACGCTGCACCGTGCCGATGGATGGGTACGCCATGCCCACCTACTCCATGCCCGCGCCGTAACCGCGCACGGCCTGCAGGTAGGCATCCAGGTCGCGACCGGCGACTGACGCGAACACCTCGCCGGTCTCGTCCAGCACGCCGATGCGGTCAGGGCGGAAATTGCGGAAGTCGGCACGCAGCCGACACCACGCACCCAGCGTCCACTTGCCACCCCAGAACGCCAGGCACAACGGCTCGATCTCGCGCTTGCTGGACTCTCCGCCCTCGTCGCAATAGTCCAGCCGCAGCACCCGGCTGTCGCCGATCGCCGCATGCAGGCGGTCGATCAGTGCAGCGAACGCGTTGCTCTGCTCGTCGCGCCAGGTCGGTGCGTAGATCCGCGTGCGCGCGGCGCGCTCGCGCAGCTCCGGCGGCAGCACCGCCTCGATCTTCAGCAATGCGGCCTGCGCCCCGGCGGCCAGCCGGTCACCGGCAAAGGCCCGCACGAAACGGGTGCCGACCACCAGCGATTCGAGCTCGTCGGCGGTAAACATCAGCGGCGGGATGTCCGAGCCCTTGCGCAGCACGTAACCGACCCCGGCTTCGCCTTCGATCGGTACGCCCGACAGCTGCAGGTCGGCCACGTCGCGGTAGACCGTGCGCAGCGAAACACCCAGCGTCTCGGCCAGGCTGCGTGCGGGCAGCGCGGTGCGGCGCCCGCGCAGGGCGTGGATGATGAGGAACAGACGGTCAGCGCGACGCATGCGAGCATGATGACCCGGCCCCGGCGCGATCGCTACTCGCCTTCCCAGTAGTCATGCGTCTCCTCCATGCGGCCGACATAGCGGAACCCCTGCGGCCGGCCGTCGGCATCGCGACCGGACGTGTGCATGACCGCGAACTTGCCCGAGTCGGGGTATTCGCAGATCTCCGGCGTCTGGTTGCTGGACACCGCCAGGTAACGCAGCGGCTGGTCGCCGGTGTTGGCGATCTGGTGCGCGGTCTCGGGCCCGCCCGGCGGACAGCAGATCACGTCGCCGGCGCGGATCGGATGGACCGCCGCACCGATGCGCGCCTCGCCGGTGCCGGCGAGCACGAAGAACATTTCCTCGTTGACGCTGTGCGAATGGAACGGAAACCCGCGCTTGCCCGGCGCAAGTTCGGTGAGGTTGTAGCCGAGCTTGCGCGCACCCAGCCGCGACCCGATCGGCGCCATGCCGCCGCCGATCCGCGCAGGGGGGGGCTGGCTGCCGAACTGGCGGCTCAGGCGCTCGAACGGAATCAGTTCGAGATCGCCGATATTGAGGATTGGTGTGGTCATGGCATGTCTCTCGTCCAGGTGGTGTTTCGCGGTCGACGTCTCCGCCAGGCGCGCAGACTCAGGGCTGCCTGCGCTGCCGGCCGAAAGGGTGCTGCAGCCCGGTCAGCGCAACCAGCAGGCCAAGCCGGCGCGGTACCGACCCGACCGATGGCGACTGCGTCGGCGCAGATTCGGCCGACGACGGCAGGCGGTACTGGCCATCCCGCAGCAGGCCATTGAGATACATCGGGCGGTAGGCCTGGAGAACCCGGTGCAGGGCAGGGTTCATGGCGTTCTCCTCAGGCCGCCGCCGCTGCGCCAGCCATCCACGGTGGCTGGGCATGCTTGAACAGGCGATACCAGTCCTCGCGCTCGGCCGGGCTGTACAGGTCGAGCGTACGGATCACCTCGCGCGCGAATTCCACGCTGCCGAGATGACTGGCGGTGATGGTGCCGCCGTCGCTAACCGCCAGCACGTCCGCGTCGTACTGGTCCGCACCGGCGTAGCTGGGCGCCCTGCCGGCAATGTGGCCCGGCCAGTTGCCGGTATGCCGGCAATGATCGAGCAGGCTGGCCCGTGCCAGCGCCAGCACGCCGCTGTCGATGCCCGCCACCACCGCACCGGCTGCATGCAGGCGGCGCAGTACCGCCACCACCGGCTCGCCTTCGCCGCGTTGCCACAGATGTCCGCCCGGCACGATCAGCATCGCGGCGCGGTCGACATCGAGCCCGGCCAGCGCCAGTGCGGGCTGTACCGCAAGGCCGCCCATCGACATCACAGGCGCCAGGGTCAGGCCTACCGTGCACACCCGCCAGTCGCCCGGACGGCGGATCTCGCACAGTGCCAGCGCCGCCTGCCAGTCGGCGAAGCCGTCGAATACCAGCATGTAAACCGTGTCGCGCATGTCGTTCCCTCCATCGTGAAAACCCCGCAGGCCGCCGCCGCTTCCGCAGGCCGGAAGCAGCGCCCGCCATTACGACGGTCCGGCGCCTCGCGATACGACACAGCATGCGTGCCTGCTGCTGCCAACGTGCTGTCAGCAGCAGGGCGGACGCTGGCGCCGGAGAGCCGGAGCCGGGACAATGTGCGTTTCCCCGCCATGGATTCGACATGAAGCCGATCTCGCTGATCCAGTTCCTGATCGAGGAACGCCGCGCCGGTCATATGAACCCCGAGCTTTCCCTGCTGATCGAGGTGGTGGCGCGCGCCTGCAAGCGCATTTCGGTGGCGATCGGCAAGGGTGCGCTGGGTGGCGTGCTGGGCGAGGCCGGCAGCGACAACGTGCAGGGCGAGGCACAGAAGAAGCTCGACGTGATCTCCAACGAGATCCTGCTGGAGGCAAATGCCTGGGGCGGCCATCTCGCCGCCTGCGCGTCGGAGGAAATGGAAGACCCGCAGCCGATCCCGGACATGTATCCGAAGGGCCAGCACCTGCTGCTGTTTGATCCGCTGGACGGCAGCTCCAACATCGATGTGAACATCTCGGTGGGCACCATTTTCTCGGTGCTGCGCTGCCCCGACGACGTGACCGAACCGCGCGTCGAGCACTTCCTGCAGCCGGGCACCACCCAGCTTGCCGCCGGTTATGTGGTGTATGGCCCGTCCACCGTGCTGGTGCTGACCTTCGGCCACGGCACCCACGAATTTACGCTGGACCGCGAAGTGGGCAGCTTCGTGCTGAGCCGGCGCGACATACGCATCCCCGAGGCCACCGCCGAGTTCGCCATCAACATGTCGAACCAGCGCCACTGGGAAGCGCCGATGCAGCGCTATGTCGGCGAAATGCTGGCCGGCAAGGACGGCCCGCGCGGCAAGGACTTCAACATGCGCTGGGTGGCCTCGATGGTGGCCGACGTGCACCGCATCCTCACCCGCGGCGGCGTGTTCTTCTACCCGATGGACGCCAAGATCGCGGCCAAGGGCGGTACCGGCAAACTGCGCCTGATGTACGAGGCCAACCCGATGGCCTTCATCGTGGAACAGGCCGGCGGCGCGGCCACCACCGGCCGCTCGCGCATCCTCGAGGTACAGCCCACCGCGCTGCATCAGCGTGTGCCGGTGTTCCTCGGCTCGAAGCAGGAAATCGAACTGGCCACGCGCTACCACGTCGATGCCGACCAGGCCCAGGGCTGAGCCCCGCATGGCGATGCACTGCCCTGTCCCGCCGGCATCGCCGACGGGACAGGGCCCGACCGCTCACGCCATGCCGTAGCGGCGCTGCCGCATCCACTTGGTGACGATCCACTTCTCGCCGCGCAGCACCGGCGCGCCTGCATGCAGGGTGCGGTGGTCGAGCTGGCCGTGGCTGTTGGCGTACTCGAAATAGACCGCTGCGCCCTTCTTCGGCACCACCGACAGGCCCAGTTCCGGAAACACCGTGGCGCCGCCCTCGTCCACCTCGTTGAGATACATCACCAGGGTCGACACGCGCTGGCCGCCCAGCGTCATCTGCGCGACGCTGCCCGGATCGTTCGGCGGAAAGTAGTCGTAGTGCGGCTTGTATTCGCCGCCCGGGCCATAGTGCAGCACCTGCAGACCCTCGCCGTTTTCCACCGGCAGGTTCATCAGGGCGGCGATACGCGCATCCAGCCGGGCGATGAAATCGTCGGCATTGATCGGGAAGAAGGTGCCCTCGCTGCTGCGGTCGGCAATGGTTTCGTGCTTGCCGGTGACCGGGTCGACGATGGTGGAGCGACGGAGCTTGGCGGCGGCGCGCCGGATCAGCTCGTCGCACTCGCCGTCGTCGAGCAGGTTCTCCAGCACCGCGACCATCGGCCGTTCCAGCCGCATCGCCACGTCCACCACGCGGTCGGCCGCGTGGATGCGGTTGCCCGCCGCCAGCCGCGGTGCCTCGTAGGCATAGGCATCCCGCTGCACGGCCGCGACGGCATCGTGTGCGGGTGCCGGCTGGCGCATGCCGGCCAGCATGTCCTGCACGCTGGCCGCGGCGAAGACCGGATCGAAATGGTTGCGCACCATGTCCTCGACCAGCGACTGCGTGGCGCAGCCACGCGTCAGGTTGTCGCGGATCCAATCGCGCCATTCCGGCGCAAGCTGTGTGACGGTGTTCATGCCAAGCCCCCCTTGGACCCGGTCACGATAACCGCATGTGCCGCTGCATGCCACGTCACAGGCTCACGGACGTGAGCCTGTGCCTGGCGGGTCGCTGCGTGAAGCCGCCGCTCAGCCGGCCAGGCCGTGACTGCGCAGCAAGGCTTCCGGCTCGGGCCGGCGACCGCGGAAAGCCACGAAGCTCTCCAGCGCCGGACGGCTGGCGCCCACCGAGAGGAATTCGCGGCGGAAGCGCTCGCCGGTGGGGTGGTCGATCACGCTGCCGCGCACCCGCGCCGCTTCCTCGAATGCGCCGAAGGCATCGGCGCTGAGCAGCTCCGCCCACAGATAGCTGTAGTAACCCGCCGCGTAGCCGCCCGCGAAGATGTGGCTGAAGGCATGCGGGAAACGCTGCCAGGCCGGCGGATGCAGCACCGCCACTTCGTTGCGCACGGCTTCGAGCACCTCCATCGGACGCGCGCCGCTGGCAGGGTCGTAGCCCAGGTGCAGCAGGAAGTCGAACAAGGCGAACTCGAGCTGGCGTACCAGGAACAGACCGGCATGGAAATGCCGGGCGGCCAGCATGCGCTGGAACAGTTCGTCGGGCAGCTTTTCGCCGGTCTGCCAGTGCCGCGCGAACAGGTCCAGCGCCTCGCGGTTCCAGCCGAAGTTCTCCATGAACTGGCTGGGCAGTTCCACCGCGTCCCACTCCACGCCGTCGATGCCGCCGATCGACGGCAAGGCGATCTCGGTGAGCAGGTGGTGCAGGCCGTGACCGAATTCGTGGAACAGGGTCAGCACGTCGTCATGGGTGAGCAGGGCGGGCCTGCCGTCGGTGGGCGGCGCGAAGTTGCAGGTGAGGAAGGCCACCGGCAGCTGCCGGGCATCGCCGTCGTCGAAGCGCGCGCGGCACACGTCCATCCAGGCGCCGCCGCGCTTGCCGCTGCGTGCATACAGGTCGACATAGGCACCGGCGAACACGCGGCCGTCGGCATCCTTCACGTCGTAATAGCGCACGTCCGGATGCCACACGTCGACATCCTCGCGCGGAGCGAGGGTGATGCCGTAGAGCCGCTGGGTGATCGCCCACAGCCCGTCGATCACCGCCGGCAGCGGGAAATAGGGCTTGAGCTGTTCCTCGTCGAGCGCGTATTGGCGCTGACGCAGTTTTTCCGAGGCGTAGCCGACGTCCCACGATTCCAGGTTGTCGAGCTTCAGCTCCTGCTGTGCGAACTCGCGCAGCGTGGCCAGTTCGCGGCGCGCCACCGGACGCGCACGGGCAGCGAGGTCGCGCAGGAAACCCAGCACCTCGTCGGGCGAGCCGGCCATCTTGGTTGCCAGCGATTCCTCGGCCGCATTGGCGAAGCCGAGCAGCTGGGCGGCTTCGTGGCGCAGCGCCATGATCTGCTCGATGCGCGCGGAGTTGTCGTACTTGCCGGCATCCGGTCCCTGGTCGGAAGCGCGGGTCTGGTAGGCCCAGTACACGCGCTCGCGCAGTTTACGGTCGTCGGCATAGGTCAGCACTGCCTGCACGCTGGGCTGCTTCAGGGTGACCAGGTAACCCTCCAGGTCCTGTTCCTTCGCATACTGGCGCAGCACGGCGCGGCCGGATTCGGGAATGCCGGCAAGGTCGCGCTCGTCGGTGATGTGTTGGTGCCAGGCGTCGGTGGCATCGAGCACCGCGTTGGAGAACTCGGTGGAAAGCTTGGAAAGCGCCACGCCGATCTCGCGGAAACGCGAACGGGCCGGTTCTTCCAGCGCCACGCCGGAAAGCTTGAAGTCACGCAGCGCATGTTCGACCAGTGCCCGCCGGGCGCGCGGCAGGCGGTCGAAGTCCGCGGCATCGGCCAGCGCCTGCACCGCCGCGTAGAGGTCGCGGTTCTGGCCCAGCTCGATGGCATGGTCGGTGAGCTTTTCCTCGGCCGGACCGTAGACCTTGCGCAGGGCTTCGCTGTCGGCGACCGAATGCAGGTGCGACACCGGCGCCCAGGCGCGCGCCAGGCGCTGCTCCAGACGCTCCTGGGTCAGCATCACGTGGTCGAAATCGCGCGCTGCATCCGGGGCGGTCAATGCATCGATGCCGGCACGGTAATCGGCCAGGAGGGTATCGATCGCCGGTTCGACCTGTTCCGGGCGGATGTGCGAGAACGCCGGCAGGGTGTCGTCGGCGAGCAGAGGGTTTGCTTGGCTCATGGAGGCTCCTTTCAAGCCCGCAGCGTGGCGACGGCGACCGGCGAAATCAAGCTCGGCAAGATGACAACGCAGGGCACTGCTGTCGCAACCGCGCGGCGCGGGCGTAACATCGATGCTCATGTTTCCCGCGCATTTCGCCGGAATGATCGCCCGCACGCCGATGTTTGCGCATCTGGACGACGCGCAGCGCGACGCGCTGACACAGCACCTGTGCTGGTTATGCCTGCCCGGCGGACAGTCGCTGTTCCGTCCCGGCGAGCCGTCGGATGCGCTGTACCTGCTTTGCAGCGGCAGCCTCGGCGTGTTCGACGGCCCTACCGTGCGGGTGCATCAGGTGGTGGCCGGCGAGTGCGTAGGCGAACTGGGCCTGCTCAGCCGGCGGCCGCACCGCTACACGCTGCGCGCCCTACGCGACTCGGAACTGCTGCGGCTGGACCGCGCCGCCTTCGAAAGCCTGCTCGAACATCACCCCGGCCCGATGCTCGGGGTAGCGCGGCACGCGGTCGAGCGTCTGCTGTATCCCGATCGCCGCAACGTGGCGACCGACCGGCCGCGCACGTTCGCCATCCTGCCGGTGGATGCGGATACGCCGGCACGCCCGCTGGCGGCCAGGCTGGTACAGGCGCTCGCGCCCTACGGCTCATGCGCGCTGATCGACGCGGCCACCGCCGCCGGCCACGGTGTCGACTGGTTCGCCGAACGCGAAGCCGCCATGCGCTTCGTCATTTACCTGGACGACCGCGGCGATCCGGCCTGGCGGCAACGCTGCCTGCGCCAGGCCGATGTGCTGCTGTTGCCGGCCCGCGCCGAATGCAGCGCGCACCCCTGGCCCGAGGCGACACCAGGTCATCCGTCGCGGGCCCGGCATCGCCCGCGTCACCTGCTCCTGCTGCACCCCGGCCAGCATGTGACGGCAGGGGCGGCACGCCGCTGGCTCGCGCAGTTCAGCGGCGAGCTGCAGCACCACCACATCTGCAACGACGACGACGTCGCGCGCATGGCCAGACTGGTCAGCGGACACGGCCGCGGCCTGGTGCTTTCCGGCGGCGGCGCACGCGGCCTCGCCCACCTGGGTGCGGTGCGGGCGCTGCGCGAAGCCGGTTACCGCTTCGATGCGGTCGGCGGCACCAGCATCGGCGCGATCGTCGGCGCCGGCGTGGCACTGCACTGGGACACCGAAACCATGATGGACCGCTACCACGAGGCGTTCGTGCGTGGCCGGCCGGTGTCCGACTGGACCCTGCCGCTGGTGGCGCTGACCCGGGGCGGGCGCGCGTCGGCGATCCTGCGGCGCGCCTTCGGCGAGATCGACATCGAAGACATGCGGCATCCGTTCTTCTGCGTCTCCACAAACCTCACCCGCGAAGGACGCGCGGTGCACCGGCGCGGACCGCTGTGGCAATGGCTGCGCGCATCCAGCGCGATACCCGGCATCTTGCCGCCGGTGCTTCACCACGGCGACGTCTATGTGGACGGCGCCCTGGTCGACAACCTGCCCACCGACGTGATGGCCGACGACGGCATCGCGCACATCACCGCGGTCAGCATCCGCGCCGACGTGCGCATGCGCACACGCCTGGATGCCAGCACCACGCCACCATGGTGGAACCTGCTGGCACACCGGCACGACGAGCGCGACTGGCCCTGGCTGGTACCCACGCTGACCCGCGCGGCGATGATCAACAGCGAGGAGATCAGCGCCGGCTGCCATGCCCTTGCCGACCTGTTGATCACGCCGCTGCTCGAGCACACCGGCCTGCTCGACTGGAAGGACTGGAGCCACGCGGTGGACGCGGGTTACCGCGAAGCGCAGCGGGTACTCGCCGGCACCCGCTGAGGCCGCAGCGCCCATCCGTCACCCGCCCTACAATGCGCTCATGCATACCTTACGCAGTTACAAGGGCATCGCGCCCACCCTCGGCCAGCGCGTCTATGTCGATCCCGCCGCCAGCGTGATCGGGGACGTGGTGCTGGGCGACGACGTATCGATCTGGCCCGGCGCCGTGCTGCGCGGCGACGTCAACCACATCCGCGTCGGCGCGAAGACCAATATCCAGGACGGTGCGATCGTCCACGTGGCCCATGCCGGTCCCTACGGTCCGGGCTTTCCCTGCCTGATCGGCGAGGGAGTCACCGTCGGCCATGCCGCCGTGGTACATGCCTGCAGCATCGGTGACTACGCCCTGATCGGCATGCATGCCACCGTGCTCGACGGCGCGGTGATCGGCGACTACGGCTTCGTCGGCGCCGGCGCGGTGATCCCGCCGGGCAAGGTCGTGGGCGAACGCGAGCTGTGGCTGGGCAACCCGGCGAAGTGCGTGCGCCTGCTCAGCGACGTCCAGGTCGAACAGCTGCGTTACTCCGCTGACCACTATGTGCGCGTGAAGGACGAATACCTCGGCGCCGGCTGAGCGCCGGACCCGCCGCCCGCTTCAACACCTGCCAAGGAACGACCCGGCGTCATGCGCGACACCGGGCCGGGTCCGTCAGCGGTCCGCTGCGTTACCAGTCCAGCAGGCTGCGGCCGAAGCTCGGCGAACCGTCCGGATGGGTGAACCACAGCACGTGGTTGATTCCGTCGGGGCAACCCCTGCCACTGTTGTAGGCCGTGACCACACCGCCCGCCGAAGCGACGCTGGCGCGGTAGCAGCTGCCCAGCGAATCGTGGAACGCGAACGCCTGGGTGCTGGCCTGGCCGGAATGGCCGGTGTAATTGAAGTTGGCATCGAAATCCAGCGTATCGGCACTTTTCACCGTGTTGTCCACCGAGGCGGTGTACAGCGTGATTCCCGCCAACTGCTGGATCGTATGCTGGCGATAGCCCTGGCTGACCGTGGTGGTCACGCCGATGCTGCCGTCGCTGGCCACCACCTGGTCATAATCCAGATACAGCGGATAGCGCAGCTGCTCGCGGAAGCGGTTGGTGACGAATTGGCCGATACGGCTGGTGCTGCTGCCATCCATCGAAGTCAGCTGGTTAACCACCTGACGGTAGGTGGTGCCGTTGATGGTGAAGCCCTGGGTATCGGCGAAGCCGACGGTCTGGTCCACCGTGGTGTCGACGCGGCCGTGCGAGGTGTCGACATAACCCTCGATCACGAAGTGGCGACTGAGCTTGGTGGTGATGTTGCCGCTGACGTTGCCGCTCTTGTCGGTTTTCAGGGTATCGCCGATGGTCGGTGTGGGTGCCTGACCGACCAGCGTATTGCGGGTGACGCCGCCGGTGACCTGCGTCGCATGCGGGTCGAGGTAGACCAGCAGGCTGGCGGTGGCCGAGAAATAATGGGCCGCGCCGGCCACGCTCACCGCCACGGTATGCGGCGCGCCATCGCTCAGGATGCCGGCGAACGGCGTGAGGTCGACCCGGTAGGGCATGAAGTTCAGCGTCTGCACACCGGTCACCGGTCGCCACAGGTAGGGGTCGATGCCGCCGGTGTAGATCCACGGATAGATCGGCGCCACCCCGGCTGGCTGGCCGTCGATGCTGACTTCGGCTTCGCGGAAATTGCCGCCGCCGCATTCCTGCACTTCGTTGGCGTACTGGTCGGGCACGCAGGTGTACCAGAACTCATCGGCGTTCTGGCTTTGCGCGAACACGTCCAGGTAGGCCCGCTCGACGTTGCGCGGCAGGGTCAGCGTCTTGGCCAGCTGGCTGCTCGAGGTGTTGAGCGCGGTGGTGCTGCCCACCGGGTCGCTGCCCAATGGATAGACCGCATCCGGCACCTGGCCGGCCGGCGCCACGATCGAGGCCGGATAGAACAGCAGCCTGGCGCTGCCGTGGATGACACCGGTATAGGTGCTGTTGACCAGGTTCGCCAGGATCGCCTGGCCCTGGCCCGCATTGCGGAACAACGCGCTGTAATCGGTCAGGTCACGTTCCACGTGCCAGCTTGGCGCCACCGTCGAGGACGGCTCCTCGGTGGTGCCGAAATACAGGTTCACGCCACCCAGCCAGATCGATGCGGTGCGGTCGAACTGGCGGCCGGCTGTTACCGAGAAATCGCCCTCCAGCACCACCTTGGACCAGTGCGTGCCGCATCCTGCGGGAGGCGTATAGCTGAAGGGTCGGGTGCCGAAATCGTTGAACGTGTCGTTCTGGAACAACTGCACCACACAGGGCGTACCTGGTGGACGCGGCACGGCCGGATCGGCCGTGGTGACGTTGGACGAACCGACCGGACTGTCCCCACTGCCGGTGGCGAAGGCACTGCAGACTAAGCATGCGAGCCCGGCAACCGCCACGGCTCGACCGAAAATCCCTATACGCAACATGCGGCTTCCCCTCATGTCTGGCCATCCCCCTGTAGGCCGGACGCTAGCACGGGTTCCTTTTAAACGCGCCAAATAAACGCGCCGAATCCCAAAGCAGCGGGGAACGCCTGCCGGCCGTGCCGCAGGCAGTAGCCGGCGCCGGTCAGCGCAGTGCCCGGTACACCGGCTCGGTTTCGGGGCGCCGGCCGTGCCACAGCTCGAACGCATCGGCCGCCGTCTCCACCAGCATGCCCAGGCCGTCGTAGGCGCGGTACGCGCCCGCCGCCTCGGCCCAGCTTAGGAACGGAATCGCGGCCGTGCCATAGGCCATGTCGTAGCAGACCGCACGCGCACCGACCAAGGCCATCGGCAGGCCCAGCGACTGTTGCAGCACACCGGCCGAGGTGGCATTGACGATCAGGTCGAAGCTGCCGATGCCGCCCAGGTCTTCCCAGTAGCGGGTACGTACCCGGGCCGGCTCGCCGATCGCGTCGGCCAGTGCGTCGGCCGTGGCCGCGGTGCGGTTGACGATGGTGAGCGAGGCCACGCCCGCGTCCAGGAACGACCACGCCACGCCGCGCGCCGCGCCACCGGCGCCCAGCAACAGCATGTCGCGGTCGCGCAGGTCCACGCCGTGGCGCTCGGTCAGGTCGCGCACCAGTCCCGCACCGTCGGTGTTGTGCGCGGCCAGGCGGCCGTCGTCCAGCCGGGTCAGCACATTGGCGCTGCCGGCACGCACGGCAGCCTGGCTGCGTTCGTCGGCCAGTGCGAAGGCGGCGGCCTTGTGCGGCAGGGTGACGTTGGCCGCATGTCCGCCGTCGTCGTGGAAGAACCGCCGCACCGCATCGGCGAACGCATCCGGGGCGGCGTCGATGGTGCCGTAGCTCAGCGCGATACCGAACTGTTCGGCGAACAACTGATGGATGCGCGGCGACTTCGAGTGACTGATCGGGTGACCGAAAACGGCGTAGCGCGAGGTTTGCGTCATGGATTCGCTCCTGTTCTGGCCACGCATTGTACGGGCAGAGCCGCATCGCTTTGCCGGCCCGGAAACCGCCTGCGCATGAAGTCGCAGTCCGTGAGATGGCGAGCCGGCAGGCTGTCGCCACGTCATCGAGGAACCTTGTCCATGCGCCCGACTGCGATCGATCCCGCCCGTCGTTTCCACCTGCTCGCCATCGCCCTTTCGTGGCTGGCGATCGGCGTCGTGCTGCTGTTGACCACCCTGGTTCCGGCGCACACCGCGCTGCTGGGCTGGGCGCCGATGCTGTGGTTGCTGGGTGCGCCGCTGGCCATGCTGCTGGTGCTGGAGCCGGCCCTGCCGATGCGCCTGCTGGGCCGCTCGCGCCGACGCCCGCGAAGCGCACATCACGGCTGGCGCTGACACCCCGACATCGCGGTGCGGTTACCGCCGCATCGTCCACCGTATCCATCTGGCAGTGGGTACCGCGACCGGGACGGTCGCGCATGGAACCGGCCGCGACGACGTCTGCCCCGTCATCGCCGCGGTCATGCGAAGGAACGCAGCGGGCCGGACCACCACGGACGGTGGCCCGGTCAGCGACTGATGCCCAGTCGCTTGTGCTCCATCCGACGCAGGAACTCCTGCATGATGCGGCGGTAGAGATCCTCGCCCAGGTAGACGTCCTCCACGCCGGCGTCGATCGACGGGTTGTCGTTCACCTCGATCACCACCGGCTTGCCGTTGACCTGTTTCAGATCCACGCCATAGAGCCCGTCGCCGATCGCCGTGGTGGCCTTCAGCGCCAGCTTCACCACTTCGGACGGCGCGTCGCGCACCGGGATGGTCTCGAAGCCACCCGACTTGGCCGTGCCCTTGGCGCCGTGGTTGTAGATCTGCCAGTGGCCGCGCGACATGTGGTACTTGCAGGCGTACAGCGGCTCGCGGTTGAGCACGCCGATGCGCCAGTCGAACTCGGTGTAGACGAACTCCTGTGCCAGCAGCAGGGCGCTGTGCTGGAACAGTTCGCCGGCCGAGCGCATCAGCGCCGCTTCGTTCTCCACCTTCACCACACCGCGCGAGAACGAGCCGTCGGGAATCTTCAGCACCAGCGGGAAGCCGAGCCGCTCGACCACGTCCCGCGTGCCCTTGCTGTCGTCCCGGTACAGGATCTCGGTGCGCGGCACCGCCAGCTTGCGCGCCACCATCAGGTCGTTGAGGAAGATCTTGTTCGTGCAGCGCAGGATTGAGGTGGGGTCGTCCATCACCACCATGCCTTCCTTCTCGGCGCGATGGGCGAAGCGGTAGGTGTGGTTGTCGCTGGCGGTGGTTTCGCGGATGAACAGGCCGTCGTACTCGGCCAGCCGCTGGTAGTCGTTCTTGCCGATCGGATCGACCTCGATGCCCAGCTCCTTGCCCGCCGCGATGAACGACTTCAGCGCCTTCTTGTTCGACGGCGGCATCGCCTCGTTGGGGTCCACCAGCATGGCCACGTCGTAGCGGTAGCGCCTGCGCGTGCGCGGTTTGCGCCAGAGCTTGCGCGAGAAACGGTCGAGCGCGGTGGCGAAGGCGTCTTCCTGCGCGTCGTCCAGCGTGTGCAGACCCACCGGCCGGATCGAAGCCACCTGCCACACCCGCTCGCGCTCGAATTCGATGCGCAGCAGCGGGCACGGGAACATCTCGAACACCTGCCGCGCCAGGTCCTGCAGCGCGGGATAGGCGGTCTCGCCGAAATAGACCAGGATGCCGAAGTCGGTGGTGTCGCGACCGCCGGCGGGCAGGAAGTGGGTGAGCTTCTGGTTGAGGTCGTCGATGTCCAGGCCGTACAGCGAGCGGCGGCGCAGGTCGTTCACCGTGCGCACCGAGGGCATCACCCGGTGGCCGCGCGCTTCCGCCAGCAGCGACACGTAATAGCCCGCGCCCAGATACCTGTAGCTGCGGCACAGGTTGATGACGTGGGTGCGCTCCTCGCCGCCACCGGCCGGTTCGCGCAGATAGTCCATCGCGCTCACCACGTCCACGGACGGATAGTAGGAACCCCAGTCGGAAGCTTTCTCGACAACGACGACGAGACGGGTCATGTCACACTCTTGGGCGGCAAAAGGCCATGCAGGGACACGACCGTGGCGCGCAGTGTGTGCCCAGCCCGGCGGGCAGACAAGAGCACCTGCTTAAGCGGGATTAAACGACGGTGTCGAGGCGATTGTCGGTCCGGTACCGGACCACTACAGTCTCGCGATCCCGTCGACCGGTTCCGTCGACACCGCATCGCCCAGGATTCCCGATGCCGCCCATGCCAGCCACGGCCGCCGTACGCATACGTCGCGCCGATATCACCGATCTCGACGACCTCGTCGCACTGGAACAGACCACCTTCGACAGCGACCGCCTGAGTCGCACCCAGTACCGGCGCCATCTCGACAGCGACAGCGCCCTGGTGCTGGTGGCCATGGCCGACCACCGCCATCTGCTCGGCTGCGCCGTGGTGTTCTTCCGCCGCGGCAGCCGTGTGGCCCGGCTGTACTCCATCGCCAGCCGGGACGAAGCGCGCGGCAGGGGCGTGGGCACGGCACTGCTGGGCGCCGCCGAAACCGCGGCCCGTCGGCGGCACTGCCGCGAAGTGCGGCTGGAAGTGCGCGCCGGGAACACCGACGCGATCCGCCTGTACGAGCGCCATGGCTATCACCGGCTGGGCCCGTTGCCCGGCTACTACGAGGACGGCACCGACGGTTGGCGCTACGGCAAGCCGCTGCAGATCTAGGCCGGCAGCAGAGCCTCCTGCGGCGTGTCCAGGTAACGCAGCGGCCAGCTCCAGTGATCGCTGTCCGGATCGAGCAGACGCCGGAAGTGCCCGGCGATGCGCTCGATCAGCGCGGCATCGGCCGCCCGGTCCAGGCCCGGATAAGGCTGCCCGTTGTAGCTGCCCTCAAAGGCCAGCACGTCGGCCACCGATTCGCGTCGGGCGTACACGTCGCGGATGATTTGGCTTTCCTTGCCGACCGGGGCCCCCACGCGGATCGCGTAAAGCATGCCCAGCGCCGCGCCGAACTCCAGTGCATCGCTGCGCAGGCCGTGCTTGCGGGCCAGTTCGATGTTGCCGAACACCCGCTCCTTGCGCTGCAGCTTGCGCAGCGGATCGCGTCCGACCCGCACGCACGGATCGCGATACGAGGTCTTGCAGCGTGCGATGAAGGTCTGGATGAAGGGCGATACGTCCGGCTCGATCGCCGGGTTCTCGCGCAGCATCGCCGGCTCGATCTCGTGCTTGATCAGGCTGTCCATCAGCGCCGCCACGCGTTCGTCGCCCATGCCCTGGCCCAGGGTCTGGTAGCCAAGCAGGTAGGCATACCAGGCGACGATCGCGTGGGTGCCGTTCCAGAGACGGTTCTTGATGGTCTGGATCTGGCCGATGTCCTCGACCGTCTTGACCTGTCGCAGCCGCGTCAGCAGGGGGCTGCAGCGTTCGGCATACAGCAGCATGTCCGGCTCGCTGTGGAACAGGATGAGATTGAGATGTCCAAGCGCGTTGGCGGTGATCGAAGCCTGCCTGAACTTCTCGGCATACTGCGCGAGCTGCGACGGGACGCCGTTCTCCACGTCCTTCACCGCGACGGCCTGCGCACGCCGCTTGCCCGCGCGCACGTGTTTCTCGAAGACACCCAGCTTGATGCGCGCCTGGCGCAGCAGGTTTTCCCTGGGCAGTTTGGACACGATGCGGTTGACCACCGTTTCCGGGAACTGCGTCTTGCGCATGATCTCCTCGCACAGCTCCGGCGTCACCTGTTCGGCTAACGCCTCCTGCACGCATTTGCGCACGAAACGGCTGCCGGCGATCTTGTTCAGCACGGTGAGCACGACCAGCTCCTTTCCGTTGCGCTCGTGCCGCGCCAGCAGTCCGCTGGCGATCAGCGGTGCCTGCTGGCGCACCGCGTGCTCGGGCAGGCACAAGCCCACGATCTCGGCGGTCGCGTACATGCTGCGCACCGCCTCGTGATCCTCGATGTCGATCAGACGGATGTGTTCGATGGTCTGGTCGAAGGCCGGCGTGGCATAGCGCGTGCTGAATTTGCCGAAGGCGTTGACCAGTTCGCGCAGCACCGCATTGCCGGTGGTCGCGATGATTTCCTTCGGCCGCGTGTAGCCGTCCCAATGCGACAGGATCTGGGTGAGATAGCCGCCGCCCATCGCACCGAAGCCATGGATGCCCACGCGAGTGTGGTTGAGCGTGGTGGGAAGCGGTTCGGTCAGGCGCGGCGGCGGCAGCAGCGGCGTACAGGCAGAAAGCTCGTCCAGGAAATCCAGCATCGAGTCGTACGACTGGAATGCCTTGCGCCGGACATCCTCGCGTGGCGCCTTGATGTCCTTGATCAGGATCGGCAGTCCACCAGCCTCGGAAGCTGCCAGCAGGCCGTTCTCCGAGTCTTCCATGATCAGGCAGCTGGCCGGCGGGTTGTTCAGCTCGCGCGCCGCGCGCAGGAAGATGTCCGGGTGCGGCTTGCCGCGTTTCACTTCGTCGCCGCAGACGGTGATGTCGAAATACTTCAGCACGTTGGCGTTGATCAGGTATTCCTCGGCGATGGCCCGGCGGCTGGACGTGGCCACGGCCATCGAAAGACCGCTGCGACGCAGGCGCTCCAGTACCTCCATCAAGCCGTGCTTCACCGGTACGCCGTGTTTGCGCACATGCGCCAGCTCCAGTTCGTCGGCACGCTTGCGGATCGCCTTGTACGGAAAATCGTCGCCGTTCTGTTCCCTGGCAAGCGCCTCCGCACGCACGGCGCTGAGACCGAGCGAGCCCATCAGCGTCTCGTCCCGTATCGGCGTGCCGTAGATTTCTATGGACGCCTGGCGAATGGTCTCGAAGCGCAGGCGTTCGGTATCGAACATCGTGCCGTCCATATCGAAGATGGCGGTGTGGATGCGTTTTCCCTTGAACTCGATCATGCGGTACCCCTATTCGGTTCCGTCATCCGCACACCCATCCGGAATGCGCGGACATGGGTCCGTAGGCGCCATGGCGCAACGGACAGGCCGGGCCAGAAGCCCGGACGAACGGCATGGATGAGGATCGCCATGCCCGAAGGGCATGCGCATGGTCGCGATCAAAACACGGCACGGGACGTAGGGGACCCGCGCAGCCTGCGCGACATACGGCACTCATGTCATGGCCACCAGCCATGGACCCGCCGACTCACGCGCAAACCCGCACGACGCCGCAGGGAAAATTCACCTGAACGATGCCGTGCGCTTTTACCTTAGTACAAAATCACTGCATTGTCCCGGCTACTCGTTTGGACGTCCAAACGTCGATACGTCCATGCTGTTGTCGGCATCCATGTCGGGCAACGTAAACATATACAGCCATGACATGTGCTGCACAGAGCATGCGGAAAAGCCTGCGCGAATGTCGCTTTCGTCACTGCCGCGCCCGATGAAGCAGGCACCCGCTAACCGCCCAGCGGCATGCCGATCTTCTGCCTGGTCGCCATATCGGGCCGCGCCACCAGGGCGCCGGTGCGCATCAGGTCCACCGTGTAATGACCGCCGTCGACCAGTGGCAGGAACACGCCGCTGCCATAGACCGTGTCCACTTCGGGCAGCCAGCGGGCATAGCGACGACGGAGATCGAGCAGGTCGAAGCGGCCGGCCTGGTCGAAGTCGATCACCGTGCGTGGCGCATGCGCTTCCTGGCCTGCATCGTCATAACGGCCTTCCAGCCGGTCCAGCCGGTACAGCGGCGGCACGCCGGCCAGCATCGCCGGCAGCTTCCACTTGAGCACGACCGCCTCGAGCCGGAAGTCGTCGCCCGTCAGTCGCACCTCGCGGGTGGCACCGTCAGGCCAGGTCAACCGCAACTGCCAGCGTTGCGGCGACAGGATGCGCGCGTCGATCTGCACGACCGGCAGCTCTTCGCCCAGGAAGCGATAGCCACGCAAGGTCAGGCCCAGACCGCTCAGCAGCAGCGTCATCGCAAAAACCAGCAGCAGTATCAGACCGTGACCGCCGGCAGCGAGATGACGCCGGTCGAGCAGGCGCCGACGCACCACGAACAGCTGCAACAGGGTCAGCAGCAGGGTCAACGCAGCCAGCATGAACAACAGCGTGGCCGGCAGGCGAAGCAGCGCATTCCAGTCCATCAGGCACTCCGTCGGGCACGACGCCGGGTCATGCCGATCATAGCGGTGCAGGCTCACGGCAGGCGCTGCCCGCTTGGCTATACTGCGTGCGAATTCCGCGGAAGTCCCTGCCCATGCGCCGATCTGTCCTGCTGCTGCCGTTCTGCCTTGCCACCGCCGCCCTCGCCGGCTGCGGCAACAAGGGGCCGCTGTACCTGCCAACCCGCCCGGCACCGGCCGCGCCAGCCGTCACTTCCTCGGCACCGGCGGCCGCCGCCTCGGCGACCCTGCCGGCAGCGGCGTCGACTGCAACCTTGCCGGCTACGGCCGGCACGTCGTCGCCGGTCAGCGGCGACTGACCCAGGCAAGCTCATGGCACTGCGCTTCACCAAGATGCATGGCATCGGCAACGACTTCGTGGTGCTGGACGGCCGCCACGCCGATCCCGCCCTGCCGGTATCGACGATCCGTGCGATGGCCGACCGCCATACCGGCGTCGGCTTCGACCAGTTGCTGAGTGTCGAACCGCCGCGCGATCCGTCCTGCGCTTTCTATTACGGCATCTGGAATGCCGACGGCTCGCCCTCCGGACAGTGTGGCAACGGCGTGCGTTGCGTGGCGGCATGGCTGCACCGGGCCGGCGAGCTGGCGATCGGTGAAACGTTCCGGGTGGAAAGCCCCTCGGGCGCGGTCGCCATCCGCCTGCTGGCCGCCGACCGGGTGGCGGTGGACATGGGCGAACCGCGCTTCGCGACGGCGCAGATTCCGTTCGATGCGGCGCACGAAGCCGATAGCTACCCACTCGCCGTCGCCGGCGGCAGCGTCGATGTCGGCGTGGTCTCGATGGGTAACCCGCATGCCGTGATGCTGGTCGACGACCTCGCGTCGCCCGCACTGCTGGAGCTGGGCCCGGCCATCACCGCGCACCCCCGTTTCGCCGACGGCGCCAATGCCGGCTTCGTGCGGAAGCTGGACCGGCAACACCTGCAGCTGCGCGTGCACGAACGCGGTGCCGGCTGGACCCAGGCCTGCGGCACCGGTGCCTGCGCCGCCATGGCGGTGCTGCGCCGCCGCGGTGCGGTGGATGCAAGCGTGCAAGTGGCGCTGCCCGGCGGCAGCCTGCAGATCGACTGGTCCGGCCCCGGCCACACCTTGTGGATGACCGGACCGGCCGCCTTCGTATTCGACGGCGAATGGCTGGCGTCCGCATCGATGGATTGAAGCGCGGCGCCGACCATCGCACACTCGGGGGCAAGCATACGGCGCTCACCGTTGTCCGAGGATCCCGCGCATGACCGAAACCCAGCTCGACGACCACCTTAAGGCAAGCGATGTGGCCGCCTATCTCAAGCGGCATCCGCAGTTCCTGAGCCACTATCCGGAACTGGCCCGGCACCTTACGGTACCGCGCGAACAGGGTGCGGTGGCTTCGCTGGCCAGCTACCAGCTGCATCACCTGCGCGAGAAGACCGCCGAACTGGAGCGTCGTCTGGCCGAGCTGATGTCGATCGCGGCCGACAACGAAAAGCTGATGCAGCGGGTGCACGAACTCAACGTGACCATGCTGCGAGCCAATACGCCCGCGATCGCGGCGCGCAGCGTGATCAACCGGCTCGACGCCGATTTCCATATCGACCATGTCCGGCTGGTGCTGTTCAGCAACCGGCTCGACCTGCCGCCGGCCCACTGGTTGATGGTGATGGATCGGGGTCGCGCCGCACTGCCCGAGTTCTCGGACTTCCTGGCCCACCACGAACCGATCACCGGCCGCCTGGCGCCCGAGCGGCTGAAACGCCTGTTCGGCGACGAGGCCGACGACGTGCAGTCCGCCGCGATCATGCCGCTGGGTGAACTGGGCTTGCTGGCCCTGGGCAGCGCCAACGCGGATCACTTCCAGCCCGGCATGGGCACGCTGTTCCTGAAGATGATCGCCGCCACCGTCACCGCCGCACTGATGCGCGCGGAGGACGGCGCCTGAACATGGCCGTGTCGCCACGCACGCAGGTCGAGGCCTGGCTGGGCCGCCTCGCCAGCGAGCGGCAGGCTTCACCGCATACCGTCGCCGGCTACCGGCGCGATCTGGAGAAACTGCTCGGCTGGATGGACAACCAGGACATCGCCGGCTTCGACACACTGCAACCGCAGCAGCTGCGCAGCTTCATCGCCGCCGAACATCGTGCCGGACTCGCGCCGAAGAGCCTGCAACGACTGCTTTCTTCCTGCCGCAGCCTGTTCCGCCAGCTCACCCGCGAAGGCCTGCTGGCACACGACCCTGCCGCCGGCGTGCGCGGGCCCAAGGTGCACCGCAAACTGCCCGAAGTACTGGACGTGGACGAGGCCACCGCGCTGGTCGAAAGCGGCGGCGAGGGCAGCCTGGGCCTGCGCGATCGCGCAATGCTCGAACTTTTCTATTCGTCCGGACTGCGCCTATCCGAACTCACCGGACTGCGCTGGTGCGATCTGGATCTGGCCGAGGGCGAAGTCCGCGTGCTCGGCAAAGGCCGCAAGATGCGGCTGGTCCCGGTAGGCCGGCAGGCGGCGACAGCACTGCGCGCGCTGGGCAGCGCCGAGGGCAGCGCCCCGGAAAGCCCGGTGTTCCGCGGTCGCGGCGGCGCCCCGATCAGTCCGCGCACAGTACAGGCGCGACTGAAGCGCCTGGCGCTGGAACACGGCTTCGCCAAGCGGGTGCACCCGCACCTGCTGCGGCACACGTTCGCCAGCCATATGCTCGAATCCTCCGGTGACCTGCGCGCCGTGCAGGAACTGCTCGGCCACGCCGACATCGCCACCACCCAGATCTACACCCATCTGGATTTCCAGCATCTGGCCAGGGTGTACGACACGGCCCACCCCAGGGCACGGGCGAAAGCGGGTAGCAAGCCGACCAAGTAACGCGTGCCGGCGCCATCGCGCGCTGTCCCCCTGTCCCACGCGTGTTGCCCGAACCACCTGCCGTAGGCGCGTGTGTTGAAGCCCCGCCGGTTCGTCCCCATCTGGGGCGTTCAACCCTGGAGCTTTTATGGAATCCTTTCACGCCACCACCATCGTCAGCGTGCGCCGCAACGGCAAGGTCGTGATCGGCGGCGATGGCCAGGTCACGCTGGGCAACATCGTGGCCAAGGCCAACGCCCGCAAGATCCGCCGGCTGGGCAAGAACGCCAATGTGCTGGCCGGTTTCGCCGGCGCCACCGCCGATGCCTTCACCCTGTTCGAACTGTTCGAGCAGAAGCTCGACAAGCACGGCAACAACCTCACCCGCGCCGCGGTGGAGATGGCCAAGGAGTGGCGCACCGACCGTCGTCTGGGTCGCCTCGAAGCGATGCTTGCCGTTGCCGACCAGAGCGCGTCGCTGCTTATTTCCGGCAATGGCGACGTGCTGGAACCCGAGCACGGCCTGATCGCGATCGGCTCCGGTGGCCCCTACGCGCAGTCCGCCGCCCTGGCGCTGATGGAAAACACCGACCTGGATGCACGCAGCATCGTCGAGCGTTCACTGAAGATCGCCGGCGACATCTGCATCTATACCAACCACAACACGTCGATCGAAGAGCTGGAGACGGGCGCTGCAGCAGAGGAACAGGGCGCGTAAGTCGCCGTTTCCCGCACGCCCGAGCTCATCTGGCTCCCGTACCTGTTTCCCTTTTCCGGCTAGGCCCATGTCCGAACTCACCCCCCGCGAAATCGTCAACGAACTCGACCGCTACATCATCGGCCAGCACGACGCCAAGCGCGCCGTGGCCGTGGCACTGCGCAGCCGCTGGCGGCGCATGCAGCTCGACCCGGCGATGCGCAACGAGATCACGCCCAAGAACATCCTGATGATCGGCCCCACCGGTGTGGGCAAGACCGAAATCGCGCGCCGCCTGGCCACCCTGGCGAATGCGCCGTTCGTGAAGGTCGAAGCCACCAAGTTCACCGAGGTGGGTTATGTCGGCAAGGACGTGGAGTCGATCGTCCGCGATCTCGCCGACGTGGCCTACAAGCTGACCCGCGAACAGGCCGTGCAGCGTGTGCGCAGCCAGGCCGAGGACCGCGCCGAGGACCGGATCCTGGACGCCCTGCTGCCGCGCCGCCAGCAGCCGAGCGACTGGAGCCACGATGCTCCGCCGGCACCGGCGATCGACAGCGATACCCGTCAGAAGCTGCGCAAGCAGCTGCGCGAAGGTGCCCTGGACGAACGCGAGATCGAACTGGACTTCGCGCTGAACATGGGCGTGGAGATCATGTCGCCGCCCGGCATGGAAGAGATGGGCGCGCAGCTGCGGCAGATGTTCCAGAACATCGGCGGCGCCAAGACCCAGAAGCGCAAGCTGGCGATCAAGGCGGCGCGGCCGCTGCTGATCGACGAGGAAGCGGGCAAGCTGCTCAACGACGAGGAAATCCGCGCCCGCGCCGTCGAGGTTGCCGAGCAGAACGGCATCGTCTTCATCGACGAGATCGACAAAGTGGCGCAGCGCAGCGACTACGGCCATTCCGGGGTCAGCCGCGAAGGCGTGCAGCGCGACCTGCTGCCGCTGGTCGAAGGCTCCACCGTGTCGACCAAGTACGGCCCGATCAAGACCGACCACATGCTGTTCATCGCGTCCGGCGCGTTCTCGCTGGCGCGTCCCTCGGACCTGATCCCCGAGCTGCAGGGTCGTCTGCCGATCCGGGTCGAGCTGTCGGCGCTGTCGGTGGACGACTTCAAGCGCATCCTGCGCGAGCCGCACAATGCGCTGACCAAGCAGTACGTAGCCCTGCTCGGTACGGAAGGCGTCACCGTCGAATTCGCCGAGTCCGGCATCGACCGGCTGGCCGAGGTGGCTTTCCAGGTGAACGAGCGCACCGAGAACATCGGCGCCCGTCGTCTGCACACCGTGATGGAACGCCTGCTGGAAGGCATCTCGTACGAAGCTGCAGACAAATCCGGCGAAAAATACCTCATCGACGCCGAAAGAGTGGACAAGAATCTCGGCACACTGGTCCAGGACGAAGACCTGAGCCGCTACATCCTGTAAACAAAGCCGGCGCGTCCCGTCTGTTAAAATAGCGACCATGGGTAATGTGATCGAACTGAAGACCACCAGCCGCCGGGCACAACTGCGCGAGGCGCAGGAGAACCGGCAGCTGGTGCGGTTGTGGCGGGAAGGGCTGGAACACGGCAGCTTCTGCGGCTACGTCGGCGGCGTGGGCCGCGAATTCGTGCTGCTCTGGGTGGTGGGCGACACCATCACCTACGACGGGCTGTACGTGATGCGCCATCGCGACATCACCGAGCTGGAGGCCCCGGACAAGCACCATGCCTTCATGGAGAAGGCGCTGGCCCTGAAGCAGCTGGCTCCCCGCATGCCCAAGGCGTTTCCACTGGATTCGATCCGCGACGTGGTGCAGGCCGCCGGTCGTGCCGCCACCGTGATCGGAGTGCACGTGGACAGCGAGGACGAAGCCGAGGTCTGCTACATCGGCCGGCTGGTCGGTGTCGAGGACGATGGCTTCACCCTGCAGGAAGTCAGCCCCGATGCCGAATGGCTGCGCGAAGCCTCGTTCTTCGCCTGGGACGAAGTGTCCACGGTCAGCATGGAAGACGGCTATGCGCAGGCCCTGCTGGCCGTCGCCGGCATGCCCCCGCCGCTGACCCAGGGAGACTCCGGTGTGGGCCACGCGCACTGACGCCAGGTCCGTATAACCCGTATGGATTGTGGATTGCCCGACGCCCGCCCTTGCCCGGCGGGCGTCTTCGTTCTGGCGTCGCCCCACCCGATCGGGATACCTTCGCCAAGCCCATAGCGATTACGCTGCAGTCCTGGAACCACCCACTCGCGTCAAGGGAACCGCATGACCCGCATCGCCGTCGTCGGCAGCATCAATATGGATCTGGTCACCGTGTCGGCACGCTTTCCGGCGCCCGGCGAAACCCTGCTTGGCGAGCGCTTCCTCAGCGTTCCGGGCGGCAAGGGCGCCAACCAGGCGGTGGCGGCGGCCCGGCTCGGCGCCGAGGTGACCCTGGTCGGCGCATTGGGCGACGACAGCCTCGGCACGCAGTTGCGCGATGGCCTGCACGATGAGGGCATCGACACCACCCACGTGGCCCGGCTGGACGACTGCGCCAGCGGCACGGCCTCGATCAGTGTGGCTGGTGGCGAAAACCAGATCGTGGTGGTACCCGCGGCCAATGCGCGGGTGACACCGGCACAGGTGGAAGCCGCACACGCGGCCATCGGCGCTGCCGACGTCGTGCTGGTCCAGATGGAGATTCCGCTGGAAACCGTCGAAGCGACCTTGCGACTGGGCCAGCGCCTGCAGGTGCCGGTGATCCTGAATCCGGCACCCGCGCAACCGCTGCCACTGGCGTGGCTGAAGCTGGCCCGCTATGTCACGCCGAACCAGCTCGAACTGGCCACCCTGCTGGGTGCCGACCCCGCCGAGGATTTCCGTGCGCTGATGCGGCACGCACCCTGTCCGGTCGTGCTCACCCGTGGTGCCGAAGGTGCGTGGTACCGCGAGCAGGGCGAACCGGTCCACCAGCCCGGCTTCAGCGTCGAGGCCGTCGACAGCACCGGCGCCGGCGACACCTTCAACGCCGCGCTGGCGGTGTTCCTGCACGAAGGTCTGCCGGTCGCGGTACGCAAGGCCTGCGCGGCCGCGGCACTGGCCGTGACCCGGCTCGGCGCGCGCAGCGGCATGCCCAGCAAGGACGAACTGGATCGACAACTCACACGATCCAGCGCGTGATGCATGCCGACCGGCGCATGCCCCGTCATGGCCAGCCGGGCACAATGCCGGATCGACCCAGACATCCCGTGCTCCCATGACCGATCCCGCACTCAAGCAAGCCTGCCGTTTCGTCCTCTCGCGTCTGCCTGCACCACCCGTCGCCGAGACCATGGCGCAGCTGGCCGCGCATCCTGCCGCACAGGACGCCGTGGACGAATACGGCGCGGGCGGCGCCGTGGCGCAGCTGGAAGCGGCGACCGCAGCGCGTCTCGGCAAACCGTGCGGGCGGTTCTTCATCAAGGGGGTCACCGCCCAGCTGTGCGTACTGCAGGCCTACGCGGACCAGCGCGGTTGTCGCAATGTGGCGATCCACCCGTTGAGCCACATGGATGTCGACGAAGCCGGCGCGGTGGAGCGGGTCACTGGCCTGCATGCGATCCGGCTCGGACGTCATAGCCCCTTTTCACTGGCTGCGCTGCAGGCGGTCACCGAACCGCTGGCCGTCGTGGTGGTGGAGCTTCCGCTGCGTCGCGCGGGCTTCCTGTTGCCGCCGCTGGATGAACTGCGCGCGATGTCGGCGTGGTGCCGCGAACAGGCGATACCGCTGCATTTCGACGGTGCGCGCCTGTGGGAAGCCGCTGCCGGCTACGGCATCAGCGAGGCCGAACTGGCCGCGCTCGCCGACAGCGTCTACGTTTCGTACTACAAGGGACTGGGCGGCCTGGGCGGCGCGCTGGTGGCCGGGTCGGCGGATTTCATCGCGTCCCTCGGTGTGTGGAAAAACCGCTACGGCGGCAATCTGGTCACTGCCTGGCCATACGCGATCAGTGCACTGGATGGCCTCGACCGCTTGGCGCCGCGCATGCCGGTGTTTGTCGAAAAGGCGCGCGCACTGGCCGCGGCATTGAACCACCTGCCGCAGCTGCGGGTGCACCCGCAGCGACCGCATACCAATGCCTTCCAGCTGTGGCTGCCGGGCCAGCCGCAGGTGCTTGCCGCACGTCATCGCCGCATGGCCGAAGCGGGCGAATGGTGGCTGTTCGACGGCTTCGCCGAGGCGCCCCTGGATGGCTACACGATGGTCGAAGTCCAGATCGGGCCAGGCTCGGATCTGTGGAGCGTGGCGCAGGCCACCGAGGCTGTGCGGCAGTTCGTGGCGGAAGACCGCTGAGCACAGCTGTCCGGCTGCGCACATTCGCAGCGGGTTACTTGCCGATGCAGAAGCTCGAGAAGATCGCGCCGAGCAAGTCGTCGCTGCTGTAGGCGCCGGTGATTTCGCCCAGCACATGCTGGGCCTGGCGCAGCTCCTCGGCAGCCAGCTCGCCAGCACGGACTGACTGGAGCACGTCGGCAGCCTGATCGAGGTGCCGGCCGGTGGCCTCGAGCGCGAGTACATGGCGGCGGCGCGCACTGAACGCACCTTCGCCGCCACCGGCTCCGGCCATCTGTCTGAGGCGTTCGCGCACGGCATCGAGCCCGGCTCCGGTTTTCGCCGACATCCACAGCCAGTGCGTACCGTCCCGCTGCAGCTGTCGCGGCGCGCCCTGGGCCAGGTCGATCTTGTTGACCAGCACCAGCCGTTCGGTCCCGGCCGGCAGGCCATCGAACAAACCAAGATCGGCATCGGCGTGCGCGTCGTCGGTGACCAGCACTGCCACATCGGCGCGTTGCAGTTCGCCCTGCGCGCGGCGCACGCCCTCGCGTTCGACCTCATCCTCGGTATCGCGCAGGCCGGCGGTGTCCGCCAGTTCCAGCGCAATGCCGTCGAGCACAAGACTTTCGCGCAGTACGTCGCGGGTGGTACCCGCGATCGGGGTCACGATGGCGCGTTCGCTGCCGGCCAGCGCATTGAGCAGGCTGGACTTGCCCACGTTGGGACGACCGATGATCGCTACCCGCAGACCGTCGTTGAGGCGCAGGCCACGCCGCGCCTCCTGCAGCAGTGCGGTCAATGCCTCGCGCAGTGTCTGCAGCTGGCTGGTGATCGCCGGGTCGGCGAGGAAATCGATCTCTTCCTCGGGGAAATCGATCGCCGCCTCGATATGCACCCGCAGGGCGATCAACGCCTGCAGCAACGCCTCGACCCGCTGCGAGAACACGCCTTCCATCGATTGCAGCGCCGCACGGGCGCTGGCCCGGGAACGCGCAGCGATCAGGTCGGCGACTGCCTCGGCCTGGGCCAGATCGAGCTTGCCGTTGAGGAAGGCGCGCTCGGTGAACTCGCCGGGACGGGCCAGTCGCGCCCCCAGTCCGCAACACCGTCGCAGCAGGCTGTCCAGCAGCACCGGGCTGCCGTGTCCCTGCAGCTCGAGAACGTGTTCGCCCGTATACGACGCCGGTGCGGCGAAGTAGAGCAGCAGGCCACGGTCGATCAGCTCGCCATCCGCATCGCGAAACGCCACGAAATGGGCATGCCGTGAGCGCGCCGGACCACCGAGGAAGGTCTGCGCGATGTCCGGCACGGCCGGCCCCGACACGCGCACGACACCGACGCCAGCCGCCCCGGGTGCCGTGGCGATGGCAGCGATGGTGTCAGTGGACGTGGCCATGCGGGGACTCTATACGATCCGGCCGCGCCGGTGACCCGAGCGCGGCCGGTTGCAGGCAGGGCCTGCGGTCAGGCTCAGGCGGCCTTGGCCTTGGCGGCGTCCAGCGCATCCTGGCGGCGCATCACCCACCACTGCTGGAACAGTCGGCACAGCGTGTTGACCACGTAGTACAGACACAGGCCCGCAGGGAAGAACAGGAAGATCACCGCGAAGATGATCGGCATGAACTTCATCATCTTCGCCTGGGTGGGGTCCATGCCGGCGGTGGGCGGCATCAGCCACTGCTGCAACAGCATCAGCACCGCGTACAGGATCGGCAGCACGAAGTACGGGTCGGCGGCGGACAGGTCGTGGATCCAGCCGAAGAACGGCGCCTGGCGCAGCTCCACGCTGTCGCGCAGCACGTGGTACAGGCCGTAGAAGATCGGAATGGTGATCAGCACCGGGAAGCAGCCGCTGATCGGGTTGATCTTCTCCTTCTTGTACAGCTCCATCGTGGCCTGCTGCAGCTTCTGCTTGTCGTCGCCGTAGCGCTCGCGCAGGGCATCCATGCGCGGCTTCAGCTTGCGCATCTTGGCCGCCGAGGCGTACTGCGCATTGGTCAGCTTGAAGGTCGCCAGGTTGATCAGCAGCACCAGCAGGATGATCGACACGCCCCAGTTGCCGGTGAGCTTGTCCAGCTTGGCCAGCACCCAGTGCAGCGGCGCGGCGATGATCTTGAACATGCCGTAGTCGACCGTCAGCTGGAAGCCCGGTGCGGTGGCCGAAAGCACTTCCGGCAGTTTCGGACCGACGAACAGGCGCGCGCTGGTCTCGCCCTGCTTGCCGGGAGCCACACTGATCTGCGGACCGACGCTGCGGATCAGGTAATGCGGCGTGCTGCCGTCGTTCACCACGGCAGTAGAGAAGGTGTCGTGTTCACCCGCCGGTGGAATCCAGGCACCGACGAAGTACTGCTCCATCATCGAGATCCAGCCGCCCGCGGCACTGACGCTGAGCGGGTCCTTGCTGAACTTGTCGAAGGCGAGCTTGTTGAACTTCTGGTCCGGCGTATACCAGGCCGCGCCGAAGAAGCCGAACCGCGACTGGTCCGAGATCCGGGCCAGGAAGTTGCTGTAATGCGGTGCCGGCGGTTCCACCCGCTGCAGCTGGCGATAGGCGTTGCCGGTCCAAGCCTTGGCACTGCCGTTGTCGATCTGCTGGGTGAGGTCGACCACATAGCTGCCGCGATGCACGGTATAGCGCTTGACGACCTTGATCCCCGAAGGGTCGGTCCAGGTCAGGTCGACGGCCAGCGTGTTCTTGCCCGGCGCCAGCGTGTACTGGGTCTGGCTGGCCTGGAACAGCGCACGGTGGTCGGGCGCGGCGCTGCCGGCACTGACCAGTCCATCCTGGGCCGCGAAGTAGTGCGAAGGATTGTCGTCGAGCAGACGGATCGGCGCCGGGTCCGGATCTTTCTTGGTGCGCGGCGTCACCGGATAGTCCAGCAGCTCGGAGCGGACTACGGTGCCGCCGCGGGTATCCACGGTGAGTCGCAGCACATCGGTGGTGATGGTGATGAGCTTGGCCGGGGCCGCCTTGGCCGGCGCAGGACCATTGGCGATGGCCGGTGCGGACGTCGCCGGGGCGACGGATGTACCCGACGCCGTGGGCACGCTGCCGCTGGCACTGCCGCTCGAAGTCGCCGCCGGCGTGCTCGCTGCCGGGGCCGGAGCAGGCGGGTGGGGGCCGTAATCCTTTTCCCAGGCCAGGAACAGGAAATAGGCCACAGCCATCAGGGCAAAAAGAAGGAACGTGCGCGTCTGATTCATCGCCGAACAGATCCGGTCATGGATGCCGCGACAACGGGCCGCGGAAAATGGGAGGGCAGGGTCAGCACGCCATTGTGGCGGCCGCGCCGTCTCGCTTCAACGGTGGAAGCTTGCGCCAGAGCGCATCGATCTCGGCCAGCAGCTCCGGTCCCGGCAGGCCGACGGCGATTTCGCGCGCCATCACCAGCAGGTCCATGGGCGGCAATCCGGCACGGTGACGCCGGAAGGATTCGCGTACCAGTCGCTTGATGCGATTCCGGTCGACTGCGCGCTTGGAAACGCGCTTGGAAATGGCCAATCCCAGCCGGGGCTGGCCTACGCTGTTCGGTCGATAGCGCACAGAAAAGCAGCGGCCGCCAAGGCGGCCGCTGCCCTGTCGCATAGCGGCGAAATCAGCGGCGCGGCGAAGCCGCGCATCGCGCGGCAAGCCGGCGGCACGCATGATCTGCAGGCCGCTTACGGGATCAGGCGCTTGCGACCCTTGGCGCGACGGGCGTTCAGGATCTTGCGGCCGTCGGCAGTGGCCATACGGGCGCGGAAGCCGTGGGTACGGGCGCGCTTGAGCTTGCTGGGCTGAAAAGTCCGCTTCATGGCGTACTCCGAGTTGGTCGATGAAAGACGAAAAAGGTTTGCGATTATGCGGGGTTGGCGACAAGAGTGTCAAATACGCCCGATACCGGCATGTGGACAGCCTTGTGGACAGAGGTGTGGATATCTGCACGTAAGCAGGGCCGCTCCTGCTAAACTTACCCGTCCACTTAAGCGCGCAAGCGCCCCTGCCGTGGCTGGACGAAATTC